>CALACZ010000041.1 GCA_937890735.1 uncultured Bacillota bacterium
ATACATACAACTATTTTTAGAACAAAAGTTTCTTCTCTTGTATCCGGGCGGCGGGTCGTGTATAATAATATAAAAGGGGGAGTGGCTGTGCGGAATTTGACAAAGCTGCTGTTCCAGCGGGTCGTGATCGTGTCGCTGGCGATCCTGGTGCAGGTGGGCGTGATCCTGTCCGGCGTGCTGTGGCTTCAGGAATACGAAAAATGGCTGAACGTGACGCTGTCCGTCCTGTCGTGGCTGGCGATCTTTTATATCATCACCACCGGGCGCGGCAATCCGAGCTATAAGATCGCGTGGATCGTGCTGATCTTCGCCTTCCCGGTCGTGGGTCTGACGATCTATCTGCTTTTCGCGGGCAATCGCTCGTCGCGCCCCGTGTGGCGGCGGCTGAGCGGGCTGCGCACGCAGACGCAGCTTGCGCTGCGGCAGGACAAGACGGTGATGCAGTCGCTCTCTCAAGAGGACGCGGCGGCGCACAATCTGGCACGCTATCTGCACGGCAGCGCGGGCTACCCCATCTATCACAACTCCGACGCAGTGTATTTTCCCTCCGGCGAGGCGTGCTTCCGCCGGATGCTGGAGGAGCTGGAGCAGGCAGAGCACTATATTTTCCTCGAATATTTCATCATCGCGCGCGGGCAGATGTGGGACTCCATTCTGAAAATTCTCGCCCGCAAGGCGGCGCAGGGCGTGGATGTGCGCGTGTTATACGACGATTTCGGCTGCATCACGCGCCTGCCGGCGAATTACTGCAAGCAGCTCGCGGAGCTGGGCATTCAGGCGCGGGTGTTCAATCCGTTCGTGCCGATCGTCTCCGGGCGGCTCAACAACCGCGACCACCGCAAGCTCCTGATCGTGGACGGCAAGCGCGCCTTTACGGGCGGCATCAATCTGGCGGATGAATACATCAACAAGACCTCGCCGCATGGGCACTGGAAGGACTGCGGCATCCTTGTGCGCGGCGAGGCGGCGTGGTCGATGACGGTGATGTTCCTCACGATGTGGGACTGCCTCAAGGCAGAGGAAGAGGAGCTGGCGGCGTTCCGCCCGCTGGACTTCGGCAAGCTCGCCGGCTGCGGCTATGTGCAGCCGTTTTCCGACAGCCCGCTGGACTATGAGGACGTGGGCGCGACGACGTTCCAGAGCCTCATCCAGAGCGCGCACGACCATGTGTGGATCATGACGCCGTATCTCATTCTGGACGACAAAATGACCAGCGCCCTGTGCATCGCCGCCAAAACGGGCGTAGACGTGCGCATCATCACGCCCGGCACGCCGGATAAGTGGTATGTGCACGCGGTGACGCGGGCGAATTACGAGGTGCTCACCGAGGCGGGCGTGCGCATTTTCGAGTACCGCCCCGGCTTCATCCACTCGAAGATCTGCATGGCGGACGACTGCCGTGCGGTCGTGGGCACGGTGAATATGGACTTCCGCAGCCTGTACCTGCATTTTGAGGACGCGGTGTATCTCTACGACGACCCGTCCGTCGCGCAGGTGAGCGCGGATTTCCGCGTCACGTTCCCCGACTGCCGCGAGATCACCTACCAGCGCTGCAAGCACGTCCACCTGTACCAGAGACTGGGACGGAGTCTGCTGAGAATATTTGCGCCGCTCATGTGAGAAACGGCGATTTACAGAAGTCCAAGCCTCCCCTTGGTGACCAAGGGAAGTCTTGGATTTTAGCAAACCCGGCAAATTGGCACGCACCCATGCCTTCCCCTCGGGGAAGGTGGCTCGCGCAGCGAGACGGATGAGGGGCGGGGAGCAGTCGCGTTTTAGCATAACTGCTAAGCTATCCGCCAGTGCTCCCCAACCCTCATCAGTCAGCCTTCGGCTGACAGCTATCCCTACCCTCTTTGCCCCTTCGGGGCATTTCCCCCTGATAGGGGGAATCGACCCCCAGGGGAAGCTATTTGGTGCATTCCGCCCTACGGTGCGTGCGAAATCCGCTGATGCCAACCAGCGGGAGGGGCAAGCCCCTTCCATACGTTACGACGAAATAACGGCTATCTGCTTATCCCAACGTTACAGCGAAAAATTCCCCCGTGGTTGCTCGCATTCGTGCGATTTTTTATTCCGGCTGGTTTACAATAACCTCGCGCCTGCAAATGACCGGGGCGCGGGGAGGGGTTGATGGCTTTGGTGACTTGCGGCGCTGCCGGGGCGCGGGTGGTTCTGATCCCGGTGGACGAGCTGCGCCCGAATCCCGCGCAGCCGCGCGGCGTGTTTGACCCGGAGGGCTTGCAGGCGCTGGCGGACTCTATCCGGCAATACGGCGTTTTGCAGCCGCTGAGCGTGCGCCTGACGGCGGACGGCCCGGAGCTCATCGCGGGCGAGCGGCGGCTGCGGGCGGCAAAGCTCGCGGGGCTGCGCGCCGTGCCGTGCCTGCCGGTGGGCGCGGACGAGGAGGCGTCGGCGATGCTGGCGCTCATCGAAAATATCCAGCGGCGCGACCTCGACTTCTGGGAGCAGGCGCTGGGCATCGCGCGGCTGATGCAGCGCTTTTCCGTCACACAGGAGCAGGCGGCGCGGCGGCTGGGCATGAGCCAGTCGGCGGTGGCGAACAAGCTGCGCATCCTGCGCCTGCCGGAGGACGTTTTGCAGACGCTGCGCGGCGCGGGGCTCGGCGAGCGGCACGCGCGGGCGCTTTTGCGGCTGCCGGACGCGGACGCGCAGCGCCGTGCGGCGCGCCTTGCCTCGGAGGGACATTGGAGCGTGGCGCGGCTGGAGGAATATGTGGACGCGCAGTGCCGTCCGCGCGTGCCGCGCCCGCAGTTCGGCGGATTTCTGCTGCGCGACGCGCGAGTGCTCCTCAACGCCGTGCAGCACCATCTGGATGTGGCGCGGGAGGCGGGCATCGGCGCGTGCAGCGACCGCCGCGAGACCGACCGCGAGATCATCCTGACCATCCATATCCCCAAGCAGCCGCGCAAGGGGAAATGAGCCGATTTTTGTACAAAATCTCAAAAAATACGCCATCGCGCGCCGTTCGGCGCGCGTATTTTTGTGCAGATGCCTAAAAATTTGTAAGGAAACAGTCAGATTTTCAGCTTGCAAACGGTTCGGAATATGATATAGTATATATTTGTCTGAAAATCAAAGAAAACAGAAAAAGTTTTGACCGAAACGGCGTGTTTCAGGTCCAATTGAGAAAGGGGTACACCATGGCACACAAGTTCGTATATCTGTTCTCCGAGGGCAACGAGCATATGCGTGAGCTGCTCGGCGGCAAGGGCGCAAACCTGGCGGAGATGACCAATCTGGGCATGCCCGTTCCGCAGGGCTTCACCATCACCACCGAAGCCTGCACGCAGTATTACAAGGACGACCGTCAGATCAATTCCGAGATCGAGGCGGAGATCATGGAATACGTCGAAAAGCTGGAGGAAATGACCGGCAAGAAATTCGGCGATCTGTATAACCCGCTGCTCGTGTCCGTGCGCTCCGGCGCGCGCGCGTCCATGCCCGGCATGATGGACACCATCCTGAACCTGGGTCTGAACGACGAGGTCGTCGTCGCATTCGCGAAAAAGACCAACAACCCCCGCTTTGCCTACGACTCCTACCGCCGCTTTATCCAGATGTACTCCGACGTTGTTATGGAGGTCGGCAAGAAGTATTTTGAGCAGCTCATCGACGAGATGAAGGAAGCGCGCGGCGTCACGCTCGACACCGAGCTGACCGCCGACGATCTCAAGGAGCTGGCGGATAAATTCAAGCAGGAATACCGTGAGAAGCTTGGCGAAGAGTTCCCGCAGGATCCGAAGGTCCAGCTCATGGGCGCCATCAAGGCGGTGTTCCGCTCCTGGGATAACCCCCGCGCCATCTACTACCGCCGTATGAACGACATCCCCTCCGACTGGGGCACCGCCGTCAACGTCCAGTCCATGGTGTTCGGCAATATGGGCGATACGTCCGGCACGGGCGTCGCCTTTACCCGCAACCCCGCCACCGGCGAAAAGAAGCTCTTTGGCGAGTTCCTGATGAACGCGCAGGGCGAGGACGTCGTCGCCGGCATCCGCACCCCGCAGACCATCGACCAGCTCGCCGAGGTCATGCCGGAGGCGTATGCGCAGTTCGTGGACATCTGCAAGAAGCTGGAGTACCACTACCGCGATATGCAGGACATGGAGTTCACGATCGAAAACAAGAAGCTGTATATGCTCCAGACCCGCAACGGCAAGCGCACCGCTGCCGCCGCGATGAAGATCGCCTGCGATCTGGTCGATGAGGGCATGATCACCGAAAAAGAAGCCGTCGCCATGATCGACCCGAAGAGCCTGGACGCACTGCTGCACCCGACGTTTGACGCCGCGGCGCTCAAGAAGGCAAAGGTCATCGGCACGGGTCTGGCGGCGTCCCCCGGCGCGGCGTGCGGCAAGATCGTCTTTACCGCCGAGACCGCGACCGACTGGGGCAAGAACGGTCAGAAGGTCGTGCTGGTCCGTCTGGAGACCAGCCCGGAGGACATCGAGGGTATGCACTACTCGCAGGGCGTTCTCACGGTGCGCGGCGGCATGACGTCGCACGCGGCGGTCGTGGCGCGCGGCATGGGCACCTGCTGTGTCTCCGGCTGCGGCGCGATCAAGATGAACGAGGAAGCCAAGTCCTTTGAGCTGGGCGGTAAGGTCTATAAAGAGGGCGACTGGATCTCCATCGACGGCTCGACCGGCAACATCTACGGCGAAAAGATCAAGACCACAGCGGCTGCCATCTCCGGTAACTTTGACCGCATCATGACCTGGGCGGACAAGTTCCGCAAGCTGGGCGTGCGCACGAACGCCGACACCCCGCGCGACGCGGAGCAGGCGGCAGCCTTCGGCGCAGAGGGCATCGGTCTGTGCCGTACCGAGCATATGTTCTTTGAGGCGGACCGCATCAAGGCGATCCGCGAGATGATCGTCTCCGAGACCGCCGAGCAGCGCGAAAAGGCGCTTGCCAAGCTCGAGCCGATCCAGCAGGGCGACTTTGAAGCGATCTACGAGGCGATGAAGGGCCGCCCGGTCACCATCCGTCTGCTCGATCCGCCCCTCCACGAGTTCGTTCCGACTGACCCGAAGGACATCGAAGAGCTCGCCAAGGAGATGAACATCTCCGTTGAGCACCTCAATCAGGTCATCGCGGGCCTGCATGAGTTTAACCCGATGATGGGTCACCGCGGCTGCCGTCTGGACGTCACCTATCCCGAAATTGCCAAGATGCAGACCGCTGCGATCATCAAGGCGGCGCTGGCTGTCCGCAGCCGCCGTCCGGCATGGAAGATCGTCCCCGAGATCATGGTCCCGCTGGTCGGCGAGGCGCGCGAGCTGGCTTACGTCAAGTCCGTCATCGACCAGGTCGCCAGGAAGATCATCAAGGCTGCCGGCAGCGACATGGAATACAAGGTCGGCACGATGATCGAGATCCCGCGCGCGGCGCTCACCGCCGACGATATTGCCAAGGAAGCGGCGTTCTTCTCCTTCGGCACGAACGACCTGACGCAGATGACCTTCGGCTTCTCCCGTGACGACGCGGGCAAGTTCCTTGCCTCGTACTACGACCGCAAGATCTACGAGTCCGATCCGTTCTCCAAGCTCGATCAGGCTGGCGTGGGCCGTCTGGTGAAGATGGCTTGTGAGCTGGGTCGTCAGACCCGCCCGGACATCAAGCTGGGCATCTGCGGCGAGCAGGGCGGCGATCCGTCCACCGTCGAGTTCTGCCATAACATCGGTCTGAGCTACGTTTCGTGCAGCCCGTTCCGTGTTCCCATTGCCCGCCTCGCTGCCGCACAGGCAGCGATCAAGGCTGAAAAGTAAAAAATGCAAACCGCACCCCCGACCGTTTGGTCGGGGGTGCGGTTTCATATTACGGAGGAAACCGCGATCTTAGTCGTAACGTAGGGGAGGGGCTCTGCCCCGCCCGCGCTGTACAACATCACAAAATTGAATGCACCGATGCAGATACGCACGCACCCGTAGGGGCGGACGGGGGCATTTGCGTTTAATGTCTGCCCAGATTTATGAGCAAAATTCCAATGACGATGACCGCCGCGCCGACCCAGTTGAGGGGGGTGACCGTCTCGCGCAGGATGAGGGCGGAGGCGATGAGGACGAGAATGCATGACACGCCCGTTGCGATGGGGAAGAGGATACTCAGCTCACCGCGGCTGACGAGCAGCAGGTACAGCAGAAAGCTCACCACATAGCAGCAGCAGCCGCCGATGCTCACCCAGCTCAGGCGCAGATGCAGCAGCCGCTCGAAAAACGGCACGGCGGCGCAGGATGTGCCGAGCTTGAAGAGCACCAGCCCGCCCACGGAAAACAGCAGATATGCTGCAAACAGTGCGATCATGCGTCCCTCTCCTGTTCCTCCAGCGCCTGTTCCAGCGCGCGGATGCGCTTTTCCAGCAGCGCCGTCTGCTGGATGGTGCGCGTGAGCTTGTCATTGAGCCGCGAGACGATCGCCGTGAGCGAAATTTCCAGCAGGATGATGAAGAAGCACACGGCGGAGATGAGCGCGTTCATCTCGCTCTGGATGCAGAGAAGATGCGCCATCGCCGTGAGGATGCCCGGGAACAGGATGAGCACGAACAGCGCCGCGCCCATCACGAGCCACAGCAGAAAGTATTTGAGATTCAGCCCACGGCGGCGGACAAACAGCAGCAGCACCGTAAAATAGACCGCCATGGCGAGGATCAAAACCAGACGCAAAGTCGGAGACATGGACGTTCCTCCTTAAAGTTTGGCGTGCGGCGTGTGTAAGAGCACCGCCAGCGTGACCTTGAGCATATAGTAAACGGACTTCCACTCGCTGATGGATGACGCGCCGCCCTGCCGCGCGCGCATCGCCGCCGGCACATCGCACACCCGCGCGCCGGATTTGAGCGCCGTGACGAGCGACTCCGGCTCGGGATAATCCTGCGCGTAATCGTGCGCGAACAGCTCAATCACGCGCCGGTTCGCCGCGCGGTAGCCGCTGGTGGGATCGGTGACGGTATGGCGCGTGCGCAGCCGCACCGCCCCGCGCAAAATGCCGATGCCAAGCCGCCGCAGCGGCGTGGACTGAAAGCCCTCGCCCGTCACAAAGCGCGAGCCGATGGCAAGATCCGCCTCGCCGCGCTCGATGGGCGCGAGCAGCGCCGCGAGGTCGCGCGGGTCGTGCTGCCCGTCGCCGTCCATCTGCACGGCGATGTCATAGTCGTTTTCAAGCGCATACAAATACCCCGTCTGCACCGCGCCGCCGATGCCGAGATTGACCGGCAGATTCACGGTCGGGTAGCCGTGTGCACGGCAGAGCGCGCCCGTCTCATCGCGCGAGCAGTCGTTGATGACGACAAAATCGCACGCGGGGCAGACAGCCTTTAATTCCTCCACAAACGGCACGATCGCCGCCTGCTCATTGAACGCCGGGATGATGACAAGCGTTTTCAGACTCTCCGCCCCCTTTCCTCAGTTCTCCCTACATTATACAAATAATATGGCAAAAAGCAAAGAGTTTTTACACCGCGCGTGCCGTTGCGCGCGATCGAAGGATATGGTATGATATGGGCAGAAGGGACGTGAGACTATTGAGCTTTATCCGCCGCCGGTGGCGCGAGATCGCCGCGGCTGTTCTGATTTTGGGCTTTACGGGCTTTGCCGTGCTGGCGCTGCGGCGCTATGGGATGCTGGCGCACTGGTACTGGGCGCTGCTGCCCGCCGCGGTGCTCACGCTGCTGAGCGTGTTCGTGCTGCGCGCGCCGCGGCAGGCGCACCGGGTGTTTTTTGCGGCGTTTCTCGTCTGCGGGCTGCTGTATCTCGCCGCCGTGCCGATCTTGCAGGTGTCGGACGAGCCGCAGCATTTTCTGCGCAGCTATGAGATCGCGGTGCTGCGCGCGCCGCAGGCGCTGCCGGACGGCAGCGTGGGCGACTTCCTGCCGGACGGGCTGATCCCGGAGTCGCTCTCGGACTACGCCGCAACGGGCTATGACGATATTCGCGTCGCGTGGGACGCGCGCATCGACCGGGCAAACCCGGTCGCCTACGACTTCCCCGGCTCGGCGCTTTATTCGCCCCTGAGCTACCTGCCGCACGCGGCGGGCATTGCGATCGCAAATCTCGTGACGGACCGCGCGCTCGTGATCTTATACGCCGGGCGGCTGGCGAACCTCATCGTTGTGGCGCTGCTCTGCACACTCGCGGTGAAGCTGTTCCCGTTTTCCAGGGCGCTGCCCGCGCTTTTGCTGCTCACGCCGATCTATGTGCACAAGGCGGGGTCGATGTCCGCCGACGGGCTGACGCTGGCGGTCGTGGCGCTGTGGCTGGCGTACGTGCTGCATTTGCAGTACGGCACGCAGGGGCGGCTGCGCACGCGGCAGCTCGTGCCGCTGTATCTGCTCGTTCTGATGCTCTCGCAGTGCAAGATCGTGTATCTGCCGGTGTGCCTGTTCTTCTTCGTGCTCTCGCCGGAGCGCTTCGGGAGCAGAAAACGGTATTGGTGGAATCTCGCGGGGCTGGTCGTGTTGGCGCTCGGCGCGGGGCTGGGCTGGCTCGCCGTCTCGTCGCGCTATCTTGCCGCCGGGTACTCCACCAGCGGCACGCAGATCGCCGCCCTTCTGCACGATCCGCTCGGCTACTGCCGCATTCTGCTGCGCACGCTGCGCGTGCAGGGCAGGACGCTGCTGGAGCAGATGATGGGCATCGGCATGGGGGTCGGCGGCGTGCGCAACAGTAGGCTTCTGACCTACGGATACCTTGTGCTCATCGTGCTGACGGCGGTCTTTTCGCGCCGCGAGGGGGACGGGATGCTCACGCAAAAACGCGACGGTTGGCTGGCGCTCGTGTCCGCCTTCGGCGTGGCGCTGCTGACGTGCACGGCGCTGTATATCCAGTGGACCGAGCCCGGGAATGATACGATCATGGGCTTGCAGGGGCGCTATTTCCTGCCGGTCTTATACCTCGTGAGCATCGCCGTTTTGCAGGTGCGCCCCACAGGACGGCTGCGCCGCAAAATCGCCTGGGAGCTGCTGGTCTTGACGGCGACCGGCGTAAATCTGGTCGCCGCCGTCAGCTGCATCGGCTACGGGCTGACGCTTTGAGCGCAAAATAACGCAGACACGCGCCCCGGTCAAACGACCGGGGCGCGTTTTGTGTGCGATCAGCCGCGCTGCGAAAGACCTCCGCCAAGTTTACTTCTTCACGATCCACTATTACTTATTATACTAGTTCTTATTAAAAATCTTGCGCAAATTGCAAGTGCAAGTTGGACATGTGCACGGTAGAAATTCGTGAATCAGAGCATCGGTCAGGATGGGAGTCGCTGGCTTCCATCCTGGGCGATGCTGCCGCAGCCATCGGCTGCGTAAACAGAGTCGAGAAACTCGTCAAACAGTTCCTCCGGGGTGCGGTAGCCCAGCTTCTTGCGAGGCCGCCCGTTCAATTCATCAGCCGCAGCCAGGATATCCTCAGCAGAGAAAGCCTCCATGGACGCGCCCTTCGGAACGAAGGCTCGAAACAGCCCGTTGTGGCGCTCGTTTTGGGGACGTTCCCACGAGG
>CALACZ010000042.1 GCA_937890735.1 uncultured Bacillota bacterium
CGGCCAGCATTTCCTCAGCGGGCAAAACGCCCTATGCGCAGCTTGACGTATTCACAGACCTGAGCGGATATGACCGCGTGCTGGTGCGCGGCGCCCAGATCTTCACCGGCATCCAGACGCTTCAGGACATCCAGCTCACACCCACCGCCCAGCTGCCGGAGCTGTATGACCGCACCGAGGTCATTGACACCCCGGCTCAAGCGCTTTAGGAGGGATGTGGCTATGGTCTTTACACCGCCCTACATCCCGGAGACGATCATCGTCCACCTCGGCGCACCGGACAGCGACGCCGTCAATATCACCATCGCGTTTGCGGACTATGTAAAAAACGTCGTATCCAGCGAAATATACCCCACCTGGGGCATTTCTGCCCTGCGGGCGAACATCTTCGCCATCGTGTCCTATGCGCTCAACCGCGTCTACACCGAGTATTACCGCAGCCGGGGCTATGACTTTGACATCACCAACACCACCGCCTACGACCAGCGGTTCATCAACGGGCGCAGCGTCTATGAAAATATTTCCGAGCTGGTTGACGAGCTGTTTAACGACTACATCCGCCGCAAGGGCTTTTTTGAGCCGCTGGCGGCAAAATTCTGCAACGGTACGACCTCGACCTGCGAGGGTCTGAGCCAATGGGGCTCACAGGAGCTGGCGCAGGCGGGTGCAAACAGTGTGGAGATCCTGCGCAATTACTACGGCGACAATGTGGAGCTGGTCGTGAACGCGCCCGTCCAGACCGCCTCGGAGTCTTATCCCGGCACGCCGCTGCGCGTCGGCTCGGTCGGTCCATATGTAGGCTATTTGCAGACTGCGCTCAACCGCATCTCACAGAACTACCCGGCCATCCCCAAGATCCCCGTCAGCAACCTCTTCGGTGAGGCGATGCTGAACGCCGTCCGCGCGTTTCAGTCCATCTTTTCCCTCACGGTAGACGGCGTGGTCGGACGCGCGACGTGGTATCAGATCGTGCGCATTTACGTCGCCATTCTGAATCTGGCAGAGCTGCAATCGGAGGGCCTGCGCTACACGGTGGCAAGCTTCGAGTATTCCGGCGAGCTTACCCTCGGCGATCGCGGCGATGCCGTGAATGTTCTGCAATATCTGCTGCGCGTCATCGGGCAATTCGTGCAGCAGCTTCCCGCCGTTGAGCAGACGGGCGTTTACGACGAAGCGACGCGGCAGGCAGTCGCCGCCTTCCAGAGCTATGACGGTCAGGAGGCGAGCGGCAGCGTTACCGAGCAGACCTGGAACGCGCTCTACCGCCAGTATGCCTCCATAGAGGAGGTCATTTTTTCCAGCGACGCACTGTTTCCAAACGGCGCGGACGCAGAGGCGTCCTATGCCGACACCACGCGCTTCGTCCAATTCCCCGGGCAAACGCTCGAAACCGGCGCACAGGATCAGGAGGGAATGGCATGAGACAGGAAGGTATGTTCATCGGCGCGCCCATTTTCAGCCTGCAAACCATGCTGGCGCTGCTTGCCCGCGCCGAGCCGGGTATCCCCACCGTCACGCCCGACGGGATCTATGGCGAGCGGACTGCCCGCAGCGTCTCTGCGTTTCAGCGCTTGCGCGATCTGCCGCAGACCGGGCGGACGGATCATACAACGTGGCTGCATATCGTAAACGCCTATCACAATGCGCTGCCGTCCTACGCGCCCGCCTCGGCGCTTAATATCGTCTGGCAGCCGGAGCAGGTCATCGCCCCCGGCGAGCAAAATACGCACCTGTTCCCCATCCAGTCGATGCTCGTCGCCATCCGGCAGACCTTCCCCGCCATGCCGCGCCTTGCCGTCACGGGCGTGCACGACGCACCGTCCGTCGCCGCCGTGCGCTGGCTGCAGCAAAAAAGCGATCTGCCCATAAACGGTTCGATCTGCCAGCTCGACTGGACGTATCTCACGCGATTGTACCGCCTCGTCGCCGGGAGCGGCACAAATCCGTTGTGAAATCGCCGGAGATCTGGTATACTAAGCGCAAGAATGCACACAAAGGAAGGAACGACCGTATGAAAATTCTCATCTGCAACGTCGGCAGTACCTCGCTCAAATATCAGCTTTTCGACTTTTCGCGCGGCGAGCGCGTGCTCGCCTCCGGCGGCGCGGAGCGCGTCGGGCAGGCGGTCGGACGCTTTTACGCCAAGGACCACACGAGCGGTGACGAGCTGTCCGAGTCCGCCGCCTTCCCTACCCACCGCGAGGCGATCGAGCGAATGCTCGCGCAGCTCCTCGGCGGGGCGCTGGCGGCGCTCTCCGAGCTGTCCTGCGTCGGCTTCAAGGTCGTGCACGCGCGCGGCGTGTCGGGCGTACAGGTCCTCACCGAGGATGTGCTGCAAAAAATGGCGGCGTTCAACGCCGTCGCCCCGGCACACAACCCGCCCTATATCGCCGCCATCCGCCAGTTCCGCGAGCTGCTGCCCGATACGCCTCTCATCGGCGCGTTCGAGACGGCGTTCCACCAGACCATGCCGCCCGAGGCGAGCCTGTATTCCATTCCCATCGAGCTTTCGCGCAAATATGACATCCGCCGCTACGGCTTTCACGGCGCGTCGCACGAGTATATGTCCGCGTGGGTCGCTGACGCGCTCGACCGCACGGACCTCAAGCTCGTGAGCTGCCACCTTGGCGGCAGCGGCAGCCTCTGCGCCGTCAAAAACGGGCAGAGCATCGACACATCCATGGGCATTTCGCTCCAGTGCGGCGTGATGCAGAACAACCGCTGCGGCGATATTGACCCGTATGTCATCTTTTATCTTGCCGAAGAATGCGGCATGAGCCTGCCGGAGATCAAGACCATGCTGCAAACGAAGAGCGGCTTTCTCGGCATGAGCGGCGTCTCCGGCGACCTGCGCGACGTGGAGCAGGCGGCGGAGGCGGGCAATGACGACGCGCTGAACGCCATTTTGCACTATGCCTACAGCATCAAAAAATACATCGGCTCTTACGCCGCCGCCATGGGTGGGCTGGACGCCATCGTCTTTGGCGGCGGCATCGGACGCCACAGCCCCACCATCCGCGCGCTGGCGCTGAGCGGTCTGGAGTTCCTCGGCGTGCGCCTCGACGGCGAAAAGAACCGCCACGCCGTCACCGGCAGCGATATTTCCATAGAGGACGCCCCCGTGCGTGTGATCGTGTTGGATACGAACGAGGAGGTCGTGGTTGCCAGGAAGGCGAAGGAGCTGCTGGAAGCGGATAACGCATGATCTGGCAATCATGCCGTAGGGGAGGGGCTCTGCCCCTCCCCTGCGGTACAATGTTGCGAATATGGCGCACCAATGCGGAATAGATAGCACCAAAGCCTCCCCTTGGTGACCAAGGTAGCGAAGCGGCGGCGTGGTGCTGAATGACAGCCCGGTGGGCTGTCAGACCCACGCCGTGACCGAGCCGCAGCGAGACGGTGGCACGGCGAAGCCGTGACGGAAGGGATGAGAAGGTGTACGTTTTGCCGCACCACCGGGTGGCGCTCTGCAAACCTGCGACGTTCTGATCCCTTCAGTCAGCCTTCGGCTGACAGCTTCCCTTGGTCACCAAGGGAAGCCTTGGACTTTTGCAAATCCGGCAAATTTGTGCGCACCCATGCCTTCCCCTCGGGGAAGGTGGCGCGAAGCGCCAGCTATCCCTACCCTCTTTGCCCCTTCGGGGCATTTCCCCCTGATAGGGGGAATCGACCCCCAGGGGAAGCCATTTGGATTGTGCAAATCACCGCTGCCGCAGAGAAATGCCAAATTATTCATTAAAACGCCCGCAGGCTTGTGCCTGCGGGCGTTTTCCTTATTCCTTCATCAGCTTGCGGCGGGCGATGTTGATCGTGCCCTCCTGCATAGAGTTGATCCATTGCAGGCTCTTGCCGCAGCCGTAGGCGACGCACGAATCGGCGTCGTCCGCGATGGAGCAGGCGATGTCCGTCCGCTCCTCGATCAGCCGGTCAAAGCCATACAGCAGGCTGCCGCCGCCGGTCATCACAATGCCGTTCTGCGCAATGTCCGCCACCAGCTCCGGCGCGCTGCTCTCCAGCACCGCCAGCACCTCGTCCACGATCTGCCGCGCGGGGCGCTTGTACGCCTCCATCAGCTCGCTCGACGAGATCATCTGCTCCTTCGGAAGCCCCGTTTTGAGGTCGCGCCCCTTCACGAGCATACTCGTCTCCTCCGGGCGCTCGCTGACGCAGCCGATGGTCATTTTCACCGTCTCGGCGGTGTTCTGCCCCACCAGCAGCCCGTAGCGCTTGCGCAAAAAAGCGATCGTCGCCTCGTCAAACGTGTCGCCCGCGATCTTAATGGACGACGAATTAGAGATGCCGTTCAGGCTCAGCACGGCAATATCCGTCGTGCCGCCGCCGATGTCCACCACCATGTGCCCGTCCGGTCCGCTGATCGACAGCTTCGCGCCCAGCGCCGCCGCGAACGGCTCTTCGATGAGGTACACGCGCCGCGCGCCGGCTTCCATCGTCGCCTGAATGACCGCGCGCTCCTCGACCTCGGTCACGCCGCTCGGCACGCTCACGATCACGCGGGGCTTGACCAGCGAAAAGCCGCCGATCTTTTTGAGGAACTGCTCCAGCATTTTCTCCGTCATCTCATAGTCGGAGATCACGCCGTCGCGCAGCGGGCGCACCGCCACGATGTTGCCCGGCGTTCTGCCCAGCATATTGCGCGCCGCCGCGCCCACCTGCAAGACCTTACCCGTATTTTTATCCACAGCCACGACCGACGGCTCGCGCAGCACGATGCCCTTGCCCTGCTCATACAGCAGGATATTCGCCGTCCCGAGGTCGATGCCAATATCTCTGGATAGTTTGATCTTCATCGCATTGTCACCTTTCTTTATCGCTGCGCGCCGCCGCCAGCACGGCGCAGACGACCGATTCCGCGCCCGCCGTGCGCAGCACCCGGCTGCATTCGGCAAGCGTTGCGCCCGTCGTTACAATATCGTCGATCAGCAAAATTCGCCGCCCCGCGACCTTGGCGGGATCGACCACGCTATATGCGCCCGAGGCGTTCGCCGCGCGCATGGACGCGTCGTTCAGCTCCGACTGCCGTTTTGTGTGCCGCGTTTTTTGCAGCAACCGCTCCACCGGCAGACCCAGCTCGCGCGCGATCGCCATGCACAGACACTCTGACTGATCAAAGCCGCGCTCACGCAGGCGCTGGCGGCTGACCGGCGCATAGGTGATGCAGTCATAGCGCCCCTCCAGCTTGTCGCGGATGGTCACGCACATCCATTTGCCGAACTGATCGGCGTAAAAATCATGGTTCTGAAATTTGTAGCGTAAAAACGCCTCGCGCAGGTCCTTCTCGTAGAAAAACGTCGCCACGCACCGCTGCGCGTATTTGACCTGCGGGTCTGCGCCCTCGTAATCGGGCAGCAGATCGAGGCACGCGCGGCAGACCGGCTTTTCCTTCGGCTCGATGAACCGCTGGCAGATGATGCAGCGCGGCGGATAAATGAGATCGAGCAGCGCCTCAAAAACCTTTTTCAGCATTCTGACTTCTTTTCCAGCCGCAGCTTCAGCCCGCTGTAGCGGCGCTGCTGGCGGTCGTTTCGCACCATGGCGGCGACGGCTTCGTCGCTGCCTACTAAGATCAGCAGCTCCCGCGCACGCGTCACCGCCGTGTACAGGACGCTGCGCGTGAGCAGATATGACGACCCGCTGTGCACCGCCAAAATCACCGCGCGGTATTCGCTGCCCTGGCTCTTGTGCACGGTCATCGCATACGCGGGCTCGAGTTCGCCCAGCATATCAAAGCCGTAGCTCGCCTCGCGCTCGTCATCAAACACGACCGCGACGGTCTCCTGCTGGAAGTTTATCTCGCGGATGCGCCCGATGTCGCCGTTAAAAATGCCCGCGCCCGCGCCGAGCCCGTCCGCCCTTTTCCATAGTATATCATAATTGTTGCGGATTTGCATTACCCGATCGCCCTCGCGGTAGCAAAAATCGCCGTATTGCTTCTCGCGCTTGCCCGGCACGGGCGGATTGAGCACCGCCTGCAGGGCGCGATTGAGCTCTTTTGTGCCCGTTTCGTGCTTGCGCGTGGGCGAGAGCACCTGAATGTCCGCCGGCTGGATGCCCATATTTTTCGGCAGCCTCGCCGCGCACAGCTCGCAGATCGTCTGCACCACCGCCTCGCCGCGCCCGCGCCGCAGGAAGAAAAAGTCCCGGTCGGTCGCGTTCAGCACCGGCAGCTCGCCGTGGTTGATGGCGTGCGCGTTCATAACGATCAGGCTTTGCTGCGCCTGCCGGAAAATTTCCGTCAGCCGCACGGTCTTCACGATGCCGCTGCGGATAAGGTCGGAGAACAGATTCCCCGCGCCCACCGCCGGGAGCTGATCGGGGTCGCCCACCAGCAGCAGCCGCGCGTCCCGCGGCAGCGCCCGCAGAAGAGACGCCATGAGCTGTAAGTCCACCATCGACGCCTCGTCCACGATCATCGCGTCGAGCTTCAGCGGCTCGTCCTCATCGTGGAAAAACGACATTGCGCCCGTCTCCGGGTCAAACTGCGCCTCGAGCAGCCGGTGGATGGTGGACGCTTCGCGCCCCGTCACCTCCGAAAGCCGCTTCGCCGCCCGCCCCGTGGGCGCGGCAAGCTGCGTTTTGAGCCCCATCGCGTCAAAAAGGTCCAGAATGCCGGTCATCACGGTCGTTTTGCCCGTGCCCGGACCGCCCGTCACCAGCAGCACCCGGCACTCCGCCGCGTCGGCGATCGCCTGCTTCTGCTGCTGCGCGTAGGCAATGGCGTGCTTTTCCTCCACATCGCCCAGGATCTGCGCCAGACGGCGCGGCGGCTCGATGCGCACACGCGCCATGTCCGCAATGCGCGATGCGACATACCGCTCCGCCTCGTAAAATTCCGGCAGATAGCACGCCCGCAGCCCCGCCACGGTGTCCTCGTCCATCCGCCCCTGCTCCAAAAGGCGCTGCATTCCCGCCTCGATCGTCTCCGATTCCAGACCCAGCAGCGACGCCGTCGCGGCGGTCAGCTTGTCCGCCGGTAAAAACGTATGCCCGCCGCCGAGGTTATAGCGCAGCTCAAATAAAATGCCCGCCTCCACGCGCCGCTCATCGTCCGCCTCCACATCCAGCTCCAGCGCAAACGCGTCCACGCACGCAAAATCTGCGCCGAAATAGCTGTCGGTCAGTACATACGGGTCGTCGCGCAGCGCGTCCGCCGCCAGCTCACCGTATACGCGCCACAGCCGCACCGCCAGCTCCGCTGGCAGATGGTGCAGCGTCAAAAATTCGATCAGCCGCCGGATGCCCGACTGCCTGCGGAAGCTCTCGCCGATCTCCAGCGCCTTGCGGCGCGAAATGCCCGCGATCTTCACCAGCTCCTCGGGCGTGTTTTCCAGCACGTCGAGCGCCTGCGCGCCGAACAGCTCCAGGATTTTCGCCGCTGTCTTTTCGCCGATGCCCTTGACCGCGCCGGAGGACAGATACGAAAAAATTTCGTCCGTCGTCTCCGGCATCAGCCGTTCCAGAAATTCCGCCTCAAACTGCCGCCCGTAGCTGGCGTGGTGACCCCACCGCCCGGTCACGATCAGCCGCTCGCCCGCAAGGGTCATCGGCACCGTGCCCACCAGCGTGATGACCTCGCCCGCCTCCGTGAGCAGGCGCAGCACCGCGTAGCCGTTTTCAGGATTCTGATAGATCACGCTCTGCACCGTGCCGCGGATCATTTCCGTCTGCCGTTCCGCCATTGTAAATCCCCAGTCTTACGATTTTCTCCAGCTCTCCCGCCGCGCAGAGGGTGACGTCCCCATCCCTCGCGCAGAGCCGCTCCGCCAGCGCTCTGCCGCTTGGTGACAGACCGCAGTCCACCACCAGCAGACGTTTTGTGGAGAGCCCGCCGCCCGCGAGCTGCCGCCACGCGCGCACCGCCTGCTCCAGCGCGCCCGCGTCTCCGCGGACGGGCAGCAGCGTCAGCGCCGTCTGCCGCAGCACCGGCTGTAACAGCCGCCCCGCCGCGCACCACAAAAGTAGCAGCGCGCCGCACGCGGCTAAAAAGCATCCGATCATCCATCCCAGCATCCGCGCACCTCCTGCATCATGCTATGCGCGTCGCGCCGAGTCTGTTATTCGGTGCTATTATACTATAGTTTCTTCCTCATTTCCACCAAAACCGTCCGATTTTCTCCCGCGGCGCGGGTGCAAAATATTTTTTGCGCAAATTGCAAGTGCAAGTTGGACACCTGCACGGTAGAAATTCGTGAATCAGA
>CALACZ010000043.1 GCA_937890735.1 uncultured Bacillota bacterium
TCACTTCTTGCGCCTTTTGTCATCTTTTTTTCGCTTTCTACTATTGATTCGCATCCCAGGGGAAGCCATGGGACTTCTGCAAATCGCTGCTGCTGCAAAAAACAGCGGGAGGGGTAGAACCCCTCCCCTACGCAAATTTGGTGGTTTTTGCAAATCACCCAAATCATGCAATTTTGCGGGTGCGCCCCGTGCGGGTCGATGTGGGCATCGACCCCTACAAACGGGTTACGGATTCGCATGGGTGCGTCCGTATTTGTGGGTACATACCGCCGGGCGGACAGAGTCGTCCGCCCCTACAGAACGTTTTGCAATTTCGCCGCACAACGTGCAATTTTGCGGTTGCATCCTGCGCGGGCGGGGCTTGCCCCTCCCCTACATTACGGCGAAATCATACGCCCTTCAACTCTCCTCATTTTCCCGATTATTCTTCTGCACGATCCGGCTGATCTCCGCCTGCACCGCCTGCACCTCGTCGTGGAAATTCTGCGCGGAAATGCGCTCCGCGCCGTGTCCTAATATGATCAGCTGCTCCAGATTGTCGGACGTCGCCACGCGGACGCGGCGGCGTCTGCCGGCGAGGGCGTAGGTCACGCGCTCGATGTACTGGTCCGCCGTCTCCGCCTGCTTGGTGTAGACGATGTGGATATTGTGGTACTTTTCCACGCTGCCAAGCCCCTCCGGGACTTTGTACGCGTCAAACACCAAAATCAGCGCGCAGCCGCGGTATGCCTGATAATTGCACAGCAGATTCATGAGAATATGCCGCGCCGCGTCGAGGTTATCGCGCGCGATGGCGCTCAGCTCGTCCCACGCGAAGAGAATGTTGTAGCCGTCCACCAGCACATATTCCTCCGCCGGTTCGAGGCGCGCGAGGAGCTGCTGCTTGTCCTCGGCGCGAAGCGCCTGCGTGGGCAAAATGTCGCGGCGGCGGATCGCGCCATACGTCCGCTCAAAAATGGATTGCAGCTCCTTATCCAGCCCTGCCGTGCCGCCGGACGCACCGCCGCGCACCACGCTCTGTGGGGCTTTCGCCTCTTCCGGCGCGTCCGCGCGCAGGCGCAGCAGCGGCAGATGCGCGTGCGCGTCCACCTCGTCCCAGCGCACGTCAAAGCCCGCGCCGTGCTCGCAGAACACCGAGCCGGTCGGGTTTTCCAGATCGCGCTCCGCATCGTAGCCATACGCCTGCACGATCTCATCCTGCTGCGGGCACGGGCGGTAGCCGCCCGCGCTGAGCGTCAGCCTGCCCATACCGCGCGTGTACGCCGCGACCTCGCGGGCATAGCCGCGCAGCTTCGCCACCGGCGCGCTGCCGGTGAGCAGCGCATCCTGCCCGATCGTCTCCGGCGGGGCGCACTCGCCGCCCATCTGCCCCACGTCGGACATCGCCCGCCCCGCGAGCGCCTGCGGCAGCTCCAGCCGGAAGTCATACCACGGCTCAAGCAGCACGCTTTTTGCCTTGCGCAGCCCCTGTCGCACGGCGCGGTACGTCGCCTGCCGGAAATCGCCGCCCTCCGTGTGCTTCTGGTGCGCCCGCCCCGATGCGAGCGTGATGCGCACATCCGTGAGCGGCGCGCCGGTGAGCACGCCGCGGTGCTGCTTTTCCATGAGGTGCGTGAGCACGAGCCGCTGCCAATTGCGCGAGAGCGCGTCCTCGCTGCACATCGTGTCAAAGATCAGCCCGCTGCCCGGCTCACCGGGCTCAAGCAGCAGATGCACCTCGGCATAGTGCCGCAGCGGCTCATAGTGTCCCACGCCCTCCACGCTGTCGGCGATCGTCTCTAAATACACGATCTTGCCCTCGTCAAACGCCACGTCCATCCCGAAGCGGTCGCGGATGACGCGCTGCAAGACCTCGCGCTGCACCTCGCCCATCAGCCCCACGCGCACCTCGCGCGCAGCGCTCTCCCACGACAGATGCAGCTGCGGGTCTTCCTCCTGAAGCTGGCGCAGGCGGCTGTAGACCTCGCGCAGGTCCGTGCCGTCCTGCGGCGTGACGCGGTATTCCAGCACCGGGCGCATGACCGGCTCTGCCCGCCCCGCCTCAAAGCCCAGCCCGTCGCCGGGAAGCGTGTGTGTCAGTCCCGTGGCGGCGCAGACCATGCCCGCCTGCACCGTTTCGGCAAGCTGATATTTTTCGCCGGAGTAAATGCGCAGCTGGTCGCATTTTTCCTCCCAGTCCGCGCCGCGCAGCAGCGATTTGACGCGCAGCGCGCCGCCGGTGATCTTCATATGCGTCAGGCGCGCGCCCTTTTCGTCGCGCGAAATTTTGAACACCCGCGCGCCGAACGCGTCCGGGCGCTCCGGCTGGCGGGTAAGATCGCGCAGACCGTGCAGAAATTCATCCACGCCCTCCACCTTCAGCGCCGAGCCGAAATAGCAGGCAAACGCGCGCCGCCGCGCGATGAGCTGCGTGATCTGCGCGCTTGTCAGCGCGCCGGTCTGCAAATACTGCTCCGTGAGCGCGTCATCCAGCACGGCGAGCGCCTCGTCGCGCGCTTCTCGCGGCTGCGAAAAATCGACGCACCCCTCGCCGAACGCGTCCTGTAGTTCCCGCAGGATCGCCGCGCGGTCGCACGCGGGCAGATCCATCTTGTTCACGAACAGGAACGTCGGGATCTGATAGCGCCGCAGCAGCCCCCAGAGCGTGCGCGTGTGCCCCTGTACGCCGTCCGTGCCGCTGATGAGCAGCACGGCGTAGTCGAGCACCTGAAGCGTCCGCTCCATCTCGCTGGAAAAATCGACGTGCCCCGGCGTGTCGAGCAGCACCAGCTCCGTCTCCCCCAGCGGCACGATCGCCTGCTTGGAAAAGATCGTGATGCCCCGCTCGCGTTCGAGCGCCTGCGTGTCCAGAAACGCGTCGCCGTGATCGACGCGCCCGAGCGAGCGCCGCGCGCCGCTGCGGTAGAGCATCGCCTCGCAGAGCGTGGTCTTGCCCGCGTCAACGTGCGCCAGAATGCCAATACAAATGCGCTTCATACCAAAAACTCCTGTTTTTCCGCAAATTCTCCGCCGGATGACCTGCAAAGCCGTCTGCGCTTCTCATACCTCCCCGCGGAGGTTCGTCTCCATCAGCTTGCAGATCGTGGGGTGGTCAAAGCCCTTGCTGAACAGATAGTACAGCTTGGCGACCGCCGCCTCCGTGGTCATATCCCGCCCGCTGACCGCGCCCGCGCGGCACAGGGCGCTGCTGGTCTCATACGTCCCCAGCATCACCGTTCCCTGCGGGCACTGGGTGCAGACGGTCACGACCGTGCCGTTTGCAAACGCTTTTTCGATGATCGGCAGCAGCGCCTGCGCGCTGCCCGGGATGTTGCCCGCGCCGAAGGTCTCAATGACAACGCCCTTCAGGCTTTCGGTCATGATGTTGGAAAAGAGACCAAACTGGATGCCCGGAAAGACCTTGATGACGCCAATGGGGATATTTTTCAGTTCCTGATAGCGAAACTTCCCCGCGGGCTTTGGCAGCAGGAGCGACTCGTTATAGGTGATGGCGATCCCCGCCTCTGCAAGCAGCGGAAAATTGGGCGAGGAAAACGCCGTAAAGCCGTCGGCGGAATATTTGATGGCACGGTTGCCGCGCAGCAGCGCGCCGCGAAAATAGATGCAGACCTCGCGCACCGCCGCATGGGCGGCGATCATGAGCGCCGTGATGATGTTGTCCTTGCCGTCGCTCCGCAGCTCACACAGCGGGATCTGCGAGCCGGTGATGATGACTGGCTTTCCCAAATTCTCCAGCATGAACGACAGCGCCGAGGCGGTGTACGCCATGGTGTCCGTGCCGTGGAGGATGACGAAGCCGTCATACGCATCATAGCGGCTGTCCAGGATCCGCCCGATCCTGTTCCAGTCCTCCACCGTCATGTTGGAGGAGTCCAGCAGCGGATCCATGTCGTAAAGCTCCCAGCCGCCGATCTGCGCGTTTTGCAGCTCGGGCATTTTGCTCAAGTATTCGTGGAATTTTTCCAGATCGGGCACATAGCCACGCTCAGTCCGCGTCATGCCGATCGTGCCGCCTGTGTTGATGATCAAAACGCGCCGCCCGAAGCGCTCCGCGTTTCCGATGCCAGTTTTCAGTTCCTGTGTCATAATTCATCCTCTTCGCCGCAGATTCTCCCCCCGTATTATATACAAAACCGCGCCGGTTGACAAGGGCGTTCGCCCTCGCCAACCGGCGCTGCTGTGTTTGGCTGAAATTTATACTGGTTCTTAAATTTAATCAGGAAACAGTATTAGCCGGGTTTACTGCTGAAAGTTCCCTGGTCATAGAACACATACAGCGGGCCGCTGAAATTGCTGCTGTCCCAGCCGCAGTTGTCTATTTCTTCCTTCTGTTCTACGTCGCTGTTCAGATATATGCCGTTTATTGCAGCTACCCTCCAGCTCGCATTGTAAATTTGATACCAGATCCTGCCAAACAGTTTTCCGGCATGGACATTGTCGCTTCCGTTCAGCGTGACGCTGCTGTTTTTCAGCCCGATGCTGCCCGTCAGAGTGTTGCCTGTGCCGGTGATCTTGATCTTAACATTCCGATAGGAGATCATGCTTCCGAACAGACCGCCAAAATCGAGCGTCGAGGGCGTGTCGATATTGTTTGCACGGATGGTACAGTTGACCGTCGTGTTTTCGAATTTGATCGCGACGTCCGTCTCCGCGCTCCGTTCGCCCTGTTCATAGACGCCTGCCAGACCGCCCGCGTAGCAGTCTGTATAGCCATCGGAATAAATGTCCATGTTGCTCGTGACGCTGCTGTCCGTCACCGTGAGTTCTCCTCCATAGGAGCAGAAGTAATACCCGACCAGACCGCCGGTGTACGCGATCCTCAGCCTCGTATTTTTCCATTGGTTCGTGATCGTGGCGTTGACCTCGCAGCCACTCTCCACCGTGACGGCTGTGTGCTCCTTTACAGAACCGACCAAACCGCCCGCATACAGAGCCATATTACTCATCAGGACATCCGTAGTATCCTTCCACTTTGCGGTGATCTTGGTTTTGATCGAGCCGCCCACGGCTTTGAGGCTGTTGCTCTGAAGATTATTCGCAGCGCCCACCAGCTTGCCGGCCACGCCGCCTGCATAGTAACCATTATTGTTTTGTGCTCTCTCGTCCAGCGTAATGTCCACGGTCAGCGCGGTGTTTTCCATATATACTTTCACATATGTGCCGGCATAACCGACCAGACCGCCCGCATTCAGGATATATCCCTTCAGCTGGACGTCCAGCGAGCCGTCATACACATTAATGGACGCCTGCAAGTTATCGTTCTGGATAGAGCCGACCAGTCCGCCCGCATACTTGCAGGCATCCACGTCCACCGTGACGTAGTGGTGCTTCGCACTCGGCAGCTGGAGCTTAGGGCTGTACCAGCAATTGGTCATTCCGCCGATCAGACCGCCGATGCTGTCATTCGCTTCGCCGCCGGTGATCGTCAGGCGGTCCGCTTCCTCCATGCCTGCCTGGCAATCGATCAGCCCCCTCGTTCCATTACCGCCCTTTTCTATGCCCACCATGCCGCCGATGTAGCTTGCGCAGCTGTCAGCCTCCACTGTGAGCGTGCCATACACCGTGCAGTTCTGGATGATGCCGATGTTCACTGCGGCGACCGCGCCCCAGTACCGATTATCTGCCTCGTCTTTCAGATCGCTCGACCAAACATTCGCTGTGACGCCGTCCAGCTCAATGATCAGATCCTTGACCGTTCCATATTGACTGATCACGCCAAACAGAGGCTTGCTGTTTCCTTGCAGCGTGATCCGATGGTCGTTGCCGTCAAAGGTGCCTTTGAATACGTAACGCTCGTTGGTGGTATCTCTGGGGCCGATGGGCGTATCCCAGTCCTTCAGCGTAAGATCATTCGCCAGCGTGAAGATGCAGTCTTCCTCGCCATAGTAGGGCAGCGCACCATCGCCGAACTCAAATGCGATCGCCAGTTCCTTGAGCTGATCCGCCGTGGAGATCGTTTTGGAGATGACCTTGGCATACACCGTAAACCTGCCCTTGGTATTTTCGGGCACGGTCGCTACCGGCGTTTCCGTGCCGTCTGCGTCTCTGGTGTACCAGTAGAGGAACAGATTGCCCGTATCGTCCGCACTGACTCTGGATTTGTCATCCAGCTCCGTTTCGCCCGCCGTATACGGCGTTGCCTCCGGCACAGAGCTCAGCAGACCCGTTTCATCCACATACACGATCTCGTTCTTCTCGGCATTCCACTTGGCGCGGAGGGTCTTATTGCCCGCGCTGCCTGCGGAAATTTCGGTCACGAGCTCGCCGTCGCTGTACCAGCCGCCGAACTCATAGCCCGTCCGCTTAACAAGCGCACTCACCCCCGGCAGGGGGATCGTGTCGTCATCGACCGTGTACTCCGTCACCGGCGTAAAGTCCTCCGCCCAATTGACGGCGCTGCCGTCCCAGTTGAGATACGAAATGGTGTAGGTATCAAGCGACCACTGCGCGTACAGCGTGACCGTGCCGCCGTTGGCAGCCGTCAGATTCTGCACCGTCTGCCCGGCGGTATACGCCGTGCCGCTGCCGTTTGCCGCCGTGTTCCAACCGGTAAACGTGTAGCCCGTGCGGGTAAAGGCGTTGGCGCTCAGCGCGGTTTCCTGACCATAGGTCATGCTCTGCGTGTCCATCGCGCCCTCGCCGCCGTTTGCATGGAAGCTGACGGTGTAGGCGTTCGCCGTCCACACGGCGGTATACGTCAGGTCCTCCAGACCGACCTTCTCCGCGACCTCCGGCTGCCAGACGTAGGTGTAGCCTGTGCGCTCCAGCGTGGGCGCGGTGATGCTCTGCTCAAAGCGGACCGTTCCGGCGGGCGTGCCGCCCGTCGCGGTGCAGTCACTGTAGACCCACGTCAGCGTGCTCGTCTTGCGCGCGTAGCGCAGCTCGAGGGTCATGCCCTCCGCCACCGTCACGGTGGTGACAGGCTGCGTGCCGCCCTGTTCATAGGCATTTTCATAGGAAATGCCGTCGCGCACGACCGCGCTGCTCGCGTAGTCGGCGGGGGTGATGGTGCTGTCCACCGCAGCGCGCTGCGTCTCCGACTTCACGCGCGTGCAGCCGTCGCCGCTCGTGTTCTGCACCCAGTGCTCCACGGTAAACGTGACCTCGTTGGCGCTCCAACCGGCGTAGAAGGTCTGGCTCTCGCCGGACGCTGCCGGGAGGGTCGTGACCGCCGTGCCGCTTGCATCGGCGGTCGTGTACCAGCCGGTAAAGGTGTAGTTTTGGCGCGTGGGCGCGATGCCGGTAAGGGATGCGCCGTAGTAGAGCGTCCGGGTCGTCTCCTCCAGCGCGCCGCCGTTTGCGTCAAACGTCACAGTAAAGCTCTTGCGCGCGTAGAACAGCTTTACGACCTTGCCGCCCGCAACGGTCGTCTCCGTCGCGGCTTCTGGATCGCTGCCGACGGTCGCGTAGGCGTAGGTGATGCCGTTTGCGACCTCCAGCGTCGTGTCCTTCAGCTCTGCCAGCACGACGGTGCTGTCCACCACGCCGTTCTGCGTGGTGTCGCGCTTGGTGGCGGCGGCGGGATACTGCCCGTCCGTGCCCATAACGTAGTGCTCCACGGTGTAGTTGACCGTGCCGAAGCTCCACTTGGCGTACAGCGTCGCAGCCGCAGCGGGCGCAGTCGTGACCTGCGTGGTGTAATTTGTGTCGGTGAACCAGCCCGCGAAGGCGTGGTCTTTATCCCAAACCGACGTGACATCGTCCAGCGGCGCGCCGTAGCGGAGTGTTTTGGAAACCGCTTCCGCGCTGCCGTCCAGCTTGCCGCCGTTCGGCTCGAACGTCAGCTCCACCATGTCGCGGTCGTAATACAGCCGCAGCGTCAGGCTGCCGTCCGCCGCGATCGTGCCGGTGCGCGTGGACGTTTCTTCGTTCAGGGTAAAGTGCTCATAGCCCTTCGCAGCCGCAGTGACCTCCGCGTCGGTCGTGCCGGTCAGGCGGTCGGTATCCGCGAGGGTGTAGCCGCTGCCGGTCGGGTTCTGCTGATAGTGCTCGACCGTATAGCCGATGCCGCTTTGCGCCGTCCAGACCGCCGTGTAGGTGACGTCCTGCTGCGGCATGGTGAGCGGCAGCTCCGGCGACCAGCTCAAATCGTAGCCCGCTCTGGTCAGCGCAGGCACGGTGAGCGCCTCGCCCCAGCGGAGCGTCTGCTCACTGACCGTCTCGCCGCCGTTCTGGAACGTGACCTTGTAGGTGTTGCGGGCAAAATACGCCGTCAGCACCAGACTGCCGTCCGCCGCGATCGTGCCGGTCCTGACCGCGCCCTCGTGCGCGGTGTCCTCATGGTAGCCGTCAAAGGTCTTATCCAGCGTCGCCGCCGCATCGGTCACGCCGTGCAGCGTCTCGGTCTGCGGCTGCTCAGGGTACGAGCCGTCCGTGTTTTGCAGGAAATAGCGCGCCGTGTAGGCGGTGTCGCTGCTCGCGACCCACTTGGCGTACAGCGTCAGGCTGCCCGTGAGTTTGGTGCTGAAGTTATACGCATTTTCGCAGGCGGTGTCCGTGAACCAGCCCGCGAAGGTGTAGCCCTGCTTCGTCGGGGCGTTCGGCTCGGCGACCTTTGCGCCGTGGACGCACGACGTTTCCTCGATCAGCGTGCCGTCCGTCTCGCGGAAGGACACGGTATAGCCCGCGCGGCTATAGTAGATCCTGAGGATGGTCTTGCCGTCCGCGCCGATGGTGAGACCCGCATTTTTCGCCTCGGTCGCCGTCTGATCGTAGTGCAGACCCGGCGCGTCCAGCTTGACGATGGCGTCAAGGTCCGCCGCAGTGATCTCCTGCCCGGTCGTGCCGTCGTAGCGGTATTCCACCGCGCCCGCGCCGTCGTAGAGCAGATACCCCTCGCCGCCGACGCGCTTTACATAGTGCTCCACGCGGTAGGCGATGTCGCTGCCGGGCTGCCACTGCGCGGTGTAGCTCGCGCTTTCGCTGACTGTCACGCACCAGTTGCCGTTGCCGTCCTGCTCGATGCCGTCGCCGGTATAGCCGTCAAAGTCATAGCCGCTGCGGGCAAATCTCGGCGCATAGACCGTCTCGCCGTAGCGCCCGGTGGTCACGACGCTCTCGTCCGCGCCCGCACTGTCCGTGAGCCGGAACGTAATGTCGTATTTTTCGCGCGTGTAGTAGATTTTTACGACCGTGCTGCCGTCCGGCGCGATCGCCTTCTGGCTGAAGCTCTTGCTCTGGAAGCCGGTGTAGCTCCGCGCCGCCGCACTCGTCTGCGCGTCGGTCGTGCCCTCCAGATACTCGGTCTCGTACAGCTCGTAAACGCCGTTGAGCTTCTGCTGATAGTGCTCCACGGTGTACTTCGTGTCGTCGCGCGGGATCCAGTGCGCGTAGACCGTCACACCCTTGCCCGCGCCGTTGTCCGGGTAGTCGGGCATGGTCGCCGGGAACTCGAAGCGCGTGCCGCCGTCCGGCTCGGTGTACCAGCCGCCGAAGTCATAGCCCGTCTTGGCGGGATCGTCCGGCACGGTGATGGGCTCGTCCGCCGCCAGCGCCAGCATCTTCACCAGGCTGCCGCCCTGGGTGTTGAACGCGATGTAGCGCACATTTTCCGGGTCGGTCCAGTCGATGGTGAGCGTGCGCTCGATGGGCTTGGACGTAAACGTCAGCGCGCCGTTTTTCCAGCGGATGGTCATCTCGCAGCTCTCCGCCACGGAGTTTGCGCCCGCAAGCACCGTGATGGTGTTCGTCGCGGGGTCGTAGGCGAAGTGCTCGGGGTCGCTGAGCTCGATGGTGTAGCGGCTCTCGGTCGCGTCGTCGTAGTTCTGCGCGGGATTTTCGTCCTCGTCGTCGGCGTCCGTACCGTAGAGGTCGCCGGCCTTCATGTCCATGTAGTTCATGTCGAACAGCGACGAGGGAAGCGTCGCCGAACGCACGCCCATGATCTCGATATGCAGCGAATCGTCGTCCTCGTCATACGCAAAATCGTAGACATTCTGCTGCGCGCCCGCGCTCCACAGCGGCCACTCGTTTTCGTAGAGCGTCGGCTGATACGTCAGCTTGTCGCTGGAGAAGAGCTGCGCCTTGAACGTGATGACAAGGTACACGCCGATCTCCACGAACATCGCGCCGGAGGCGCTCGATTCCTTGCCCTTGCCCTTTTCCCACTCCAGATGGTAGTAGAAATAGCCCCACATCTTGGCATACACGCCCGCCTCGGCGGTGATGCCGATGGAGTCCAGCTTGAGCGAGAACAGTCCGATGCCGATCTCAAATTCCACACCGGCGCGCACGCCCATCGTGCCCATGACGTAGAAGTCAAAGTTATAGTGCGGCGTCACCAGCTCCGCCGTGCCGTTCGTGACCGAGCGGCTGAAGAGCTTGAGCGAGAACGTGTAGCGCTTGGCTGCCTCATACTCAAAGCTCATGCCGAGCGTGACATACAGGTTGACGCTGACCACAAAGTCGGCGCTGATGCCGTAAACAAGAATGTGGAACTTGTCAACAGGACCTTCCTTGGAGTAGATCTCCTTGCGGAACAGCTCGATCCAGTTCTCCTCGGCGTCCTCCATCATGGCGGAGTATTTATCCGCCAGACCACCGCCGACGGTGTTCATGTCAATATCCTCGCCGAGGAAGTGCTCTTTATCCTCCATCAGCTTCTGGATCTGCTTGCTGAGGTCGATGGCAGTGCCCTCAAAGCCCTCCAGCGGGTCGGAGTCGTCTTCGTTCTTCTCGGTGCGGGCGGTGGCGACGATGCCGATGCCCGTGTAAAGCCCAAGGTCCAAGTTGGCGTTGAGCTGATAATCGGCGATATACGGGAAGATCCACGCCTTTTTCCAAACCGCGCCGCCGCTGGTGTTGACGCTGAGCAGAATTTCCTGCTCAAACGTCGCGCGCACCTCGATGACGAGCTTGCCGTCGGGCACGCTGTCGCGCTCGACCTCGACCGTAAAGCTCAGGCTCAGCTCGGCGCGCAGACCGTAGCTGCCGTCAAAGTGCGTCAGCGAACCGGCGTTGATCTTCGCCTCGATCTTGAGGTTGTCCTTATCCACAATGGCGGCGCTGCTGCCGCTGAACAGGGCGACGCCGCTCTGCTGCACGGGCGTGCCGTCGGCATACGCCGCGCTGTAGGCGGTCAGCCCCATCTCATCGCTCAGTTCCTGGAAACCGTCGGTCTGCACAGCGAGATCGGTCAGATACTGCGCCGCTTCTTCTGCAAAGCCGCTCTCGCGCGCCTGCCGCTCCATATCGGCTTCCATCTCCGCGATCTGGCTCTCCGTCAGTTCGGGGACGTCCGCCTCGCGGGTGGTGAACACATCCATCGCCGCGAGGACCTCGTCCTCCGTGGCGTTTTCGTAGGTCAGGACATAGTCATCGCCCTCGACCGCGACGTTTGTAATTTTGCCGTAGCCCGCGGACGTGGCGGACGCACCGAACTCGCCGCTGTAGAACAGCAGGAAGTCGCCCGCGTCGATGCTCGTCTGGGAGCTGAGACCCATCGTGGCAAATTTGTCGTCGGTAAAGTCGAGCTCAGACTTCGGCACGCTCGCCGTGCCCGCAGTCTTATACTCCGCCTTCACCGGCAGAACATCCGGCGTAAACAGAACGTCCTGCGCGTCGGCGGTGCGGTAGCTGTAGGTCGTGCCGTCGATGGCAGTGATCTCTACATAGGCGATCGCGTCATCCTCGGCTTCGGTGCGCAGGTCGGGGCGCGTGCCGGTGTAAATGGCGACCGTGTCGCCCACGGCGATGCCGCCGTCCGCGTATGTAAACGTGCCGCTCTGGGCGACCTTTTCGATGCTCGTGGTCGTGCCGTCGGCAGACAGTGCGGCGCTGAACAGACCGTCCAGCGCGTCCATCCCGCTGACCTGGCTCTTTTCGATGTACTTTAAGCCGCTGTCGAGCTGGAGCGCGTCCACCTCGGTCTTTTCGGTGATGATGTACAGCACGCGCACGCTCTGCGCCTGCGGCACGCCGCCGATCACGAAGCAGCCCTCAAAATCCTCCGCCAGCTCCACGCGGTACGTCTGCCCTTCTTCCAGAACGGGCGTGACCGTGCTGCCGGAGACGGTGTAGCGATACTGTACCTCGGTGTTGGAGGTACGGGTGAACTCTGCGTTGTTCGCCGTGATATTGATAAATGCCTCGATGCAGTCCCCCGTGTAGCCGGAGATGCCGAACGAATAGCTGCCCACCTTCACCGCCGCAACGGTATCCGTCACGCTGTTGGGCGATTCCGCCGACTCCACCTGCGTGACCTGCGCCGCCTCTTCGCTGCGGTCGAGCCGCGCGTAGAGCGTGAGGTTCTGCGTGATGAGCTCGTTGCCGCCCGCCGGGTCGGTCAGCTCCGCATCATAATACCAGCCCGCAAACAGCCCGTTCGTCACATACGGCGTGGGCAGCGCGGAAATTTTCGTGCCGGAGGCAACGGTCTTGGCATTCGGAAGCGTCACGCCGGCGGCATCCATGCCATCGCCCAGCGCAAACTGCACCTCATAATATTTCGTCGTTGTCGTCCCGTCGGAGCGACCGCCGCCGGAAGAGGGACGTTTCACCTCTTCGACCTGCGCGACCTCGTCCTCCGGGTCGATGCTCACGCGCGTGGAGGGAACGCCCGGCTCGGAATACCAGGTGTCCACGCCCTTGTCCATGCGCATACAAAGCGCCGCCGCCTGCGCGCGGCTGGCGTCACCCTTCGGGTCAAAGCGCCCGCCGGAGCCGTTGAGCAGCCCCGTTTTCCAGAGCTTCAGCACCGCGTCGCGCGCCCAGGAAGAGACCGCTTCCAGATCGGAAGGGGTCGTTGTGATGTCCGCGCCGGTGTCCAGCTCCACGCCGAACAGCTCCAGATAGCGCACAAAGAACACCACCATCTCCTCGCGGGAGATGAGCCGGTCGGGCGCGAATTTGCCGCCGCCCGTGCCGTTGGTGATGCCGTATTTTGCCGCCCACTGCACATAGGGCGCGTAATACGCGTCCGCCGCCACGTCGGAAAATTCCGACGCTTCGGTGTAATTCGCGGGATCAACGCCCGCCATGCGCCCGAGGACGGTCACAAACATCCCGCGGGTCATCGTGCCGCCCGGCGCGAAGAGCGTCTTGCTCACGCCGCCGAAAAAGCCGTTCACGCGGGCATACCGCACCGCATCATAGTACCAGTCCGACTTTTTTACGTCCGTAAACGGATTGGAGTCCTGCGCCGTCTGCGCTGTGTCCGTCTGCGCCAGCGCGCTCACCGGCAGCATCGTCAGCAGCATCGCCGCGATCAGCAGGAAGCTCAGAAGCCGTTTTTTCATGTCTGTTCCCTCCCAAGTTCTGTCATTTTCTAGGCAACCGATGATGAGATCGCCTGTTGTTATCGCCGATCCCATCATCGGTCACCCAGCGGGGTAAAGCAGGCGGGCGGATCGTACGGGTCCGCCCGCCTGCGCAGGTAAAAAGTAAAAATCAGCCGCCAAAATACTCGCCGAGCTGATCGCCGGTCTCGGCTGCCCACTCCTGCACGGACTGGAACCACTCGATCATCTCGTCATACTGCTCGTCGCTGAACTCCTGGTCGCCCTGGAGGAAGCCCTGATACTGGTTCAGCAGCTCCGCCATGCTCTGGCAGTCGGCGATGACGTCCTCGGGGATCTCGGAGGCGTTGGCGTTGACAACGTCCTTGACCTCGTTGAACGCAGCCGCAGTGGTGTTGAACTCGGTGATGGCTTCCTGCTTCTTCTCATTCTCGCCGCAGCCGGTCAGGCAGACGAGCAGCCCCAGCACCAGAATGATGGACACGATGGCAGTCAGTTTCTTTTTCATTTCGTTTTCTCCTCTTTTTCTTGTTTGCTTTTTGGCTTTATATAAATTTAATTGCCAACATTAAAATACCGTCGTCATAATTTCGCCGTCCGCGCAGTCGAACAGCACAACATCCGACATTGCGCTCGCGCCGGTGGCGTCGTACATCTCAAAGAGCATCGCATACTGCCCGTCGGGAAGCTGTGCCTCGCCGAACGCCGTATCGTCGCTAATGACGATGGTGTCGGCGGTGTACGCCTCGGGATCAGCGTCGGTGGACAGGTCGCTCATGTACCACACCAGCGTCACCTCGTCTCCCGCCTGCAAAAGCCGCAGCTCCTTGTCCGCCATGCCGGAGTCGTCGATGCCCTGCCGCGCGCCAAGGATATTCCACGTCTCGGTCGAGAAGTCATAGGCGATCTGGAGGTTATATTCCTCGCCATTGAGGAGGACCGGCACGGAGTAGAGGTTATAATCCTCGCCCTCGTAGCTCAGCTCCATATATGCAAGGCTGCCGTCCAGCGCGCCCCAGACGCCGCGGAAATTGTCGGAGAACACACCGTTTTCCCAGTCGGCGTTCATGTCGTTGTCCGTGCCGAGCAGGAGCATGAGGTCGTTGTCCACATCCACATAATACAGCGAGAAGCCGATCGTGGACAGAACGTCCGCCGCGTCCGGGCCGAGCGTCAGCACGGCGCTGCCGTTCTCGTCAAGCTCCAGCGTTTTGCCGTCCCAGCCCATGGTGTCGAGCGTCTTGCGCTCGGGAAGCTCGGTGATGTCCATCCCGGCGACGTATTCCATGCCGCTCTCGTCCAGCTCGCCGGTCAGCTCGTAGGAGTAGAAATACTTGAACGCCGTGCTCGCGCCGAGGGAGATGAAGCCGTTGAGGTCGCTCATGTCGCCGTTATAGGAGTAGTAGCAGGAAAGACCCGTCGCCTCGGTGCGGTACTGCCCGTTCACCCGGTACAGCACGCACTCGTCCAGCGCGTCCAGCACCGCCTGCGCCGACGGCAGCGTATCGACCGTCAGCCGCGCCATATGCCCGAGGTCCACCATGTTGGTGTAGCCCTGCTCCTTGGTGTTGCCGCCGTAATTCTCGCTGCGCTGCGCCACGCGCGCAAACTGCGAGAAGAACGCCGGATCGGTGCACGCCGCGCTGAGCGCTTCCGAGCCAAAGGTCTCATACGCCGACAGAAGCGTCCCGACCTTGGAAAGGTCCGTCACCGACAGCGTGGTGTTGTCCTGCGTGCCGACCTCTTCGCAGCCCGCCATGTACGCGTCGCAGATGACCTGCCCGAGCTGCGCGCCGTCCATGGACGGATCCTCCGCCAGCGCGCCGACCCACTGCGAATAATACCAGCCGTTGGCGGGTTCGGTCTCCTCGGACGCGACCAGATATTTCGCAACGTCCGAGAATGTGTATGCCACGTCCACCGTCGCCATCAGGCAGGTGTCAAAGCCGATCAGCTCCAGCGGCTGCTCGTCGCCGGACGGCGTCCAGACGCTCGAAAATGCCGCGTACATCTCGTCGAGCGTCAGCGAGTCGAGACCGTACAGCTCGTCAAACGCCGCGCCGGACACCGAGCCGCCGCCGTGATTCCAGAACAGCACCGCCGTGCGCTCTGCGGGATAGTTCGTTTTTGCGAACTGCAAGAAGTCCGCCAGCGTCTGCGCCTCGCCCATGCTGGCAGACGGCTGCTCGTCGATGAGCTGCAGACCCTCGCTGTTATACACCCAGCGCTGGAGCTTGGAGGCGTCCACGAGCTCATTCTGCCATACGGACGCGCCGCCGGTCTCGATGACCACGTTCACATTCTCAGGCAGCTGCACCTGCATCAGCTCGCTCAGATCGCCCGTGGCAAAGCCGCCGCCGGACTCCAGATCGCTGCCGCACAGATACCAGTAGATCGACCAGCTCCCATCGCCTGCGGCGGGTGCTTCCTCCGCCGGCTCGACCGTCTCGTCCGCCGAAACATCGGGCGTTTCGTCCGGCTCATATGGATCGTCCGCGCCGCTGCACGCCGCGAGCGAAGCGACCATGCAAAGCGCCAGTAAAAGTGCCAAAATCCTCTTTTTCATGCTGTTTTTCCTTTCTTTTCGCGTTTCGCCGCGCTACGCCGCGGGCGGGATGGGGACGTCCTCCGGCTCTTTGCGGAAGCCGAGCAGCCGCCCCGGAAGATATGCCCAGGGCTTACAGAGCGTAGTGTTGTAATGCTCCGCCGCTTGCTGATAGATGCTCTCGCTGCGCCGCAGGACCTCCTGAAGCGCCGCGTCCTGCTGGGACTGCGCGAGCCTTTTGCGGTAGGTGATCAGCTGCCCCGCCGCGCTCTCCACGGTGCTGCGAAAGTTCCGCAGAACGCGCCGGACCTCCCAGAACCAGAGGGAGATGAATCCCACGGTGCTGATGCCCGCAATGAACCATCCGAGCCAGCCCGACATCTGCCGCGCCTCCCTTCTCTTCCGACTGATGGTGCTGTCCAAAACCTTACGCTCCGAGTATAGCACTGCGGGCTGGCGTTTTGGGGCAGGCGGTACGAAATGTAGGGTTTTGCGGCATGAAATGCAAAACCTCCGCTGGAAAGCCGCCGCGATTTATGATAGAATGCTGTTTGACAGAACCATTCCATCAAAAAGGGGGCGTCCGGCTTGAACATTGCAGTGTGCGACGACCAGCTCGAGGAGCTGTCGGCAGTCGAGTCGCTTCTGCGCGCATGGCAGGAGCAGCAGCGCGTGGTGATCCGCCTGCGCCTGTTCCACAACGCCGGGGCGCTGCTGGAAGCGGCGCAGAAGGAGCGCTTCACGCTCTACCTTCTGGATGTGATGATGCCCGGCACGAGCGGCATGGCGGCGGCGCGCGAAATTCGCACGTTTGATACTGCGGCGGACATCGTTTTCCTCACCTCCTCGCCCGGCTTTGCGTATGAGAGCTACGGCGTGCAGGCGCTTGAGTACCTGCTCAAGCCCGTCACGGCAAAAAAGCTCTTCCCGCTCCTCGACCAGCTCTACCTGCGCGAGCAGAAGCCGCAGGAAGCGCTGACGCTCAAGTCGAACGGCACCTTCATCCGCGTGCCGTTCTCGGAGCTTTCGTATGTCGAGGTCAGCGGCAAACGCCTTTATTTCAATATGACGAGCGGACAGGTGCGCGAGGTCACGGGCGTGCTGCGCGAGTATGAGCCGGAGCTGCTCGCCCGCCCGGAGTTTATGCGCATCCACCGGTCGTATATCGTCAATATGCTGCAAATTCGGGAGCTGTCGCCCACCGGCGTGCAGACGTTTACGGGGCAGGATCTGCCGGTGTCGCGGCTTTTGTACCCGCAGCTCCAGAAGGATTACATGGAACTGCTGTTCGCGCGGCGGGAGGTATGATCATGATACTGCGCATTCTCAGCTCCATCAACTACGGCTGCGTGCTCATCTTCGGCATTCTGCTCAGCGCCGAAATTTCCGGCGGCTGTGAAACAAAGCGGCAAAAGCGGCTGGTCGCGCTGGCGTGCCCGGTGTTCCTGGCGCTTCAGGTCTCGCTGCGCGCCGCGTTCGGGCTGGACTTTGTAGAAAAGCTCTATCCCTTCATCGTGCACCTGCCGCTCATCCTGCTGCTCATCTTCGCGCTCGGAAAAACGCCGGGCGTGGCGATCGTGAGCGTGTACACGGCGTATCTGTGCTGTGAGCTGCCGAACTGGCTGCGCATGGTCATCACCGTGGCAACGCGCTCGCAGCTCGTGGGGCAGATCTGCTACATCGTGCTCATCATCCCGCTGTTTTTCGTCCTGCGGCGCTATTTTGTCCGCGCCGCGCACGAGGCTATGACGTGCTCAAAAACGGCGCTGTGGCTCTTCGGCGCGCTGCCCGTGGCGTATTACTTTTTTGATTACGCCACCACCATCTACTCCAACGCGCTCTACTCCGGCATCGACGCCATCAACGAATCGCTCCCGGCGGTGCTCGTAGCGTTTTATGTGGTGTTCCTCACCGCCTACCACGCGCAGTCGGAGCGCAGCCGTCAGGCAGAGCTGCAAAGCTCCATGCTGGAGGTCAAATGGTCGCAGGCGCAGACGCAGATGGACACGCTGCGCCGCGCGCAGACGCAGACGGCGGTGTATCAGCACGATATGCGCCACCACCTGACCATGCTCGAGGGGCTCATCGCCGCGGGCAAGCCAGAGCAGGCGTCGCAGTATATCCGCAAGGTGCAGTCCGATATTGAGACCATCACGCCCCGGCGCTACTGTGAAAACGAGCTGGTGGATCTGCTCTGCTCATCGTTCGCGGAAAAGGCGCAGCACATCGGCGCGCGGCTGGATGTGGATGTGAAGCTCCCGCAGGCGCTGGGCATTTCGGACGCCGAGCTATGCGCGGTGCTCTCCAACGCGCTGGAAAACGCGCTGCACGCCGTCGCTGAGCTCCCGGAGGACCGGCGCACGGTGTCGCTCTACTGCGCCATCCGGCTCGGCAAGCTCCTCATCGAGGTCAAAAACCCCTACGCCGGGGAGCTGACCATCTCGCCCGACGGCCGCCCCGTCACTGCCCGTAAGGGTCACGGCTACGGCTGTCAAAGCATCCAGACCATCGCCGCCCGCTCCGGCGGTCTGTGCGAGTTCAAAGCCAACAACGGCACATTCTGCCTGCAAATCGTCCTGCCCCTCAAAAATGCCGCCATTCCCGTCTGAGTATTATATTATTTAATTATTTAGGTATTATAAGGACCTCCCGACTGTAGTCGGGAGGTCCTTAAGCGTGTCAGACAAAACCGCTTCGCCGGGTTTTCGTTTGAACAGGTTTGCAGCCCGCTGCGCGCATAAAGTTTGCGCAGGGCGCAAACTTTCCACACTTGCAGTCAGATTTTCGCAAATATTGGTTGCTTTTCGGATTTCCTGATCGCTCACGCAAAATTTAATTTTCAGGCTGCCATTGTCAAGCACTGCACAGGAAGCGGCAGTATTAGAATTTCCGAAGGCAGCGTTCAGCAATATGAATAAATAAAACAAATAAAAATTGTTGACATTAACGGCTCACATCACTAAAATAGATTAAAATTCTTTTTACAAAGACAGATGTGCGCGATACAAGGACATTTTGGGGGCCTTTGCATTCCCCAAACTATGCAGTATGCAGCGCCACAGACCCAACAGCGAAAGAGGAGACGGGTAAGCATGAAACAGACACATCAGCATCGATTCACCGAACAGGAAAGCCAGCATGACGCCTGCGGGATCGGCGCCGTTGTCAATATCAGCGGGCAGAGAACGCATCGGGCAGTAGATGACGCGCTGAAGATCGTTGAAAAGCTGGAGCACCGTACCGGCAAGGACGCCGACGGCACGACCGGCGACGGCGTCGGCATCATGACGCAGCTTCCACACGCGTTTTTTGAACAGGCGGCGCGGCAGGCGGGGCAGACGCTCCCGGACGCGGGGGATTACGGCGTCGCCATGATCTTTTTTCCGCAGGATGCACTCAAGCGGATGCGCAGCCGGAAGCTGCTGGAGATGATCCTCTCGCGCGAGGGGCTGGAGCTGCTGTTCTGGCGGGACGTGCCGGTCTGCCCGGAGATCCTGAGCGAAAAAGCGAGGAGCAGTATGCCGTATATCGCGCAGTGCTTCATCCGCCGCCCGGAGTCGGCGGCGCGCGGACTGGAGTTTGACCGCAGGCTGTATCTGGCGCGGCGCGAATATGAGCACTCCGTTTCCGGCACCTACGTCGTATCCATGTCCAGCCGGACGGTCGTGTATAAGGGGCTGTTTCTGGTCTGGCAGCTGCGAAAATTCTACCCCGATCTACAGGACGCGGCATATACCTCCGCCCTTGCGCTCGTGCATTCGCGCTTTTCCACCAACACCACGCCCTCGTGGAAGCGGGCGCACCCGAACCGCATCATTCTCCACAACGGCGAGATCAACACCATCCGCGGCAACATCAACCGAATGCTCGCCCGCGAGGAGACGATGGCGTCGCCGGTGCTGAAGGAGGAGATCAGCCGCGCCTATCCCGTTGTGGAGACCGACGGTTCGGATTCCTCCATGCTCGACAATACGCTGGAATTTCTTATGTACAGCGGTATGGAGCTGCCGAAGGCAGTGATGCTGTGCATCCCCGAGCCGTGGGGCAGGGACAAGAATATGTCGCGCGAGAAGCGCGATATGTTCCACTATTACGCCACCATGATGGAACCCTGGGACGGTCCGGCGGCGATCCTCTTTTCTGACGGCGAGCAGGTCGGCGCGGTGCTCGACCGCAACGGTCTGCGGCCGGCGCGCTACCTGATCACGGACGACGGCTATCTGATCCTGGCGTCCGAGGTCGGCGCGCTGCCCATCGCGCCGGAGCGGATCGTCCGCAAATCCCGCCTGAGACCGGGCAAGATGCTGCTGGCGGACACCAAAACCGGCACGGTCTATGAGGATCGGGAGCTCAAGCACCGCTATGCCGCGCAGAATCCCTACGGCGAATGGCTCGATCAGGAGCTGCTGCAGCTCGCGGACATCCCGATCCCCAACCGCAAGGTCCCGGAATACACGGCGCTCGAGCGCAGCCGCCTGTATAAGATCTTCGGCTATACCTACGACGACATCCACAGCGCCATTCTGCCGATGGCAAAAAACGGCGCAGAGCCGACCGCCTCCATGGGCGCGGATATTCCGCTGGCGGTGCTGTCGGAAAAGCACCAGCCGCTGTTTTACTACTTCAAGCAGATGTTCGCGCAGGTCACGAACCCGCCCATCGACGCGCTGCGCGAGGCGATCGTCACCGATACGACCGTCTACGCAGGCTCGGACGGGAATCTGCTCTGTGACTGCGCGGAAAACTGCCGCGTTTTGCAGATCAACAACCCCGTGCTCTCCAACCGCGATCTGATGAAGATCGAGGGGCTTCATATGCCGGGGCTTCAGGCAAAAAAGGTCTCGCTGCTGTATTATAAAAACTCCTCGCTCGCCCTCGCGCTCGACCGGCTGTTCGTCGCCTGTGACAAGGCGTATTATGCGGGGGCGAATATCCTCATTCTCTCCGACCGCGGCGTGGATGAGAATCACATCGCCATTCCGTCTTTGCTGGCCGTGTCCGCCGTGCAGCAGTATCTGGTGCGCACGAAAAAGCGTACGGCGATCTCGCTGATCCTGGAGAGCGCCGAGCCGCGCGACGTGCACCACTTCGCCACGCTCTTCGGCTACGGCGCGAGCGCCGTCAACCCCTATCTCGCGCAGGACTGCATCGGCGAGCTCGTTGCGGAAGGGGCGCTCAATAAGGACTGCTATGCCGCCGTTGACGCCTATGATCAGGCGATCCTGGACGGCGTGATGCACATTGCGTCCAAGATGGGGATCTCCAGTATGCAGTCGTATGAGGGCGCGCAGATCTTTGAGGCTGTCGGCATCTGTAAATCGGTCGTGGATCAGTACTTTACAAATACGGTCAGCCGCGTCGGCGGCATCGGTCTTGAACAGATCAACGAGGCAGTCGTCTGGCGGCACGACCGCGCCTATGACCCCATGGATCTGACGGTCGATCTGACCGTGGATTCCTCCGGCTTCCATAAGCTCCGCTCCGGCGGCGACATGGAGGATCATATGTATAACCCGCTGACCATCCTGACGCTGCAAAAGGCCGTCCGCACCAATGACTTTGACTGCTTCCGCCGCTACTCCGCCATGGTCGATGATGAGCAGCTGCCGCATACGCTGCGCGGTCTGCTCGGCTTCCGATTTGACGAAGCAAAAGCAATTTCGGTCAGTGAGGTCGAGCCGGTCAGCAGCATCGTCAAGCGCTTCAAGACCGGCGCGATGTCCTACGGCTCGATTTCTGAGGAGGCGCACCGCTGCCTCGCGATCGCCATGAACCGCCTGGGCGGAAGATCCAACTCCGGCGAGGGCGGCGAAGCGACCGAGCGGCTCGGCACGGAGGAAAACTCCGCCATCAAGCAGGTCGCCTCCGGCCGCTTCGGCGTCACGAGCGAGTATCTGGTCAGCGCCCACGAGATCCAGATCAAGCTGGCGCAGGGCGCAAAGCCCGGTGAGGGCGGTCATCTGCCCGGCAGCAAGGTCTGGCCGTGGATCGCGCGGACGCGCCATTCCACGCCCGGCGTGGCGCTCATTTCGCCGCCGCCGCACCACGATATTTATTCGATCGAAGATCTGGCGCAGCTGATCTACGATCTCAAATGTGCCAACGAAAACGCGGATATTTCCGTCAAGCTCGTCTCCGAGGCGGGCGTCGGCACCATCGCCGCGGGCGTCGCCA
>CALACZ010000044.1 GCA_937890735.1 uncultured Bacillota bacterium
GTCGATGCCGCGCGTCGGCTCGTCGAGGATCATATAGACGGGGTTCGCCAGCAGCCAGCGCGCCAGAATGACCTTTTGCTGGTTGCCGCCGGAGAGGGATTTGATGGGCGTTTCGGTCGAAGCCGTCTTGATGTTCAGAAGTTTGATGTATTCGTCGGCAAATTTTTCCGCCTTTGCCTTCGAAATGGGGTGGAAGAAGCCGTCAAGCACCTGCCGCGCGAGGATGATATTGTCGCGCACGGAGAGGTCGCCGATGATGCCGTCGCGCTTGCGGTCCTCCGGCAAGTAGCTGATGCCGTTTTTCATCGCCTGGAGCGGGGAGGTGATCTTCACCGGCTTGCCGCCCATTTTGACCGTTCCGCCGGACACATGGTCCGCGCCGAAGATCGCGCGCACGGACTCGCTGCGCCCCGAGCCGAGCAGACCCGTAAAGCCGTTGACCTCGCCCTTGCGGATGGAAAAATCGAACGGGCGCACGCCCGCCGCGCTGGAAAGCCCGGCTGCCTCGTAGACGACCTCCGCGCCGTCCAGTGCGTCCGCGGCGGCGTCGCTTTTGATCTCCGACAGGTCGTCCAGCTCCTTGCCGAGCATTTTCGACACGAGCTGTACGCGCGGCAGCTCCGCGATCTTGTACTCGCCGACGAGCCTGCCGTCGCGCAGGACGGTGATGCGGTCGCACACGGCGTACACCTGCTCCAGAAAGTGCGTGACGAAGATAATACCGACGCCGCGGGTCTTGAGGTCCAGCATGAGCTTAAAGAGCTTTTCGACCTCCTGCTCGTCGAGCGAGGACGTCGGCTCGTCGAGGATGAGCACCTTGCACTCCATATCGACCGCGCGCGCGATGGCGACCATCTGCTGCACGGCGATGGAGCAGCTGGAAAGCTGCTGCGTGGGCGCGGCGGGAATGCCGAGCGACTCCAGCAGCTTTTTCGCGCCCGCGTTCATTTTGCGCCAGTTCGTGAACGAGCCCTTCGTTCTTCCAATGTATAAATTCTCCGCCACGGTCAGATTCGGGCAGAGGGTGATCTCCTGATAAACCGTACTGATGCCCGCCTTCAGCGCATCCTGCGTTGTGCGGATCTGTACGGGGCTTCCTTCCATGGTGATGGTGCCTTCGTCTTTGGAATACACGCCCGTGAGCACCTTGATGAGCGTGGATTTGCCCGCGCCGTTTTCTCCCATCAGCGCGTGGATCTCGCCCTTGCGGAGCGTAAAATCCACGCCGTCGAGCGCGCGGACGCCGGGGAAGTATTTGCAGATTCCCCGCAGTTCCAGTAAAGCTGTTTGCTGCATCGTGTTCGCCTCCATAATGGCACGCTGCGTGCAGCGCGGATACACGGAATGCTCCATATACGCCGTGCCGCACGCAGC
>CALACZ010000045.1 GCA_937890735.1 uncultured Bacillota bacterium
ACCGCAGAATTGGCGGAAAAGATCCGCCGAAGCGCGCCGACGCAATTGTGCGGTGCTGCCTTAGAATACCGTTCGCAGCAAGTACACAAATGGAGGAATCAGTATGAAAAAGCAACTCGCGTTATGGCTGGCGCTTGTCCTGCTGGTATCCGCGCTGGCAGGCTGCTCGGGGAGCAGCACCGATACGGGCATCCCCGCCGCGGCGTTTTCCACCCAGTCTGTTCTGACGCTGCCGCTGAAGGCGGAGCTGAACAGCGGCGACTACCTGACCTATGGCGGTCACCAGTTCACGAGCAAAAAAAGTCTGTCCAAAATGGCGGATCTGATCGTCAAAAACAATGAAAACGTCACGGCGGCGGAGTTCAAAAACGCCTACGGCGACAGCTGGCTCTTCTCCCGCGAGGTGACGGGCGGCGTGGACAGCTGGTGTCTGTATCAGCAGGACCCCGCCAACATCAAAAATTCCTACATCTTCTCCGGGATGCACCGGGAGCTGACGACGCAGGACGGCGCGATGGAGCTGCTGCTGCCGCTGCATCTGATCTCCGACAGCTACATCCGCGACAATATGGGCAACCGCCTCTCGCTCGATCATGCCTACGCCTGCGGCGTGGAGGATCAGGAATCGACCGTGCAGCAGCTTTTTGAAACGTTCTATCAGAACTCCGGCTTCTACACCATCAGCCCGTTGGATGACGGCTTTGCCCTCACGCCCAAGCAGGGGCTGCGGCTTCAGCTCAAGATCGCCTTTACGCAGCAGGACGGCAGCGACTATTTTACCATCAGCGACATCACCGAGCGCGCGCCCGAGCCGAGCGAGAATGTGACGGTCCGCTGGGTGATGAGCGAGGACTCCGAGGCGCAGACCGCCTCACCCGACTCTGCCGACGCGCTTCAGATGAGCGCTCTGCTCATCGGCGCGGCGTATACCGACGGCGCGGCGGCGGTGGAGTATCCGTACTCCATCGACGTGGACGGCGAGACGTATAGCGCAAGACTTCTGTGGAACGACACCGACTCCACATGGAGCGGCACGGTCTACCACAATGGCAAGACTGCGGCGCTGTCCACCAGCGAGGCGTCTGAGCTCGCGGCTCTCATGTATCAGATCGGCTTCTATATGCCGGATGAGAGCGTCGCGGAGGCTGACCCCGAAAACGTCACGCCGATGTCCGCCTGCATGGCGACGACCACGGAAGTGAACGTCCGTCTTGCGCCGAACACCTCCGGCACGATCGAAAGAACGCTGGAAAAAGACGCGCCCGTCGCCGTGGTCGGCAAGCTCGACGGCTGGTATCAGATCCTCTTCTGCGGTCACGTCGCCTACATGAGCGCGGACTACCTGCGCGCCGCATAACTGCAACTGAACAAACTGCCCCCGCCGCAGCGCTCTGCGGCGGGGACGTGCGCATTTCTACAGGCACTCCCGTAAAGCACAGACAAGCAAACGGGCGTGGCGCTGCGCGCCATCGGCGAGGCAGGTGAGCGTTTCGGCGTGGGCGCAGCTCTGCTCCGCCAGCGCGCGGTATGAAGCGGCGTTTGTGAGCTGGCGCTCATACTGCCGCCGCAGGACCGCCGCCGTGCCTGCACCCGCGTCCGGCGACACAGGCTCGCACGCCGCCCGCTGCCCGGTGGTCAGATAATACAGCGCCGCCAGCGTGCGCGCCTCCTGCCGGGACTGCTCCGCCAGATGTAAAAGGGTCTGCCGCGCGCACCCGCGCAGCCGCCGGGCAAGGCAGATGTTCAGCGCCGCGTCGGTACGGGCGCGGCGCAAAAGCTCCTGAAGCTGCGCCGTAAATGATACGGTCGGCTCTTCCGCCGCCGTCTGCGCAGCAGGTGCGGCGCTTGCGGGCTGAGCAGCGCCCGCCGCCATGACGCGGCTCCAGACGCGCTGCGCCTGCTGCGGATCAATGGAATTTGTCATCACGATCCCTCCTTCCGCCCATCCTATGCGCCGCCGCGCCCGTTTGCGCGCGGGCGCGATGTAAAAAATATGCTTTTTTGCGGGAAAAGCTGTTGTAAATGGGATATGACTGTGTTAAAATAACGCTTTGTGAGAGATTTCGGGCACAGAAAGGGGCTCTTCGTATGACCCAGGATAAAATTCGGAACATCGCCATCATTGCGCACGTTGACCACGGCAAAACGACGCTGGTCGATGAGATGCTCAAGCAGGGCGGTGTGTACCGCGAAAATCAGGTCGTGGCGGATCGCGTGATGGACTCCGGCGACCTCGAGCGCGAGCGCGGCATCACCATTCTGGCGAAAAATACTGCCGTACATTATAAAGATTACAAGATCAACATCGTCGATACGCCGGGTCACGCCGATTTTTCCGGCGAGGTCGAGCGCATCCTCAAGATGGTGGACGGCGTTCTGCTGCTGGTGGACGCCGCCGAAGGTCCGATGCCGCAGACCCGCTTCGTGCTGCAAAAGGCGCTGGAGCTGGGGCATAAGGTCATCGTGGTCGTCAACAAGATCGACCGCCCGGACGCGCGCATCCATGAGGTCATGGACGAGGTTTTGGAGCTGCTGCTGGACCTGAACGCGACGGACGAGCAGTTCGACTCGCCCACGATCTTCTGCTCCGCACGGCAGGGCACATCGTCCTACGGTCCTGACGAGCCGGGCAAGGATCTCGTGCCGCTGTTTGAGACCATCATCAACTATATCGACCCGCCCAAGGGCGACCGAAACGGTGCGCTTCAGCTGCTCGTCTCGTCCATCGACTATAACGAGTTCGTCGGGCGTATCGGCATCGGGCGCGTGGAGCGCGGCGTCATCCACCAGAATCAGGAGGTGCTCGTCACCGACTATCACGACCCCGACAAGAAGCAGAAGGCAAAGATCGTCGCGCTCTATGAGTTTACGGGTCTCGGGCGCAGCCCCATCCAGGAGGCGGCGGCGGGCGAGATCGTCGCGTTCTCCGGCATCTCAGACATCACCATCGGGCGCACCATCTGCGCGCCGGATATGCCCGAGCCGCTGCCGTTCGTGAAAATTTCCGACCCCACGATCGAGATGACGTTTTCCATCAACGACTCGCCGTTTGCCGGGCGCGAAGGCAAATACGTCACCTCCCGCAACCTGCGCGACCGTTTGCAGCGCGAGCTTTTAAAGGACGTGTCGCTGCACGTCACCGAGGTCGGCACGGACTCCTTTAACGTCGCCGGGCGCGGCGAGATGCACCTGTCCATCCTCATCGAGACGATGCGCCGCGAGGGCTATGAGTTCCAGGTGTCCACGCCGCACGTCCTGAATAAGGAGATCGACGGCAAGCTCTGCGAGCCGATCGAGCGCATGGTCGCCGACGTGCCGGAGACATCCGTCGGCGCGGTCATCGACAAAATCTCGCAGCGTAAGGGCGAGCTGGTGTCCATGACGCCGGTGGGCAGCCGGATGCGTCTGGAATTTCTCGTGCCCACGCGCGGGCTGTTCGGCTACCGCAACGAGTTCCTCACCGATACGCGCGGCGAGGGCATCATGGCATCCACGCTCGATTCCTACGCGCCCGTCAAGGGCGAGATCGAGCGCCGTCAGGTCGGCTCGCTCGTTGCGTTTGAGACCGGCGAGGCGTGCGCCTACGGCCTGGGCGGCGTGCAGGATCGCGGCACGCTCTTCATCGCTCCCGGCACGGAGGTCTACGCCGGCATGATCGTCGGGCAGTGCAACCGCAACGAGGATATGTCCGTGAACGTCTGCAAGCGCAAGCAGCTGACGAATATGCGCGCCGCCGGTTCTGACGACGCCATCCGCCTCGCCCCGCCGAAGGTCCTCTCGCTCGAGCAGTGCATGGAGTACCTCGCCGACGACGAGCTGCTGGAGGTCACGCCCAAGAGCCTGCGGATGCGCAAGAGAATTTTGGATCACTCCGCCAGAATGCGCGCGGTGATGAAAAACAAGAATTGATACAAATGCGTGCTTCCCAAACGGAAGCACGCATTTGCGTATATTGCACCGCCGTATTGCATTCCTGTAAGCCTCCCTTGTGTAAAGAGCGGTGGCACGGTGCAGCCGTGACGGAAGGGATGAGAAGGTGTACGTTCTACTGCACCAACGCGGGAGGGCGCTCTGCAAACCTGCGACGTTCTGATCCCTTCAGTCGCCTGCGGCGACAGCTTCCCTTGGTCACCAAGGGAAGCCTTTGACTTTCGCAAATCACAGTTGCCTCAAAAAAACGGCGGGAGGGGTAGAAGTGTATAGTGCAATAAGATAGTTTACAGATCAG
>CALACZ010000046.1 GCA_937890735.1 uncultured Bacillota bacterium
AACGTACGACCCTTCTCCTCATCCGTCTCGCTGCGCGAGCCACCTTCCCCTCAAGGGGAAGGCTTTGGTGTATGTCGTTCCGCGTCGGCGCGCTAAATTTGTTTTTGCATCCTGTGCGGGCGGGGGCAAGCTATGTTGCTCTTGACATAAGCCCCGCCCATACGTTACGACGAAATCTGGGAATGCTCAAAAAATACCCCCGCGGCGGGAATGCCGCGGGGGTGTGCTTTTCTCAGATGTTTTTCAGGTGCTTGATGTCCAGCGCGGCGGCGTCGTAGTGCTCCAGGTACTCGACAGCTTCCGCCGGGGTATCGCAGAGCCGGTAGAGCTTCAGGCACGGGGCGGTGGCGAAGCGCTCCTTCACGGCGTGCTCCAGCATGGCGTGCAGGGGGGCGTAATACGCGTTGGTGTTCAGAACGGCGATGGGGCGGTTATGCTTGCCGAGCTGCTTGAGTGTGAGGATCTCGAAAAACTCCTCAAAGCTGCCGATGCCGCCCGGGGCGAGCAGGAAGCCCTCGGCTTTTTCGTCCATGATGCCCTTGCGCTCGCGCATGGTCTCGGTGTAGATAAATTCGTCGCACTGGTCGTACAAAATGCCGTCCACATTGAAAAACGACGGGGCGACGCCGATGACCCTGCCGCCGTTTTCGTGCGCGCCGCGTGCAGCCGCGCCCATGACACCCTGCGCACCGCCGCCGTAGACGAGCGCGTGACCGCGCTGCGCCAGCAGGCGTCCGGCTTCGTATGCCGCGTCCAGATAGCTCTGCGCGAGGACGTTGCTCGACGCACCGTAAAGACAGATCTGCATAGGATACCTCCCGTTGGAAAAACTTATTTTGTTTCGGTTTGCGCGGTCAGCTCGCCAATCTGGCGCGCGATCTCGCAGACGGAGCGGTGCGGGCAGACGCTATAATCGCAGTCAATGTCCAGCTTCGCGCCGTCCTGCTCCACAAAAACGGCGCGCGCCGCGTCCAGCGTGCGGCAATAGCCGTGAAGGACCTGCTCCATGGTGTTTCCTCCCGCGAATTTTCTGCCTTATATTATACGCAATACGGCGGCGCACGGCAAGAGGATTTTCGGACAGCGGCGGGAAAATGTCCATTGCTTTTTTGCGTCAGCGATGGTAGAATAAAACCGAATTTGCGGGATATGCCTGCGCGACGGGAGGGCGGCGGATGCGGTCACTGGAACGGCTGGCGCGCGCGATCTCATTTGTCGGGCAGATCGGCTTTTCACTCGTTACGCCTCCGCTGGTGCTGATCTGGCTGGCGCGGCTGGCGCAGACAAAGCTCGGCTGGGGCGCGTGGGTGATGATCGCCGCGATCGTGGTGGGGCTCATCACGGGATTGACGAGCGCTTGGCGGCTGATGCGCGGCTTTTCTGAGTCGGAGAAGCCGAAAAAGCCGGAGGGTCAGAATTTTAACGACCACATTTGAGGAAGTGATGCCATGAAGCTGGACAAGTCCGTCCGCGCGGAGCTTTGGTACGTCGCGGCGGGGCTGGTCGTGTGCGATGCGGCGATGTGCGCCGTGTTCGCGCTGATCGGAAAATTTGACTATACCGTGCCGCTGGGGGCGCTGTGGGGCAGTGTGTTCGCGTTTTTGCGGATGTATCTGCTGGCGCGGCGCGTGCAGGCGGTCGCTGCAAGCGGCGAGGAAGAAAAGGAACTGGCGCAGAAGCGCCTGCGCGCGTCGTATTTTGTCAGGATGCTGATCTTAGCGGCGGCGGTCGTGGCGGGCATCGCGCTGCCGTTTTTCAACTACATTGCCGCGCTCGTCCCGTTTTTAGTGCCGCAGCCGGTGATGCTGCTGCGGCGCGCGATCACAGCGCGCAGGGCGCGGAAGGAGGCTTCAAACGGATGAATGTGGATATTCACGGCGCGCCAATTTACTTTACCATCCCGATTTTCGGCGGCATCCCCATCACGGCGAGCCTTGTCGTGTCGTGGGGCGTGATGCTGGTGCTGACGGGGCTGTGCATCTGGCTGACGCATGATCTCAAGGTCAAAAATATCTCCAAGCGGCAGGCGATCGCCGAAAAGATCGTGCTGACGGCGGAGAGTTTCGTGCGCAGCAACATGGGCGAAAAATGGATGCACATGGTGCCGCTCATTTCGGCGATCTTCGGGCTGTCGCTCGGGTGCAGTTTGTCGTCGCTGCTCGGCTTTTTCGCGCCGACGGCGGACGTGTCGGTGCTGCTGGGCTGGGCTCTGGTCGTGTTCGTGCTCATTACCTATACCAAGATCAAAACGAACGGCTTCGGCGGCTATCTAAAGGGCTTCTGTGACCCGGTGTTCCTGATGGCGCCGTTTAACCTGCTGGGCGAGGTGTTTAAGCCGATCTCGATGTCGTTCCGTCATTTTGGCAACATCCTGTCGGGCATGGTCATCAGCTCGCTCGTGTACGCGGCGCTGATCCTGGCGAACAACGCCCTCTTCGGGCTCATCCCCGGCGTGGTCGGGCAGATCCTGGGCGACATCCCGCTTCTTGCCGTGGGCATCCCGGCGGTGCTGTCACTGTACTTCGACTGGTTCTCCAGCGCGATGCAGGCATTTATATTCTGCATGCTGACGATGATCTTCATCCGTACGGCGGCAGAGTAAATGATATATAAGGATAAGGAAACAACAACTACAGGAGGAATTTATTTCATGGAACTCGCAAAGGCATTGATTCTCATGGGCTGCGCCATCGGCGCAGGTATTGCGATGATCTCCGGCTTCGGTCCCGGCATCGGCGAAGGCTATATCGCCGGTAAGGCGATCGAGGCGATGGCGCGTCAGCCGGAAATGAAGGGCGATCTGACCAGCACCATGTTCCTGGGCATCGCGTGCGCGGAGACGACCGGTATCTATGGCTTTGTCATCGGTCTGCTGCTGATCTTCGTCGCACCCGGTCAGTTTACGGCTCTGCTGTAATTCGCGGCGGCATTTCACACGGAAGGAGGACTGACCATGAGCTTTCAGTCCCTGGTAGAGCTTGCACCGTGGACAACGATTGCGCAGATCTGCAATCTGCTGCTTCAGATGTACCTGTTCAAGCGCTTCCTTTTTAAGCCCATCCAGAACATCCTGAAAAAGCGCCAGCAGGAGGTCGACGGGCTGTATGACGCGGCGAACACCGCGCGCAGCGAGGCCGAGCAGTCCAGGGAGGACTACGAGCGCCATCTTGCCAGCGCGCAGGACGAGGCTGCCGCCATCACCGCGCGCGCGGCAAAGGCGGCACAGGCACGCGCCGACGAGCTGGTGAGCAGCGCGAAGGCGGAGGCGGCGTCCATCCGCGCCAAGGCGGAGGGCGACATTCAGTTGGAGCGCAAAAAGGCGGTCAACGACATGAAGAATGAAATTTCCGATCTGGCGGTGGAGATCGCCTCCAAGGTCGCCGAAAAGGAGATCGACGAGAAGGCGCACGAGGCGCTGATCGGGAAATTCATCGACGAGCTGGGTGAGCCGTCATGACGCAGACAGCCAGAGTTTACGCCGGCGCGCTGTACGATCTGGCGAGCAGCGAGAGTCTTGAGGACCGCATTTTGGGAGATTTGGCGCTGTTTTCACAGCTTCTGCGCGAGAACGGCGACTATCTGCGGCTGCTGTGCACGCCGTCAATCCCCAAAAAGGAGCGCTGTGGGCTGCTGGACGAGGCGCTGCGCGAAAGCGTGCATCCCTATACGCTGCATTTTTTGAAAATTTTGTGCGAAAACGGGACGTTGGCGCAGTTTTCGGACTGTGCGCGGCAGTACCGCGTGCGCTATAACGAGGCGCACGGCATTCTGGAGGCGTGCGCCGTGAGCGCCGTGCCGATGCCGCAGGCGCTGGCACAGCGGCTCAAGGACAAGCTGGAGCGCCTGACGGGAAAACAGGTAGAGCTTTCCACGCGCGTGGATGAGCGCCTGCTCGGCGGCGTCCGGCTGGAGCTGCCCGACCGTCAGCTCGACGGCAGCGTCCAGACGCACTTGCAGCAGCTCAAAAAGCAGCTGCGTGAGACCACGATCTAAAATCTAAATCAAATCTAAATCACTTAAACTGAAAAGACCGCGCCGAACAATGGCGGCAAGGAGATTCGGCGAGAGATTTTGCCGCAAGGCGAGATTTGGAATACGCAGGCATACTTTGTGTATTCCAAGTATTTCAAAGCGAAGCATTGCGGCAAAAGATTCGGCGAAGCCCGCAGGCGGCATTGCGAGGGGCGGTCCCCAAAACGAAAGTTGGTGAACCCATGGAATTACGACCGGACGAGATCTCCAAGATCATTCGAGCGCAGATCAAGCATTATGAAACGGCGATCAACCAGTCCGAGACCGGCACGCTGGTCCTGATCGGCGACGGCATTGCCCGCGCCGCGGGGCTGGATCAGTGCATGGCGGGGGAGCTGGTGGAATTTCCGAACGGCGCATACGGCATGGCGCAGAATCTGGAGGAAAACTCCGTTTCCATCGTCATGCTCGGCAGCGATGAGGGCGTGCGCGAGGGCGATACCGTCAAGCGCACCGGCAGAGTCGTCTCCGTGCCGGTGGGCGAAGCAGTCCTGGGGCGCGTTGTAGATGCGCTGGGGCAGCCCATCGACGGCAGAGGACCGATCGACGCGGCGGGATATGCCGCCATCGAGTCGCCCGCGCCCGGCATCATCGAGCGAAAGAGCGTCTCCGTGCCGCTTCAGACCGGCATCAAGGCGATCGACTCCATGATCCCCATCGGTCGCGGTCAGCGCGAGCTCATCATCGGCGACCGCCAGACCGGCAAGACCGCCATCGCGGTCGATACCATCATCAACCAGAAGGGCAAGGATGTCATCTGCATCTACGTCGCCATCGGGCAGAAGCGCTCGACGGTGGCGCAGGTGGCGGAGCTGCTGACGAGCGCCGGAGCGATGGACTACACGACCATCGTGTCCGCCACCGCGTCGGAGCTGCCGTCGCTGCAATACATCGCGCCGTATTCCGGCTGCACGATGGGCGAATATTTTATGAAGCAGGGTAAGGATGTGCTGATTATCTATGATGACCTCAGTAAGCACGCCGTGGCGTACCGCACGCTTTCTCTGCTGATCCGCAGACCGCCCGGACGCGAGGCGTACCCCGGCGATGTGTTCTATCTGCATTCGCGCCTTCTTGAGCGCGCGGCGCGGCTTGCCCCGGAATACGGCGGCGGATCTCTGACTGCGCTGCCGATCATCGAAACGCAGGCGGGCGATGTGTCGGCGTACATCCCGACGAACGTCATCTCCATCACCGACGGGCAGATCTTTTTGGAGACCGAGCTGTTCCATGCGGGCGTCATGCCGGCGGTGAACCCCGGTATCTCCGTGTCGCGTGTGGGCGGCAATGCGCAGGTCAAGGCGATGAAAAAGGTCGCTGGCAACCTGAAGCTGCTGTATTCGCAGTACCGTGAGCTTCAGAGCTTTGCGCAGTTCGGCTCGGACCTCGACCGCGACACGCGCGACCGCCTCGATCAGGGCGCGCGCATCGTGGAGGTGCTCAAACAGGATCGCAACAGCCCCGTGGATGTGGCGCATCAGGTGTGCATCCTCTATGCGGTGGTCAACGGCTACCTCAAGGACGTCGCCGTGACGGACATCCGCGCATATGAGGCGGGGCTGTATCCGTATCTGGACACGAACGCGCTGCCGGTTTTGCAGAACATCCGCTCGACCGGCAAGCTGGAAAGCGCCGATGAGGAGCAGCTCAAGCAGATACTCGAGTGCTACACCGCGCAATTTTTGACGAATCCGTGAGAAAGGAGGCGTTTGCATGGCAGGCGTTTCCATGAAAGACATCCGCTCCCGCATCCACAGCATGGAATCCACCAGGCAGATCACACGCGCCATGGAAATGGTCGCCGCCTCCAAGCTGCGCGGCGCGCAGGCGCGCGCGGCGGCAAGCCGTCCGTACTTTGAAATTCTGTACGAAACGATGAACGAGATCGCCGACAGTACGATGGACTTCGTCTCGCCCTACCTCAAGGAGCGCGCGGGGCGGACGCTGTACATCGTCATCGCGGGCGACCGGGGACTTGCCGGCGGCTACAACAGCAACATCCTGAAGCTGGCGTATGCCGGTATGGACGCGGAGCATGACATCGTGCTGCCCGTGGGCAAAAAGTCGCTGGAATTTTTCCGCGCGCGCGGCGTGGAGATCCTGACGGAGCGCTGCGCGCAGGCATCGGAGGTCTCCATCGGCGACTGCTATTCGGTCGCAAAGCTGCTGTGCACACAGTTTTTAGACGGGAAGTTTGCGAAGGTCGAGCTGGCGTATACGAATTTTGCCTCGCTCCTGTCGCAGACGCCCGCCACGCTGGAGCTGCTGCCGGTGCGCATCGCGGAAAAGAAGGATACGCGCGCGGCAAAACCGTTTATTTTGTATGAGACCGGCCCGCTGGGCGTTTTTGACGCCATCGTGCCGGAATATCTGGGAGGCGTTTTCTACGGCGCGCTGTGCGAGTCCGTCGCCTCCGAGCAGGCGGCGCGCCGCATGGCGATGGACGCCGCCACCAAAAACGCCGACGAGATGATCCAGGATCTCAACCTGCGCTATAACCGTGCCCGTCAGGGCGCGATCACGCAGGAGATCACCGAGATCGTCGCCGGCGCAGAAAACTGAAAGGAGATCGCGTATGACCAAACAGCACATCGGCACAGTCGTGCAGGTCATCGGACCGGTGCTGGACATTCGCTTTGCAGACGGCGAGCTGCCGGAGTTGATGAACGCCGTCACGCTGGAGCTTGGGGGTAAAACGCTGACCGCCGAGGTCGAGCAGCTGATCGGAGACAACGTTGCCCGTTGTATCGCCATGAGCTCCACCGACGGGCTCGAGCGCGGCGCGCAGGCGGTCGATACCGGCTCACCGATCACCGTACCCGTGGGCGAGGTATGCCTGGGGCGCATCTTTAATCTTCTGGGCGAGCCGGTGGATAACCAGCCCGCGCCGGAGGCTGCCGAGCGCTGGGCGATCCACCGCCCCGCGCCGAGCTATGAAGAGCAGCAGTCCACCACCGAAATTCTCGAGACCGGCATCAAGGTCGTCGATCTGATCTGCCCGTATGCCAAGGGCGGCAAGATCGGTCTGTTCGGCGGCGCGGGCGTTGGCAAGACCGTGCTCATTCAGGAGCTGATCTACAACATCGCCACCGAGCACAACG
>CALACZ010000047.1 GCA_937890735.1 uncultured Bacillota bacterium
GTCATCGACAGCAGCTACGGCGAGACGCTGCCGCTGCAGGAGGTCGATGAGGCAAAGGCGCTGGCACAGGAGCTTTTGGACGGCACACAGGACCGGCAGAGCCGTAAGGCAATCACAAGCGCCATCGACCTGTGCGAAAATCTGCGCGAGCGTATCGTTCAGATCACCGTGACGGACGGCTACGAGGCGCGGATGGAGCTGCTGGAGTCGAATATTTATATCCTCACGGAGCTCATCCAGCAGTATTTTTACACCTACCTCTTCCACGAGGCGGGATATCTGGACTCCTTGCAGGCGGCGCTGACCGCCCGGCTCTGGCTGGAGCTGGGGCTGGTCGCGGTGGGCGCGCTGGTGCTGGTGGGCGTTCTGATGCGCCGCTCGGCGGCGATCAGCCGCAGCATCACGCAGCCGATCTACGCGCTGCGCGAGCGCGCGCAGTCGATCGGCCGCGGCGATCTTGCCGCGCGGGAGCCGGTCGTTGCCGAGGACGAGACGCTTCAGGCGCTCAGCAACAGCCTTGAGCATATGGCGCAGCATTTGCAGCAGCAGATGGAGCTCAACCGGCAGGAGCAGGACAAGCTCCGCGCGATGGAGCTGGCGCTGCTGCAAAGCCAGATCAACCCGCATTTTCTGTATAACACCCTCGATACGATCATCTGGCTCGTGGAGACCGGCAAAAACGAGCAGGCGGTCGAAATGGTCACGAGCCTGTCGAACTTTTTCCGCAGCTCGCTGAGCAAGGGGCGCGACATCATCACGCTCGGCGAGGAGGAAATTCACGCGCGCAGCTATCTGGAGATCCAGCAGGTGCGCTATCGGGATATTCTGATCTATGAGATCTACGTTGCGCCGGAGCTGCGCGGCTGCGTGCTGCCGAAGCTGACGCTTCAGCCGCTGGTCGAAAACGCGCTGTATCACGGCATCAAGCTGCGCCGGGGGCTGGGGCATATCCGCATCGACGCGGTGCAGGAAGGGGCGTATGTGCGCATCACCGTGCGCGACGACGGCGCGGGCATGACGCCCGAGCGCCTGCAGCAGCTCCGGCAGAGCCTGGATACGGAGGAGCAGGTCGGCTTTGGTCTGCGCACGGTCTACCGGCGGCTGCGGCTGCTGTATGGCGCGCAGTGCTCTATGGAGCTGGCAAGCGAAGCGGGCGCGGGAACAAGCGTCACGCTGCGCTTTCCCATCCGAAAGGAGGCGGAGACATGAAACGCCTGACACTGATTTTCTGCGCGCTGGCGCTTCTGCTGCTCGGCGGCTGCGCGCCCTACGTCCGGCAGACGCCGGAGGAGGAAACGACGCTCATCACCGTCGGCTTTTCACAGGTCGGCGCGGAGTCGGACTGGCGTGTTGCCAACACCGAGTCCATGCGCGAGAGCCTGAGCGAGGAAAACGGCTTTGAGCTGCTGTTTGACAACGCCCGGCAGAAGCAGGAGAACCAGTTCAAGGCCATCCGCACGTTTATCCAGCAGGATGTAGATTACATCGTGCTCGCGCCCGTTACCGAGACCGGCTGGGAGAGCGTGCTGGAGGAGGCGCGCGCCGCGAATATCCCGGTCATCATCGTGGACCGGCAGGTGGAGGTCAACGACACCACGCTCTTTACGAGCTGGGTCGGCTCGGACTTCCGAAAGACCGCCGATGAAGCCGTCGCGTGGCTGGCGGAGGCATTGGACGCGCGCGCGGAAACGGACACGGACGTGCAGATCTTGCACTTGCAGGGCACGCCCGGCTCGACCGCGCAGCTCCAGCGCAGCGCCGCGCTGGAAGCCGGCGCATTCAAGCATCAGAGCTGGACGATCGCCGCACAGCTCAACGGCGATTTCACACAGGCAAAGGCGTACGAGGAGACGCGCGCGTATCTGGCAAATAACCCCGTGCCGGACGTTGTGTACTGTGAGAACGACAATATGTGCTTCGGCGTCATGCAGGCGATGGACGAGCTTGGCATCGCGTATGGCGAGGGCGGCGTGACGCTCATCACCTTTGACGCGGTGCACCGGGCGCTTTCGTATTGCAAGGACGGTAAGATCGACCTGTGCGCCGAGTGCAACCCCCTGCACGGACCGCGCGTGCGCGCCATCATCGAGCAGCTCGAGCGCGGCGAAACGCCCGAAAAACGCTCGTATCTCTCGGAGCAGCTTTTTATGAAAGATCGGATCACCGATGAGCTGCTGGAAAGCCGTATCTATTAAAAAATCGTGCATCCAAATGGATGCACGATTTTTGCATTATCCGCTTTGGCGTTCGTACAATGTCCACGGCAGCTTGACGCTCCGGCAGGGCTGGCGGCGGATCTGGCAGAGAAGATTCTCCGCTGCCGCGTGCCCCATCGCGTGCGGCTCATGCCCGGCGGAGGTGATGCTGACAGGTCCGAAGGTGCTGTAATAGCTGTTGTCAAAGCTCACCACGGCAACATCCTCCGGCACGCGCTTGCCCGCGCGCAGGAGCGTGCGGATGAGATGAAAGGCGATCTCGTCATTGTAGCAGACAACGGCGGTGCAGGAGCCCAGCT
>CALACZ010000048.1 GCA_937890735.1 uncultured Bacillota bacterium
CCGTTGCAGCGGATGAGATCCATGCGCGCTTCGTCACAGTCGAGCAGACGCTCCAAATGGTGAAACGGCTCGGTGGCGGAGAAAATTTTGATAAAGTCGTTGCCCGACCCGCCCGGAAAATGCGTAATGGCGGCGTTCTCAAAGCCCGCCGCGCCGCACACGACCTCGTTGAGCGTGCCGTCGCCGCCGCAGGCGTAGATGCGCAGCGGCTCGCCCGTCTCGGCGGCGCGCCGCGCGATGACCTCGCAGTCGCCCGGCTCGGTGGACAGCGCGATCTCATATTCCAGATCGTGCTTGCGCAGCACGCGCTCCACAGTCTGGGCGTATTCCTTCGTATGGTCGTATTTCCCCGCGGCGGGATTGATGATGAACAGATGCTTCATGGCGCTGCCCCCTCAGTAGTACATATAGACATTGCATTGCAGGCGACCGTTATACAGCTTGCGCTTCTTGACCGCCTGTTTGCCGTAATAGTGCTCAAATTCCGGCTCGGAGGAGATGATGTACTTTTTCCAGCCGTCGGAGAATTTCAGATGCCGCCCCAGCGCACGGTAGAGCTGCTGCGCGCTGCGCTGTTCGAGCATCCGCTCGCCGTAGGGCGGGTTGCAGACGATCACGCCCCGGTCGCACGGCAGGCTCATTTTGGTGGCGTCTGCCTCGCGGAACTCGATGAGCTTTTCCACGCCCGCCTTGCGCGCGTTGTCGCGTGCAATTGCCAGCGCTTCGGGGTCGATGTCCGTGCCGAGGATGCGGTAGTCGCCGCGATATTCGCGATCCATCGCCGCGGTGCGCTCCGCGCGCCACACCTCCTGCGGCACGCACGCCCACTTTTCTGCCGCAAAGCTGCGTCGCAGCCCCGGCGCGCGGTTGAGCGCGATCATCGCCGCCTCGATGCAGATCGTGCCCGAGCCGCAGAACGGATCCCAGAAGAAATCGCGCCCGCGGTAGCGCGCGAGATTCACCATCGCCGCCGCCATCGTCTCATGCAGCGGTGCGAGATTCGCCGTCTCGCGGTAGCCGCGCTTATGAAGGCTCGCGCCCGTCGTGTCCAGAAACAGCTCGCACTCGTCCTTCAGGATCGAGAAGCGGAGCTGATACGCAGCGCCCGTTTCCGGCAGCCACCCCAGTCCGTATTGTTCGCCCAGCCGCGTCACCGCCGCCTTTTTGGCGATCGCCTGACAGTCCGGCACGGAGTGGAGCTGGCTCGACAGGCTGTAGCCCTTGACGGGGAACGCCCCGTCCTTGGGGATAAAGCGCTCCAGCGGCGCGTTTTTGACAAGCTGGAACAGCTCTTCAAAGCTGCGCACCTGCCCCTTTGCGAGCAGGATCATCACCCGCTCGCCCATGCGGCAGCAGAGGTTTGCCCGCGCCATCGCGGCAAAATCGCCCGTAAAGAACACGCGCCGGTCCTCCACGCGCACGTCCTCCAGCTCCAGCCGGCGCAGCTCATCGCCCACCAGCCCCTCCAGCCCAAACAGGCACGGCACGCAGAACGTCATTTTTTCCATCGTCAGTATCTCCCATCGCGCCGCCGCGCGTATCGTTTTCCGCGCGGCACAGTATTTCTAGTATACTATATCAGATATGGAGCGAAATCGGCAAACAAACTGTAAATTTTTATAAGGCAACCGCTGATTAAAATCGTCCGCGGTTCTCAGCGGATCTTTTGCCCCAACTGTGCAGTTTGAAAACTTGAAATACACAAAGTATTCCTGCGTTTCCAAACTTTCATTTAGGGCAAAATCTCTCGCTGACAACTCTTGCCGATTTTAATCAACGGCTGCAAATAGTATTAATCAACAGCTGCAAATATTATTAAAGAAAAAATAAGGTGACACACTGGCGGGCGGCGTGTTATACTGTCCGTGTAAACTATCGCCTGAAAAAGGAGTGAGAACTATGCCTGCCATGGCGATCGTCTGGATCATCGCGGCGGTCGTGTTCGCCGCCGCAGAGGCGGCTACGGTCAGTCTGGTGTCGGTCTGGTTCGTGGGCGGGGCGCTGCTGGCGCTCGGCGCGGTGTTTCTTGGCTGGGGCGTCCCGGCGCAGCTCGCCGTGTTCGTGCTCGCGTCCGGCGCGCTGCTGGCGGTCTTTCTGCCGCTGGCGAAAAAGAACACCCGAAAGCGCCGCGAGCGCACGAATGCCGACCGCCTGATCGGGCGGCAGGTGCTCGTCACCGAAGCGGTGGACAACCTGCACGAGACCGGCGCGGTCAAGGTAAACGGCGTGGAATGGACCGCCAAAGCCCCGTCGGACGCCGTCATCCCCACCGGCGCGCTCGTGACCATCGAACGCATCGAGGGCGCAAAGCTCATTGTCGCGCCCGCAGAAGAGAAAGTAAAGCTGTGACCTGAAAGGAGAAAAACGCCATGGAATGGATCCTTCCGCTCGTGATCGTCCTCATTGTCCTCATCATCATCGTCCGCAACATCGTCGTGGTGCAGCAGTCGCGCGCCTACGTTGTTGAGCGCCTCGGCGCGTTCAGCCGGGTCTGGCAGGTGGGCATCCACTTCAAAGCCCCGTTCATCGAGCGCGTCGCCAAAAAGGTGAGCCTCAAGGAGCAGGTGCTCGATTACCCGCCCCAGCCCGTCATCACCAAGGATAACGTCACCATGCAGATCGACACCGTCGTGTATTTCCAGATCACCGACCCCAAGCTGTACGCCTACGGCGTGGAGCACCCGATGATGGCGATGGAGACGCTCACGGCAACGACGCTGCGCAACATCATCGGCGACCTGGAGCTCGACCAGACGCTCACCTCGCGCGACGTCATCAACACGCGGATGCGCGCGATCCTGGATGAAGCGACCGACCCGTGGGGCATCAAGGTCAACCGCGTGGAGCTCAAGAACATCCTGC
>CALACZ010000049.1 GCA_937890735.1 uncultured Bacillota bacterium
CAACAAGTTCTACGAAGAGAACTGCCTGCTCCAGCAGCCGTTCGTCAAGGATGGCAGCATGACCGTCGAGCAGTACATGAACGCCGCTGCCAAGGAGCTTGGCGGCAAGGTCACGTTCGTGGACGCCGTCCGCTTTGAAAAGGGCGAGGGCATCGAGAAGAAGCAGGAAGACTTCGCAGCGGAAGTCGCCGCGCAGATGAACATGGGCAAGTAAGATAAAGTCAAATAAATTTGACTTTATCTCAAAGGAAAACCGCTTTAGGAGGACGGCATTTGCCGTCCTCTTTTTGTATGCGCGATTTTTTAGTTGCATTCTGTGAGATTCATGGGTATAATAAACCTACAAAATTGATAGGGGGTCATTTTTATGGCTGCGAAAATTGAAAAAACCACCATCATCGGTGACGTTCTGGACATCGCGCCGGAGACTGCGCCGCTGTTCATGTCCATCGGGATGCACTGCCTGGGCTGCCCCGCCTCCCGCGGCGAGACCGTGGAAGAGGCTTGCGCCGTGCACGGCGTGGACGCCGACGCGTTCCTGGAGCAGGTCAACAAGTTCATCGAGGCAAGTGAAGAAGCTGGGCTCTAAGACAGACAGACCGAAAAAGGAGGCGGACGCCTCCTTTTTTCATGGAGTGAGGAAACGGGTATGAAGCTACCGCTTTCAAACCGGCTGCGGGCGTGCGCGCGGATGGTCGCGCCGGGCAGCCGCGTTGCGGACATCGGGACGGATCACGGGTATCTGCCGATCTGGCTGCTGCACAACGGCATTGCCGCGCACGTCATCGCCTGCGATCTGCGCGAGCAGCCGCTCGCGTCCGCACGGCAGAACGCCGCGCGCTTTGGCGCGCAGGGGATCGAGTTCCGCCTGTCGGACGGGCTGTCCCAAATCGCGCCGAACGAGGCGGACACCATTGTGTGCGCCGGAATGGGCGGCGACCTGATCGCCATGATCTTACGCGCCGCGCCGTGGCTGCAGAGCGAACGCTACACGCTCATTTTGCAGCCGCAGAGCGCCGCGCCCGCGCTGCGGCGGTATCTGACGCAAAGCGGCTTCGGCATCCGCGAGGAGACGCTTTTGCGGGAGGGGCGGTTTTATTACACCGTCCTGCGGGCGCAGCTAGGCGGCGCGCAGAAGCTCAGTCCCGGGCAGGAGCATCTGCCGCCGCAGCTTTTAGCCTGCGGCAGCCCGCTGCTGCCGGAGTACGCCGCGCGCGTGGAATCGCTCCTGCGCACGACGGTGGAGGGACTGGCGGGCGCGCAGACGCAGCGCCCGGAAAAGCGCGCGTACTATGAGCAGGCGCTGCGCGAGGTAGAAACGATCAGGAGGTCGCTATGATAAAGGTTTGTGACGTTCTCACGGCGCTGCTTGACGCTGCGCCGGAGTATATGAAAATGGAATGGGACAATGTGGGGCTGCTCTGCGGGCGGCGCACGGCGGCTGTGACGCGCGTCATGGTGGCGCTCGACCCGATGCCGGACGTGTTCGCCGAGGCGAAGGCGCACGGCTGCGAGCTGATCGTGACGCACCATCCGCTCATCTTTCAGCCCGTGCGGGCGGTGAACGATGCAAGCTATGAGGGGGAAAATCTCCTCTGGCTCATCGAAAACGGCATTGCCGCCATCAACCTGCATACGAATCTGGACTGTGCGCCGGGCGGCGTCAACGACATTCTGGCGAAAACGCTCGGACTTTCGGACATCTCCGTGCTCGACCCCGCGGGGCACGACGCGCAGGGACGCGAGTACGGGCTCATCCGCACCGGGACGGTCGCGCCGTGCGCGCTGCGGGACTTTGCCGCGCACGTCAAGGCGGCGCTTTCGTGCCCCGGCGTGCGCTTTGCGGACGCGGGCAAAACGGTCCGCAAGGTCGCGGTCGGCGGCGGCAGCTGCGGCAGCGAGCTGGAGGCGGTCCTTGCCATGGGGTGCGATACATTCGTGACCGCCGATCTCAAATACAACCATTTTGAGGAGGCAAAATACCGCGGGCTGAACCTCATCGACGCCGGACATTTTGAGACGGAAAACCCCGTCTGCGCGCGTCTGGAGGAGATCCTGCACGCCGCCTTCCCGGAGCTGGAGATTTTCCGCTCCCAGACCCACCGGGATGAGACGCAATTTCTTACAAACGGTTGATTTTGTGTACAGACCTGTGATAAAATAACAAAAACTCACCGCAGAAGGGAAGATACATTTTATGTCGGGACATTCCAAGTGGCATAACATCCAGAAAACCAAGGGCGCGCAGGACGCCAAGCGCGCGGCGGCGTTTACGAAAATTTCCAAGGAAATGATCGTCGCGGTCAAGGAGGGCGGCGGCGTCGCCGACCCGGCGTATAACTCGCGTCTGGCGACCGTCATCACCAAGGCGAAGGCGGCGAATATGCCGAACGACAACAT
>CALACZ010000050.1 GCA_937890735.1 uncultured Bacillota bacterium
CCAAACCACGCGCTCTACCATCTGAGCTACACCCGGTTATGAAATTGGAAGGTCTTGCTGTCTGTAGTCAACCATGTGGTCAAAGGGAGATTTTCGGGCAGTTCCGGAAATTGCGGAAAAGCCGCAAATGCCCGTGTGTCAAGGGGTTCGGGCGTGTTGGCTCCGGCAGGTCGGATGAACGCTGCCGCGCTCCCAAACCACGCGCTCTGCCAGCTGAGCTACACCCGGATTATTTGTATTATAGCAAATGCGGCGGCGGATTGCAAGGCGTGAATTGCGGCTTTACGCGGCGGAGGTTTTTTGTTATAATGAGTGTGAAGTTTGGAAAGGCGGAGCACTTTGCATGAGAATGAGAAGAAGAAACAACCTTGCGCCGCGGATGCAGGCTTGTCAGAGCGTCTGGATCCAGGACCCGGAGGCGATGCGCGGCGATTGGCGGCGGCTGATGCCGGACTGCCGCGAGCTGCGGGTCGAGGTCGGCTGCGGCAAGGGCAAATTCACCGTGGAGACGGCGGCGGCTGAGCCGGATGTGCTGCTCATTGCGATCGAGCGCGTGCCGGATGCGCTGGTGCTGGCGATGGAGGCGGCGATCCGCATGGGGCTGAAAAACGTCTACTTCGTGTCGCTGGACGCGGCAAATCTGGAGGCGTTTTTTGCCGAGAGCGAGATCGACCTGCTCTACATCAACTTCTGCGACCCGTGGCCGCGCAGCAAAAACGCCAAGCGGCGGCTGACGTACCACACGTTTCTGGAAAAGTACAAATACGTCCTCAAGCTCGGCGGGGAGATCCATTTCAAGACCGACAATGCCAAGCTCTTTGAGTGGTCGCTGGAGGAGATGCAGAGCTGCTATCTGGAGCTGCGCAACTGCACGCTCGACCTGCACGCGAACGGCCCGGTCGGCATCATGACGGGCTACGAGGAGAAATTCCACGAGCTTGGCACGCCTATCAACCGCGTGGAGGCGGTGGTTGTGACGAAGCAGAAGCGCCCGCCGGAGGAGAAAAAACCGGCAGGGGAGGAGCAGGCATGACGGCGCTGAGCGTAGGCATTATCGGCGGAGCAGACGGTCCGACACAGGTGTTTGTGACGAACAATGCGGGTTCCCACACGGCAATCTGGCTGCTGGCGGCAGTGCTGCTCGCGGCAGGCGCGGTGATTTTGCTGCTGTGCAGGCACAAAAAGTAAAAAATCGGGCGTCTCGCAAAACGCGGGACGCCCGATTTTCATGCGTGCAGCAGCAGCCCGATGAGGAGCAGGTGCGCGGGATAGTAGATGTAAAACAGCCACTTCATCACGCGATTGACTGTCGGATTTTTGCCGCGCTGTCCGTTATACAGCCGCAGGATGGGGATGGCGAGCACCACGCCGAGCTGGACCACGCCGTAGAGCCAGTCCATGGCGAAGAGGTACACGGCAGAGTAGAGCGCGACGTAAAACACGAGCCAGAGCGCCTGCCGTTTCAGGTCGCCGCGGTTCGTGCCGAACGCCAGCACGCACAGCGCGGCGATGCAGCTCCAATCGCTGGGGAAGCTGACGGCGCAGATGAGCAGAATGAGTACGGGTTTCCAGAGCCCCGTCACGCGCTCACTGTGCGCCACGCGCAGCATGACCAGCCCCCACGCCAGCGACCACATCACGCTCGTCTGGTTCAGAACGCTCCCGGTCAGAAACGGGACGAACGAGAGCCAGCCCGCAAAGTCCGCGGACGAGTAGAGATAGCAGAAATGCGAGATGACGGCGAACAGGAACATCCGCGCCGTGTATTTGCGGATATTTTTCGTATAGTGGAAGCCCTCGGCAACAAAATAGCACATGATGGGGCAGGTGATGCGCCCGATCAGGTGCATCAGCAGCGGCAGAAGCTGCCGCGGATAGCCCGGAAAGACCGCCCACGCGATGTGGTCGATCGTCATGGCGGCGATGGCAAGGAGTTTGATGGCGTTGGAGGTGAGACCGGGGTTTCGGATGCTCGGCATAGGAGAGACCTCCTGAGTGGGTTTTGGTTGACAGGCGCGGCGCACGGACGTATACTGACAGCATTCGAGCAAAACGGAGGCTGCGGCATGGAAGCAGAAATTCATATCCGCCCGATCACGGCGGCGGACAATGCACAGATGGCTGCGCTCGTGCAGTCGAATCTCAGGGCGCACGGGCTGGACATCCCCGGCACGGCGTATTTTGACCCGGAGCTGGCGCACCTGAGCCGCTTTTACGGCGAGCGACCCGACCGGCGGCGGTATTTCGTCGCGGTGGACGATGCCGGGACGGTGCTCGGCGGCGCGGGACTGGCAGAGTTTGACGGGCTTGCCGACTGCGCGGAGATGCAGAAGCTCTACCTTGCGGACAGCGCGAAGGGCAGGGGACTCGGCACGCGTTTCGTGCGGCTTATTGAGGACAGCGCGCGGGCGCTGGGCTATCGGTTTTTGTATCTGGAAACGCATACGGATCTTACCGCGGCGTGCCGGATGTACGAAAAACTGGGCTTTACGGTGATCGAGCGCCCGGCGGGCGTGCAGCACGGCACGATGAACCGCTTCTACATAAAAGAGCTGTAAAAGCGGCGCGTCCGGGAGGACGCGCCGTATTTGTTATGCTGCTGCTTCGTACTTGGGGTTGTAGTTGACGATGATGCCGATGTCCTGCAGCGGCTCGACCTCTTCGACGTTGATGGGGTTATCGAACACGTCGATCTCGACCAGGCAGTAGCAGTCCTTGAGACAGGCGATGCTCGTGATCTTGTTGTAGTCGGCGCGGACGTAGTTGAGGTACATCAGCCCCGCCAGACCCTGCACGCTCTCGATCTCGTTGTAGTTGACGTTAAACTGCACGAGCTTGGAAACTTCAGCGTCAAACGCCGGCACAGCGGTGATCTTGTTGTGATCCGCCTTGAACGTCGTCAGCTCCGGCAGGGAGGGGAGGACGGAAATGTCAGCAATCTCGTTGCTGCTGACGTCGAGGACGCGCAGCGCCGTACACGCTTCCAGCGCGGACAGATCGTCGATCTCGTTATCCGACGCGTACAGCTCCTGCAGGCTGGTGTTTCCGGCAAGGCTGGTGAGCTTGGAGATGCCGCAGCTTTCGGCATACAGCGTTTCGAGCTTCAGGCAGTTATTGAGATAGGTGATGGTGCGCACGGGGTTGTTCGTCAGGTGCAGCTCGCGCAGGTTCTCCATGCTGGAAAGCGCCGTGATGTCGGAGACGGTGTTGTCGCTGATGTTGAGATATTCCAGCTTCGTCAGCCCGACGAGGGCGTTGATGCTCTGCACGGCGCAGCCGGAGATGTTGAGGGACGTGAGATCGGGCAGCGCGCCGATCAGCTCCAGCGTATCGCTCGGCAGCGTACAGCCGGAGACGTCGAGCGTAGTGAGTGTGGAGAGCTGACCGATGACGCTCAGATCCAGACCGTTCAGGTCGTGCATCGTGAGCGACTTCAGCCCCGCGAAGCGCGGCAGATCCTCCAGCGTGGTGATGCCCTCGGGCAGCTCCAGCGCTTCGATCGTCCACAGCTCGTCGGTCATGAGCTGCTCATCGGCGTTCTTGCCGAGCAGCTCACGCACAGATGCCTCCAGCACCGGGTCTGCCAGCTTGACGGGCTCGACAACGTTGCCGATGGTGTAGCCCGCGTAAACGACGGGGCTGACCAGCCCGTTATCGCCCACGCACAGCGCGGTCACGGTCGTTTCGCCGCCGGAGATGGCAACGGGCTGCGTGTAGAGGTCCTTTTCCAGGGACGGGAACGTGCCGTCGGTGGTGAGGTAGACGCTGCTGCCGGCGGATGCCGCCGTGACATCGATGTACTCGCTGTAGTAGCCGCTCTCCGGCGAAATGACCGGCGCGGACGGGCGCAGGTATTCAATCTCCTCGCGGACAGACGCGCTGGTGATGCGGCTGAGCATCTGCTCGGCGTCGAGCAGCTTATCCTGCGCGACATATGCGCGCGAGAGCGCAATGTACAGCGCGGACGAATCCGGGTTTTCGGTGATGGCGCTGACGAGCGTATATTCTGCCTTGGTGTAGTTGCCGGCGCTTACATAGGTATCGGCAAGGATGATGGGGATGCGCTCATTATCCGGCGCAAATTTCTGCGCCGCCTTGTAGCAGGAGATGGCGCGCTCATAGCGCCCGGCGGCGGCAAAACGATCGCCCCAGTAGCCAAAGACGGTGGCGGTCACATCCCGGCGGAAGGACAAAAAGAACCAGCCCGCGCCGATCAGCAGCACCGCGATCAGCACCAGCGGAAGAACGATCTTGACAGTACGTTTCATGCAGAAGCTCCGTTTCAAGTGAAATACACAATTATTATACGACTTTGCGAAAAATGTGTCAAGTTATGTATACCCTTAGCACGGCATATTCGCGCGCGGCAGCGCATAGGCTTGCCATATCAAAGGCACAAAGGAGGGACGGGCTTTGAAAACTGTTGTGATCTGCGCAGCGCTCGGCGCGCTCGCGCTGGCGCTGTTTCCGCCCGCGATGGCGCGGCAGGAGACGGCGCGTGAAGAAACGCCGCGCGTGCTGGTGATCGAGGAGACCATCCCGGCGGCAGCTCCGCAGGAAGCGGACGAGCCGTCGGACGAACGCACCGTGACGCTGCTGACACAGGACGGTACGCGGGAGCTGGAATTGGACGAATATTTGACGGCGGTGGTGCTGTGTGAGATGCCGCCGGAGTTTGAGCCGGAGGCGCTGCGCGCGCAGGCGGTGGCGGCGCGGACGTTTGCCTGCCGCCAGATGCGCGGCGGCAAGCACGAGGGCGGTGCGGTGTGCGCAGACAGCGCGTGCTGTCAGGCGTGGCGCAGTGAGGAGGAACTGCGCGAGCGCTTTGGCGCGGATTTTGAGGCGGACTGGCAAAAGGCGGCAGATGCGGTAACGACGACGCACGATGAGGTACTGACGTATGACGGGCAGCTCATCGACGCGACGTTTTTTTCCTGCTCCGGCGGCAGGACGGAGGCGGCGGTCGCGGTGTGGGGCAGCGACGTGCCGTATTTGCAGTCGGTGGAGAGCTACGGCGAGCAGGCGGCGCTGCGCTATGCCTCAGAAGCGGCGTTTACGGCGGAGGAGTTCCGCGAGAAAATTCTGGACAGTGCGCCGGACGCGGATTTAACGAGCGACCCGGAGAATTGGCTCGGCGCGGTCAGCTACACGGACGGCGGCGGGGTGGACGAAATCGAGATTGGCGGCGCGGCGCTCACAGGCGTGCAGATGCGCAGCACATTTGGACTAAATTCCACACAGTTCACGCTGGAATTTGCGGACGGCGCGTTTCATTTTTCCGTGCTCGGCTACGGACACCGCGTGGGCATGAGCCAGTACGGCGCGAATTACATGGCGCAGCAGGGCTACTCGTACCGCGTCATCCTGCCGTATTATTACCGCGGTGCGAAAATTACGGCGCTTGGGGATTGACGAACCGGGAAATTTTCGGTATGATACGAACAGGGGAAAGATCCCCAATAGAGATATAGAGAGGAGCGTATCATTATGGATGAGTATACTCAGAATACCCCTGTGCAGGACGACGGCAACCAGCCCGGCCGCGGCGCAGCGATCGCCAGCCTCGTGCTCGGCATCATTGCCGTGGTGCTGTGGTTCTTCGGCTATTCCGCGCTCGTGTCGGTCGTGCTGGGCATCATCGGTCTGGTCTGCGCGGGCAATGCCAAAAAGGCGGGCTTCGTCGGCGGTCTGCGCACGGCGGGCTTCGTGCTGTCGCTGATCGGTCTGATCGGCGGTGCGATCGCGTTCGTCGCGTGCGTGGCGTGCGTGGGCGCGCTCGGCGCAGCCGGTGCATTTGACGCCATCAACTCCGCATACTAAGAAGAGAGCAAACCCACAATAAAAACACGCTGTGTCATACCTGGCACAGCGTGTTGCCTTATGCTTATGCTGCCTTATCTGACGATTTTCTCCCGGCGTATCCCGACCTACGGCATTGCCGCCGCCGTCGGCATTCTGCTGGGCTACTGGTATCTGCACCGCCGCACGCGTGCGCTGCCGCTGCGCGATCAGGCGGAGCTGGAGCTGGCGTATTTATTCGGCATGGTCGGCACGTTCGTGGGCGCGAAGCTGCTGTCGCTGGTGACGCAGCTGCCGCAGCTTTTGCAGGACCTGCGCGCGCCGGAGTTTACGGCGGCGATGCTGATCGAAAAGTACATCTCCGGCGGATTCGTATTCTACGGCGGGCTGTACGGCGCACTGCTGGGCACGTTTATTTACCTCAAAATCGTGCGGCGGAACGTGTGGGACGCGCTGCGCGTGCTGCTGCCGCTTGTGCCGCTGGTGCACGGCTTTGGGCGCGTCGGCTGCTTTTTGACGGGTTGCTGCTACGGCGTGCCGTCACGCTTCGGCATCGCGTTTTCGCACTCGCCCATCGCACCGAACGGCGTGCGGCTGCTGCCCGTGCAGCTCATCGAGGCGGCGTGCGAGGGCGTGCTGTTTTTCGCGCTCACGCGCCCCGGCGCGCAAAGGCGCGGCGGACGCTGGATGCTGGGCGTATACCTTGCGTCGTATGGCGTGCTGCGCTTTATCCTGGAATTTTTCCGCGGCGACGATTACCGCGGCTTCCTCGGCGCGCTGTCGTTGTCGCAGGTCATCTCCATCGCAACGCTGCTGCTTGCTGCCGCGCTGCTCATCCCAAAACGCACGCAAAAAAGCTGCCCCGGCTAATACCGAGGCAGCATTTTTTTGTTGATCTGGATTAGAACAGGTTCAGCGCCAGGGTGAGCAGGACGAACACGCCGCCGATCCACTTGGTGGCGCGGGCGAGCTTGGCGTCGAGCGACTTGCTCTTATTCTTGGACAGGAAGCTGTCGCTGCCGCCGCCGGTGATGGCGGAGGACAGACCCGAGTTCTTGCCGGACTGCATGGTCACGATCACGACCAGCCCAACGGCGAGAATGACCTGAACGATCGTCAAAATAAGATGCAGAGTTTCCATTTTTCCTCCAATTCCATAATGCCGTTCTTCGTCGGCAGACGGCGCGCCGGAATATTGTCATTCGTTCTGAAACAGCACGAACTATGATAGCACAGATTTTCCCATGATGCAAGGGGAAAATCTCTTTTTTGCGTGAAAAATCAGGATTTCGTCACCCAGTTGCCCGTGGCGGCGCAGGTGAGATAGGCGTTGATGAAGCCGTCCAGGTCGCCGTCCATCACGGCACCTATGTTCGTCATTTCGTAGCCTGTGCGGGTATCCTTGACGAGCGTGTAGGGCATAAAGACGTAGTTGCGGATCTGGCTGCCCCATTCGATCTTGAGCTGCGTGCCCTTGATGTCGGAGATCTTGTCCAGATGCTCGCGCTCTTTGATCTCAATGAGCTTGGAGCGCAGCATCCGCATACACGTTTCGCGGTTCTGAAACTGATCGCGCTGCGTCTGGCAGGAGACGACGATGCCGGTCGGCTTGTGGATCAGGCGCACAGCGGACGAGGTCTTGTTGATGTGCTGACCGCCCGCACCGGAGGAGCGGTAGACCTGCATCTCAATATCCTCCGGGCGAATTTCCACGTCCTTGGAATCGTCAGTGATCTCGGGCACGACCTCGACCGCGGCAAACGACGTCTGCCGGCGGGCATTGGCGTCAAACGGGGAGACGCGCACGAGCCGGTGCACGCCGTTTTCACTCTTGAGGAAGCCGTAGGCGTTGACGCCCTCGATCAGAATGCTGGCAGATTTGATGCCCGCCTCGTCGCCGTCAAGATAGTCGAGGATTTTATAGGTAAAGCCATGCGCCTCCGCCCAGTGGGTGTACATCCGATAGAGCATCTGCGTCCAGTCCTGCGCCTCCGTGCCGCCCGCGCCCGCCTGGAAGGAGACGATGGCGTTGAGCGAGTCGTATTCGCCTGTCAGCAGCGTTTCCAGACGTGCGTTTTCCATCTGCTCCTCAAGCGTGTGGTAGCCGTCCTTCAGCTCGTCCAGCATGGAGTCGTCATTTTCCTCCAGCGCCATCTCGCAGATGGTCATGAGGTCGTCCCACTGGGAGCGCATTTTCTCGTAGCGCTCGACCTTGGACTCCAGAGTGCGCATTTTTTTCATCACCTGCTGCGAGCGCTCCTGATCGTCCCAGAAGCCGGCGGATTCGCTCTGCATATGCAGGCGCTCCAGCTCCTCGCGGCAGGCGTCGATGTTCAGCGACTGCTTCAGCTCGTCCAGCTTCGGACGCAGCGTATTGAGCCGCACCTTATATTCGTCAAATTCGATCATAACAAACCCACTCTTCCAATTTTATCTGAATTAGTATATCGGAAAACAGAGAGAATGTAAAGGGGAAAATCTCAAACGGAATCCACCGCAGCGGTTCGCGTTTGAGAGGCGGCGTGCAAACGCACGTCGCCTCTAACGTTCACTGACAGCGTATTCGCAGTCCGCGAAGATCAGATCGTCCACATCGCCGCAGTCCGCGGACACGCAGGGGTTTGTGTGATCCATGCCGGTGCTCCCTTCCAAATGTCGTACAGACCATTCTATGCGGCGGCGGAACGAAATATATACAACTTACAGTTGAAATTTTAAGCGGTTCGCGCTATAGTTGTTTGCACTTTACGCGATGCGCGTTATAATGAGAACAGAAAGAGAGAAGTGGGTGAGCGTATGTTTGACCTGAAAATTTTTGCGGGCAATGTCCATAAATTCCGCCTGCGGCAGCACATGACGCAGACGCAGGTCGCGCGGCGGCTGTTCGTCACGCCGCAGACAGTCTCCAAGTGGGAAAATGCCGAGGCGGCGCCGGATCTTTATAACCTCTGCAATCTGGCGCAGATTTTGAATGTGAGCGTCGGACAGCTCGTGGGCGAGGAGACGGACGGCGCGGAGCGCCGCGTGATGATCGGGCTGGACGGCGGCAACACCCGCACGGAGCTGTGCCTGTTCAGTGACGACGGGCGCGTGCTCAACCATCTGACGCTCGGCGGCACGAACCCGAACACCGTGGGGCTGGAAACGGCGTGCAAAATTTTGCAGCTCGGCATCGACCAGCTTATGAGCATCGAGGCGGGCGTGCAGGGGCTGTTCGGCGGCTTTGCGGGCGTGGAGAGCGAGAATAACCGCCGCGCGCTGTCGCAGTTCCTGCGGCGGCAGTATCCGCGCGTGCGCTCGTTCGTCGATTCGGATATTCAGAATGTGCTGCACAGTGTGCGCGGGCTGGACCGCTGCGTCGCGGTCATCTGCGGCAGCGGCGTGGTGGTGTTCGGCTCGGACGGCAAGACGCTCCGCCGCGCGGGCGGCTACGGACATCTGCTCGACGACGGCGGCAGCAGCTACCACATCGGGCACGACGTGCTGCGCGCCTGTTTAATGATGGATGACGGCATTTTGCAGCCGTCGCTGCTCTTGCAGCTGGCGGAAAAGAAGCTTGGCGGCAATGTGCGCGCGCGGCTGGACTGGCTGTATGCGCGGGGCGTGGAGTGCATCGCGTCCTACGCGCCGCTCGCCTTTGAGGCGTATGCACAGGGCGACGCGGCGGCGGAAGCGATCCTGCGGCAGAATTTTGAGCGCCTGAGCCGGCTCATCCGCCATGTGCGCGCGAGCGGAGACTACGGCGAGAGCGTGATCCTGTCGGGCGAGCTGACGGTCTACCGAGACATTCTGGAGCGCTTTCTGCATGAGACGCTCGGCGGCGAGGTTCAGCTCATCTTCCCGGAGCTGCCGCCGGTCTACGGCGCGTGCGTACACTGCTGCGGGCTCTGCGGCGTGCAGACGGACGCGGCTGCATTTGATGAAAATTTCCGCCGGACGCTCGTTCGGTAAATACAGGAGGTACAAATGATGGAGGTTCAAATTTTACAGGATCGTGCGGCGGTCGCCGCGCAGGCAGCGCAGATCGTGGCGGCGCAGATCGCCCAAAAGCCGGACTGCGTGCTGGGACTGCCCACGGGCGAGACGCCCATCGGGATGTATGACGACCTCGCGGAGCAGTGCGCCGCCGGGAAGCTGGATTTTTCGCGCGTGACGACGTTCAATCTCGACGAGTATTATCCCATCGCGCCGGAGCATCCGCAGTCCTACCGCTATTTCATGAACAAGCACCTATTTACGCGCGTGAACATCCCCATGGAGCACACGCACGTCCCCGGCGGACAGGGCGACGTGGACGAGCAGTGCCGCGCCTATGAGCAGGCGATCGCCGCCGCGGGCGGCATCGACCTTCAGGTGCTCGGCATCGGGCGCAACGGGCACATCGGCTTTAACGAGCCCAACGACGCGCCCGACGCGCGCACGCACCGCGTGACGCTGACCGAAAACACCATTGAGGCAAACTCGCGCTTTTTTGACAGCCCCGACGATGTGCCGCGCCACGCGGTGACGATGGGTCTGGGGACGATTTTGGACGCACGGAAGATTTTGCTGCTGGCGACGGGTGCGGAAAAATTCGACGCCGTGCACAAGCTGCTGGCGGGCAAGGTCGATCTGTCGTGCCCGGCGAGCGTTCTGCTGCGGCATGAAAACGTGACCATCCTCTGCGACCGCGCCGCCTTTGAGGGCGTGTAATATTGAACGCAAATCAACAGCCCCTCGTGAGAAACGGTCTCACGAGGGGCGTTTTAACTGCTTAGAAGATGCCATGATTGTATTTGAACTGTCCGTACAGGATCAGTGCAAAGCCGAGAACCATTGCCGGGACGACAATGCAGCCGATCACCGCTTCGTTCCAAAATGTGACGGCATACGATACGATCAGGGATATGCCCATGACGAGCGACCCCGAGCCGACCGCCCTGCCGTATTTGGGAACATCCGCCTCCGCGACGCGTCTGCGGTTATAGGCATGGATCGTACGGATATTGCCCCGTATATTCATGCTGCCGCAAATGCACAGGTATATGCCAAAAATCAAAAGCAGCAGATTCTCCATCATGACCTCCCAAAATCAGAAACACTCCGATCCTATTATAGTGACACCCGGTTTTGTTGTCAATGCGGACAGAAGCGGGCTTTTGGTTGACAGCCCGGGCAATGTGATGTAGAATACCTGAGTACGCCCCAGTAGCTCAGGGGATAGAGCATTCGCCTCCTAAGCGAAGGGTCGGACGTTCGAATCGTCTCTGGGGTGCCAGGAGCTTGGAGCAGGCGCGTGCGCCTGCTCCGTTTTTCACAAAAGGACAGGGGAGGAGACACGATGCAGTACACGGCAAAGGAACTCGAAGAACGCGCGGTGCTGGACGCGGCGGCACGGATGTGCACGGCGGCGCGCACCGCGCCCAAGACGAAGGGCGAGGATCAGCTGGAAACGTGCGTGCTCACGGGCGCGGAGAAGGACCGCCTTGCGGCACATATGCGCGAGCTGGCGGAAAAGCTCGACTACGCGTTTTTCACGCGCGACGCGGATAATCTGGACGTGTCGGACTGCGTCGTGCTGCTGGGCGTGCGCGAAAGACGGCGCGGGCTGGGCGAGGGCTGCGGCTACTGCCATTTTGCCGGCTGCGCCGACTGCACGGAGCACGGCGGGCTGTGCGCGTTTGACGCCATCGACATCGGCATTGCAGCCGGCTCTGCCGCCGCGGCGGCTGCGGACGCGCGCGTGGACAGCCGCGTGATGTTCTCTGTCGGACGCACCGCGCAGGACATGGGGCTGCTGCCGGAAGCCACGCTCGTGCTGGGTATCCCGGTCAGCATCCGCGGCAAATCGCCGTTTTTTGACAGAAAACCGAAAAAGTAAGCCCCCCGCCCGCGCTGACAGCGCGGGCGACTTTTGCACTTCCCAAGGCTTCCCCCTGGGGGGAAGCTGTCGGCGAAGCCGACTGATGAGGGGAAG
>CALACZ010000051.1 GCA_937890735.1 uncultured Bacillota bacterium
TCCAATCTCATCGACGCAACCTGGAAGCTCATCGAGCACGAAAAAACCGGCGCGAGGATCGTATGATGGACAGTCTGCGGCTGCGCGATCTGCGGGAGGACCGTGACCTGACGCAGAAGGAGGTCGCCGCTGTGCTCGGCATCGACCAGCGCGTCTACAGCAATTATGAGACCGGCAAGCGCGAGATCCCGGCGCGGCTTGTCGTCAGACTGGCGGACTTTTACAGCACGTCCACAGACTACATCTTCGGCAGGACAGCGGTGCGCAAGCCATATCCCGCAAAATAACCAAAGCGGACGCAGGGGATTCTGCGTCCGCTTTTTTGCTTGTGAAAAATGCCGCCGTCCTGTATACTGAAAACGGAAGGAATCACCCGACGAGAGGGAGGAGCACGCATGAAAAAACGTCTGATCTGCCTGCTTTTGGCGCTGGGGCTGTCGGTGAGCGCCGGCGGAATGTCCACGCTCGCCGCGCAGCCGGTCGTGAAGATCCCGATCTCGTCCGGCGGCGTGCGTGACGACCTGTCCGGCATGAACGGGGGCGGCAAGCTGACCGTCGCGTCCGTCGGTGACGTGACGCTGCGCGGCGACGATGTGAGCATCGGCACGCGCTTTACCGGCGACTACGACACGACCGTCCTGCCGAAGGACCTCGTCAGCCAGCTTCCCGGCAAAAACTCCCTGACCGTGGACGGGCAGAACGGCACGCTGGCGATGAACGGCGGCGTGCTGGACACGCTGCAAGACGCACCGCTGGACATCGTTTTCAAAAATGATGCCGACAGCCGCGAGGATGCGACCCCCGCGCAGAAAAAGGTGCTGGAGTCCATCGACGCGGCAGCGGCGGCGGACATCCGCCTGCGCCAGAGCGGCAGCGACGTCGATCTCGGTAGGCTGACCGGCATCGCTGCGGAGGACGGTCTGGATTTTGACGGCGACCTGCCGCTACTCGTCATCACTCCGCGCCTGTCACGCGAGCAGAAAGCGCAGCTCATCGGCGGCGCGAAGGGGTTGTACATCGCGCCGGACGGCAGCACACAGAAGATCCCGCTGCGCGCGAACAGTCTCGGCGAGCTGTCGCTGCTGACGACGCACCCGTCGCTTTACGCCATCGTGCCCGCCGAGTGCGCGCATGACGCGGCGTGCCCGGTAGCGTCGTTCCGCGATCTGGACGCGGACGCGTGGTATCACGACGGCGTGCACGCCTGCGCGGTACTGGGACTGATGCAGGGCGTGGGCGATCGGACGTTCCAGCCGGACGGCGTGCTCACGCGCGCGCAGTTCGTGACGATGCTCTGGCGGCTGGCTGGCGAGCCAAGTGTAAACGGCGATGAACTTCACGAATTTTCCGACGTCGGCTCGGGCGGCTATTACGCCGCGGCGGTGCAGTGGGTGGCGGCAAGCGGCATCGCCGCCGGCACGTCTGCCACGACGTTCTCCCCTGACGCCCCCATCACGCGCGAGCAGATGGCAGCGATGCTGTTCCGCTACGCGGTGTACGGCGGGCTGGCGGCGGTGACGCTGTCCGAAAATCTCAGCAGCTTCCCCGACGTGCAGCAGCTCAGCGCCTGGGCTGTGCCCGCCATGCAGTGGGCAGTCGGCGCGGGGATCATAACCGGCACAGCGGATGGCGCGCTCGCCCCGCAAAAAGCCGCCACCCGCGCCCAGGCAGCGGCGATATTGGCAAGGTATTTGAAGAAATAATGCAAAAAGGTCTCTCCATTCGGAGAGACCTTTTTGCATTCACGGGTGCAGAACCGCGTTTCGTCGTAACGTAGGGGCGGGGCTTGCCCCGCCCGCGCAGGACGTACCTGCAAAAGACGGATGCACCTATATGGAAACGCACGCGCCAAAGCCTCCCCTTGGTGACCAAGGGGAGGTGGCACGGCGAAGCCGTGACGGAAGGGATGAGAAGGTGTACGTTCTGCCGCACCACAGGGTGGCGCTCTGCAAACCTGCGACCTTCTGATCTCATCAGTCAGCTTCGCTGACAGCTTCCCTTGGTCACCAAGGGAAGCCTTGGACTTCTGCAAATCCGTTGGTGCGCAGCGAGGACGGAGAGGGTCAAGAGCGACCCTACCGACCCTCTCATACTGTTTCTTGATTCAAATATTGAATCAAGAAACCCGCGTGCTTCGCACGCTGGAATTGCACGATTGTGCAATTCCCCGTCTCATACAGTTCTTAACGCACCTTCGGTGCTATAAAAATCTTTTCAAGATTTTTCATAAGAACTAGTATCAGTCAGCTTCGCTGACAGCTCTCCCATAGGGAGAGCCAAGGAATTTCTGCAAATTGCCACTGCCTCAAAAGAACGGCGGGAGGGGCAAGCCCCTCCCCTACGTTACGGCGAAACTTTTACGTCTCCTCCAAAATCCTTCCGTCCACGGAGATCGTCACGACCTTCCAGGGGACGAACTTGCCGCTTGCTTGCAGCGCCGTTCTGGCGGCGTGCTCCAGTCCTCCGCAGCAGGGGACCTCCATGCGCACGACGGTGACGCTCTGGATGTTGTTCGTGCGGAAAATTTCCGTCAGCTTCTGCGAATAATCCACGGCGTCGAGCTTGGGGCAGCCGATGAGCGTAATTCTGCCGCGCATAAATTTCTCGTGCATCCGCGCGTAGGCGTAGGCGGTGCAGTCGGCGGCGATGAGCAGCTTTGCGCCGTCAAAATACGGGGCGTTCACAGGCACGAGCTTAATTTGGCAGGGCCACTGCGCGAGCTGCGACGGCGCATCCGCAACATCCCCGGCGGGTGCGGACGGGCGCGGCTGCATCGTGCGCAGGCGCTGACCGGGGCAGCCGCCCTGCGGCATCGCCTTTTTCTGCTTGGCGGCAAGCACCGCCTGCTCGTCATAGGCAGGCGCTTCGCGCTCGACAAAGCGGATCGCGTCCACCGGGCAGGCGGGCAGGCAGTCGCCGAGCCCGTCGCAGTAGTCCTCGCGCAGGAGCTTCGCCTTGCCGTCCACCATGCCGATCGCGCCCTCGTGGCACGCCGCGGCGCACGCGCCGCAGCCATTGCATTTTTCCTCGTCGATCTGAATGATCTTGCGTACCATATTACTCGCCCTCCTGCTTTTTCCGGCGCGCGGCGGCGGCTTCTTCCTTCTGCTTCGCCGCGATCTTCATCATCGTTTCGTACATCTCGTCGCCCACGCATTTGCGGGCGTATTTGCACCACTGGACGCAGCTGAGCGTGTCATTATAGACCGTGAAGCCGCAGTGCTCACACCGCATTTCGGTGTCGGTGGAGAACATCTCGATCTCATGCCCGCACTGGGGGCACGTTTTTTCGAGGATCGTCGGGGTGCGGGGCTTGCCCTGGCAGCCTTCCATGATCATCGTACATCCCTCCTTGACCTTGTGGTCATAGTATAGTATACTGGCGTTAGAAATTTCGTGGTCAAAACAACAAAACGAGGTTTTTATGGAGCTTTCCGATTTTTCTTTATTCGCAGGTCTGGCAGAAGAGTCGCTCTCGTGGCTGGAGGCGCACGCGGTGCACCTGCGGCGGTATGAAAAGGGCGCGGTCGTGCTGCACGCCGGGGACGTGACGCGGCAGCTCGGGCTGGTGCGCTCCGGCTGTGTGCACATCGAAAACAACGATTTTTGGGGCAATCGCAGCATCCTCGGCAGCGTGGAGGCAGGCGGCGCGTTCGGTGAGACGTATGCGCTGGGCGGCATCCCCATGATGGTAGACGCCGTGTGCGCCGAGCCGGGCGAGATATGGCTGCTGGATGTACAGACGGCGCTGCGCGCCATGCCGCCGGAGGGCAGCCGCCGCCTGACCGAAAATCTGCTGCGCCTGTGCGCGCAGAAAAATCTGGCGCTGTCGGAGCGCATTTTCTGCACCGCGCCCAAGACGATCCGGGGCAGGCTGCTGACCTATCTCTCGGCGCAGAGCGTGCGCGCGGGCGCAAAAACGTTCCGCATCCCCTTTGACCGCCAGCAGCTCGCGGACTATCTGAACGTCGAGCGCACGGCGCTCTCCAAAGAGCTCGGCAAAATGCGCGATGACGGACTGCTGGACTGGCGCAAAAATGTGTTTACGCTGAGGGCGGGATCGGAAAAAGCATAAATCTATACCGTGCATAGACGTTTTTGCGGCGCAGGCGCTGTACAAAAGCGGGATAGACCGAAAATGCGCCGCGAGCAAAGCTCGCGGCGCTGCGTATTTTTACGGCTCTTTCAGCAGGCTGTCGCCTGCCTTGTAAATGTCACCTGCGCCGACGGTGAGGATGATGTCGCCGGGGCGGGCGTTTTCGCGCAGGAAGCGCGTCACGTCCGGCAGCCCCGGGCAATAGACGCTGCCCGGGATCTGCGCCGCAAGATCCTGTGAGCTGATGCCCACGGTGTTGGACTCGCGTGCGGCGTAAATATCGGTGAGCACCGGCAGATCGACCGTTTTCAGTTCCCGCACGAAATCGGCGAACAGCGCCTTGGTGCGCGTGTAGGTGTGCGGCTGGAACGCGCAGATGATGCGCTTGTAGCCCATCATGCGCGCCGCCTCGAGCAGCGCGTGCATCTCGCCCGGGTGGTGAGCGTAATCATCGTAGACGTCCGCGCCGTGGTAGCTGCCCTTGAACTCCATGCGCCGCCCCGCGCCGCGGAACTGCGCCAGCGCCCGCGCCGTCACGTCACCGGGGATGCCCGCGCGCCACGCCACGGCGCACGCCGCCAGCGCGTTCATCGCGTTGTGCCGCCCGATGACGGAAAGCGTCAGATGGCAGTACGGCTCGCCGCCCGCCAGCACGTCAAACTCGCTGAAATTCTCCGAGAAATTCGCGCCGTGCACGTCGTTTTCTGTGCCCATGCCGAACGTGGTGTACGTCAGCCCCGCGAGCGCCGTGCGGGTATTCGCGTCGTCGCCGTTGGCGATGATCTGCCCGTCCTCCGGCACAAGCTCGCAGAAGCGGCGGAACGACGCCTGCACGTCCGCGAGGTCCTTGAAAAAGTCCAGATGATCCGCCTCAATATCCAGCACGACCGCCGTGGTCGGCGAAAAATTGAGGAAGGAATTGCAGTATTCGCAGCTCTCCAGAATGATCGTATCGCCATGCCCCACGCGGTGTCCCGCGCCGAGCAGCGGCAGATAGCCGCCGATCATGACCGTTGGGTCGCGCCCGGCTTCCAGGAAAATATGCGTCAGCATGGACGTAGTGGTCGTTTTGCCGTGCGTGCCGGACACGCAGATGGCGCTGCGGTAGGCGCGCATGATAAAGCCCCACGCCTGCGCGCGCTCAAAAATGGGCAGCCCCGCCGCGCGCGCCGCGGCGATCTCGGGGTTGTCGTTATGGGCGGCGGCGGTGCGGATGATGCACTGCGCGCCCTCGATATTTTCAGCGCTGTGCCCGATGTGCACGGTGATGCCCTTGTCGATGAGCTCCTGCGTGGAGACGGACGAGTTCATGTCCGAGCCCGTGATCTCCATGCCCATGCTGCGCAGCACCAGCCCCAGCGGGCGCATGGAAACGCCGCCGATGCCGACCAGATGCGCGTGCATCCCCGGGCGCAGGTATTCCTCAATGCGATTGCCAGCCGCCATAAAAATTGCCTCCAAAATTCCGCGCTTGCAAGAAGGCGGAACACTTCTTATAATAATAGATGCCGCAAATGCGGTCTAACAGAATATTTTAGCAACGGTTTATTATTATATACCGTAACGGCTGATATTACAAGGAATTTTTGCAGAAAGGAGTGGTCGTATGGCGCGCAGACAGCCCGATGAGATCCTCGCGGCGCTCGAGAGCGCAGGCTTTGCGGCGTATTACGTCGGCGGCTGCGTGCGCGACGCGCTGCTCGGGCGCGAGACGCACGACTGGGACGTCACGACGTCCGCCCGCCCGGAGCAGGTGCTGGCGCTGTTTGAGCGCTGCGTGCCCACCGGCGTGCAGCACGGGACGGTGACGGTGCTGCTGCCCGACACGCAGGCGGAGGTCACGACGTTCCGGCGCGACGGCGCATATCTCGACAGCCGCCACCCGCAGGAGGTCTGCTTCGTGGACGACCTGCGCGAGGACCTGCTGCGCCGCGATTTTACGATCAACGCCATGGCGCGCGACCTGCGCGGGCGGCTTTTTGACGTGTCCGGCGGTCAGGAGGATCTGAAAAACGGCGTCATCCGCTGCGTCGGCGACCCCGCGCGGCGCTTTTCGGAGGACGCGCTGCGCATTCTGCGCGCGTGGCGTTTTTCGGCACAGCTCGGCTTTCGGATCGAGGACACGACGCGGCAGGCGGCGCTGACGGGCGCTGGCGCGTGTGTGCGGCTCTCGCGCGAGCGCGTGCGGGACGAGGTGGAAAAAACGCTCTTTTCGCCGCGCCCGGAAGTCTTGCAGGAGATGATCGAGACGGGAATGCTGGCGGCGTGCGATTTGACGCACTGCCCGCCGCTGAACGGTCTCGCGGCGCTGCCCGCGGACGCGTCCCGCTGGGCGGCGCTGAAGCTGCGCGCGCCGGAGTTTGACCCCGCCGCCATGCGCCTGCCCGCAAAGCTCTGCCGCCTCATTGAGCGCTCCGCCGCCGCGTACAAAGCGCAGCCGGACGCGCTGGCGCTCAAGAAGATCATCGCGCAGGAGGGCTGGGCGGTCGCGGAGGTGTGCGCGGAGCTTGCGGGCACGCAGGCGCTTTTGGAGGATATTCGCGTCTCCGGCGACTGCGTGACGCTGCGGCAGCTCGCCGTGACGGGCGCGGACTTTCCGCAGCTCCCCGGCGCGGCGGTCGGCGCGGTCCTGCACGCGCTTTTGCAGCACGTTCTGGCGCACCCGGAGGACAACACCCGTCCCCGCCTGCTCGCGCTTGCAGAAGAAAAATTCGCAAAAACATAATTTGCAGTTGATTTTTTGAAACGCAGGTGCTATAATATCCGAGCAACGGAGGCTTAGCTCAGCTGGTTAGAGCGCATGCTTCACACGCATGAGGTCACTGGTTCGAGTCCAGTAGTCTCCACCATGATTGCCGAACACTATAGATGAAATGGCAAAAAAGCCAGTCAT
>CALACZ010000052.1 GCA_937890735.1 uncultured Bacillota bacterium
GAGCGCGAGAACGCGCGGAGCATCCTGAACGTATACGAGGCGAAGGCGGACTATGCCGCCCTGACGGCGCAGATCGCGCGGTGGCGCAGGGGCGTGAAGGAGGGCTACCGCGAGCAGGTCAGACCTTTGCTTGAAAACAGCGAACAGGCAAAGGACAAGAAGGGACTTGCGGCGGGGTTGCGGTATGACCGAGAGACGGCGGAGCGGAACATCGAGGACGTGTTCCCGGCGGCGGACGCGAAGAGGATCAACGAGACGATCTTTGAGCCGGTACACACGCAGCAGGCGAAGTCTACAAAATTCAAGAACGACTACCGCAATCGGGTGCGCAGGCTGAATCTGAGCCGGAAGGTCAAAGCCGGGGACGTGGTGAGCGAGGCGCATGCGGTGCAGCTGTACGGCGAGGCGACGGACAACATCCGGCAGCTTGTAAAGCGCCCGATGGACGCGCAGCGGGACGGCAAGACGCTTGCCGAGTGGGAAGCCGTGGTGCGCGAGCTGTGGGAGAAGAACCCCGGTATCAGCAAAGAAAAGGTCGAGCGTGCCGTTGGGGAGTTCCGAAAAATCTACGACGAGCTGTTTACGCAGATGAACGACGTGCGCGTGCGAAACGGCTATGAACCCATCGACTACCGCAAGGGATATTTCCCGCACTTCCAGCCGGGGCAGACGGACGGCGTGCTGGCGGTGATGGGCAAGGCGCTGGGCATCCGGGCGGATGTGACGGCGCTGCCGACAAGCATCAACGGACTGACCCACACCTTTAAGCCGGGTATCACATGGTTTGGAAACGCGCAGGAGCGCCTTGGCTTTAACACGGCGTATGACGCGGTGGAGGGCTTTGACAAGTACATCGAGGGCGCGGCGGACATCGTATTCCAGACGGACAACATCCAACGCCTGCGGGCGTTTGCCTCGGAGGTCAGATACCGCACGACGGACGAGGGCGTGCGCGAGCGGGTGGACGCGATCCGGGCGGACGAGAGCATCAGCGAGCAGGACAAGGAGCTGCGCATCAAAGACCTCTATGAGAACGCGAAGTTTGAGCTTTCGGGCTTTGCGGCGTGGCTGGACGAGTACACGAATCTGCTGGCGAACAAGAAGAGCAGGCTCGACCGGGGCGTGGAGAGCGTGCTGGGACGCGGCTTTTACAACGCGATGAACTGGCTGGAAAGCCGCGCGGCGGCAAACATGGTGGCGATGAATCCGGGATCGTGGCTGACGAACTTCATTCCGCTGACGCAGGCATACGGCTACCTTTCCACGGGCGATATGGTGCAGGCGATGGGGCAGACGCTCGCGGCGATGAAAACGGGCGACGGCTTCTGGGAGCGCAGCGCGTTTTTGACGAACCGGCGCGGCAGCGATCCGCTGGTACGGACGTGGCAGGGAAATTTGAGCGCAAAGCTGGCTATGCCGATGGAGCGGATCGACACGTTCACGGCGGACACGATCGTCCGGGCGCGGTACAACCAAAACCTCCGGCGCGGGATGCTGGAGGAGGACGCAATGCGCGAGGCAGACCGCTTTGCGGCAAACATCATGGCGGACAGAAGCAAGGGCGCGACGCCGACAATGTTCCAGTCCAGAAACCCGCTTGTGAAGCTGTTCACACAGTTCCAGCTTGAGGTGAACAACCAGTTTTCCAACCTCTTCAAGGATCTTCCGCGCGAGGTGCGCAAGCGGGGCTTGCAGGCGCTGGCGTGGGCGCTGTTCAAGATGTTCTTCTCGGCGTGGGTATACAACGAGCTGTATGAGAAGGTCGTGGGCAGACGGGCGGCGCTTGACCCGATCGACATGGCAAACAATCTGGTGGGTGACGCGACGGGCTACAAGCTGAACAACGTCCTCGACGTGGCGACCGGCTCGGAGGACGGCGTGATCCACAAGGGAAAGCCTGCGGGCTTTGGGAACACGGTGACGAACTTTTTGACGAGCACCGCCGAAGAGCTGCCGATGATCGGCGGGGTGCTGGGCGGCGGCAGAGTGCCGTTTTCGTCGGCGCTGCCGGATGTGTCTGCGATCTGGAAAACGGCGACGAACAGGGAGCTGGACAGCGAAACGAAGAACGCGAAGCTCTGGGAGGAAGTCCGCGACCCGCTGCTGTATCTGGGACTGCCGTTCGGCGGCGGGCAGCTGCGCAAGGTGGCGCAGGGCATTTACGCCGTAGCGAAGGGCGGAAAGTTCTACCGCAACAACCAGGGCGAGCTTCAGATGCAGTACCCGGTATTTACGGACGAGGGCGCAATGACCGTGCTGCGCGACGTGCAGGCGGGCGTATTCGGGCGCAACGCCACGAAGCAGGCGCGCGACTGGGTGGGCGCCGGGTTCACAAAGCTCAGTACGAAGGAGACGAATGCGTACCTTGCGATGAGCGCGGCGGAGGTGAAGCAGCGCGAGGCTTGGAAGCTCATTCAGACGATGAAGAACGTGGACGTGCCGGAGGGCGAAAACGAGACGGAAGTGAAGCTGGCGGCGCTGAACGCATACGACGTTTCGGACGAGGCAAAGGCGCTGTATTACTACAACGTGATGGCGAGCGAGAAGGAGCGGGCGCTCATCGAGCAGCTTCTCAGCGAGAACACCGACATGGGCGAATATCTGGAATACCGGCAGGCAAAGCCCGGCGCGGACGGCTGGAAGGACGCAGTGGGAAAAACCGTGAGCGGCAGCAAAAAGTCGGAAGTGTACAATTTATTGGACGGCTATGACTTTACGCCGGAGCAGAAGGACGCCATTGCCGGAGAAAGCTACAAGCTGACAGGCTTTGAACCGTGGACGGAGAAGGGCGAGCGCCTGCGCGAGGCGGCAAAGACGGGCAAGGACGTGGCAAAGGTCATCCGGGAGCTGAAGAAGGAGGGCTACGAAAACGGCGAGATCAGCCAGGCGGTCACGGCGCTGTGCCGGCAGGACTTCCGGGAGGCGAGCGAGCGGGAGCGCATTGACCTGCGGGCGCATCTGGCGACGGCGTATGAGCTGCTGGGAAAGGATCGCAAGGAGGCGCTGCAAAAAATCGACGCATGGGCGCGGTAGTACACTAGAAATTTTATGTCGGAGACTGCTACAATGGGGGGGAGGTGGTGGATATGGACATTCCGGCGGCGAAGCCGTCGCCACGGTTTGCATTTGGAACGCTGTGCTGGTATGAGGGGGACGTGTTCCGGGTGGGACTGGAGGTCAATCTTCTGGATCAGGACGGCGAGCGGGTGCATCTGAAAACCGGCGATGCGGTGACGGTACGGTTTTATGACGAAACGCAGACGCTTGTGAAGGAATTTACGCCGACAATCAGCGGCGACGCGGTGGCGCTGGTATTTGACAAGGCGACCACGGCGCTGTTCCCGGAGGGGGACTACACCTACGACGTGGAGTATGAATACACAGACACGGACGGTGCAAGGAGAACGACGCTGGCGAAGGGGAACAAGTGCATGGTGCAATGAGGGGAGTGAAGAACGATGGCATATGAATTTCCGCCGGAGGCGGTGCTGCGGCTGAATGGCTACGTTTCGCGCGGGGTGAAGGCGGCGGAGATCGACGAGCGGGGGCATTTGCTGCTGACGCTGACGGACGGGACGGTGGCAGACCTCGGAAGCGCGGTCGGACCGCAGGGCGCGAAGGGCGACAAAGGCGACAAGGGAGACAAGGGCGACACGGGCGCAAAGGGCGATACCGGCGCAAAGGGCGACAAGGGAGACAAGGGTGACACCGGGGCAAAAGGCGAACAGGGCGGACAGGGCATTCAGGGCGAGCCGGGCTACAGCCCGACCGTGACGGTCAGCAAGAGCGGCAAGGTGACAACGGTGACCATCACAGATGAGAACGGCGCGCACACATTCACCATCAACGACGGCGCGGACGGCACAGGCTCGGGCGATATGCACACGTCCACCTACGACCCGACGGGTAAGGCGCAGGACGTTTTTGCGTATGCGGACGCTGCTGCGGGCGAGGCGCAGTCGGCAGCGGACACGGCGCAGTCGGCAGCAGACTTCGCGCTGAGCACAGCAAAAAGCAAGCTGTCGCCGACCGGCGACGGCAGCAACCTGACGTCGGGCATTACGCTCCCATCCTCGCGTAGCAACATCACGGCGGGTGAAAAGCTGTCCGTGATGTTTGGCAAGGTCTATCGGTATTTTGCCGACCTCGGTACGCTGGCATTCAAATCAAGCGTTGCAAAATCCGATCTTGCGGCGGCGGTACAGACCTCGCTCAATAAGGCGGACACGGCGCTGCAAGGCTACACGGAGACAGACCCGACCGTGCCGGGCTGGGCGAAGGCGGCAGAAAAACCGACCTACACGGCAAGTGAGGTCGGGGCAGTGCCGACGAGCAGAACCGTCAACGGCAGGGCGTTATCCGCCGACATCACGCTGGGCGCGGTGTAC
>CALACZ010000053.1 GCA_937890735.1 uncultured Bacillota bacterium
CAGCGATGTCCTTTTTTCTTTTCCTAATGTGTAACTCATCATTGACTAACCTACACATGCTGCTGCCTCCTCTTGAGTTTCTAGCTTGCATTTTGCCGCCGCGTGTGCTATCCTGTCGATGGTGCTTCGGCACTAAGGCGTTGCCATACAACGGTAGGCGATCAGCCCCTGTACTTACGGGGGCAGCTTCTGCCCCCTGATTCGAAAGGGGGGCTGCCCATGAGCACGAACGAAGTGTTACAGCTTTGCTTAGTAATCATCGGTATTTGCAACCTGTTTATACAGGCATACAAAAAGAAGTAATCGCCGCACCCTCACAAAGTCGGCGATTACTTCAATGACAACTGGGGGCTGACCGTCAACCGGCAGCGCCTTTTTCTATGCATATTATACCGCAACGCTTGCGCCGTGTCAAGCGTTGCGGAAGATCAATCATAAACTGAGTTTACACCGTGCACGGCTTGCGCGTGGGTGAAGCCCTCGTATTCAAGTTGCTCGATCAATTCTTTTTTTGAAAAAGCCGAGTGCGACAAGTAGGACGCCGCCTTTAGCGCCGCTTGCTCTTCCCAGTCCGCGCCGCAGGTGTTGACGGCGTAGATCGCCTCGTCACGTGTGTAGCCGTGATACACGAGCTGATCTATCAGCCCCGAGCGTGAGAATGCAGAGTGAGACAGATAACTGTCTGCTTGCTTCAGCGCATTCAGCATCCCGCTTGTCACGACGTCATAAGTAACCGGGACAGCGCCCTCGTCGTAGGAAATGTCCGCCGGGACGAAATCAAATACGGCGTCATTTATCTGCGCTCCATCACGGATGTACAGCACGCTGAAATCTTCCGCGCCATCCGTATCAACGAACTGCTTATAGTTGTCTGCGTCAAAAATTCTGATGTCGACGTGCGCGCTTGACACGCCGGATTTTTCGAGGTCGCTCAAAATGTCAGCGCCTACACGCTCAAGCTCATATTTGGGCTCATACCATTCTGGTGTTTCGCCCTCTCCGGCGGCGCACAGCTGTTTTGCCAATGCGACGGTAGCATCACTCACGATAGAGATCTCAACGGTCGTTGCGCCCGAAGAATCCGTAACGGGGCGAACATAGACCTCGCTCCAGTTGCTGAGTGTGTCCTCTGCCGACTTGCACGCCTCATTGATTGCGGTTTCTTGCTGCTCAACCGGAATTGCAGCGGGGATTTCGGGCGAGGCTTCCGGCGTGGGAGACATGGAGGAGAATGCGTTGACGGGGTTAGCATTTTCGAGGCTGTTTGTGCGCGCCTCCTGTATTTGAGGCGCAAGCCCAAAATAAATAGCACCTGCGACAACAACGCTAATTAACACTTTTGTAGAGGCTCTCATATCTACCCTCCAAAATTCTAATGTGCCCATCTGGGCACATTATTTTTCGCCTTTGCGCGTCTGACGTTCGCAGATGTCGTCCACTGCCATGACGCAGAGATCCACCGCTGCCACGGCAAAGCCTGCGATCGCGATAACGCCGGAGACCGAAAACTCCCCGCGGAAAAGCCCGACCATCGGGTCAAGGCTGTCGGCCATGGTCATATACGCAATTAAAAACATTATAAAGCCGCTCATCGCGATGATGATCCGGTTTTTCTTGCGCCCGCTGCGGTCGTTTCTCTCGATCCGCGCATCCTTCATTTCGCCGACCGCAACAAGGTGCTCGTTCTCCTGCTGCGCCAGCTCCAGCGCGGCGGGATGCTCGTCGGTGACAATGTCGAAATACTTGTCCAGCGACACGCCAAGAGCGCGGCAGATCGGACCGGCGGTATTCACCGACGGCTGCTTGGCTCCGCCAAAGAAATTTTTCACCGTTTTTTCAACGATTCCCGACTTTTCGGCAATGTCGGCATAGGTCAAATGCTGCGCGTCTTTCTGCTCCCGGCACAGCTCGTAGAGCATCATTTTTTCGTCCGTTTTCCCCGCCTCCAAAGTGTTTTCCGGTTGATGTGTCCCCCTTATGGGGCGGAAAAAGCCCGCAAAAGGGTATAACATCTCCGTTGTTGGGGCTGGAAAGTCCTAACACATCAGTGCTAATATTAAGGCACAGCAGGAGATGAGCGACAGCATCAACTGCTCAGCCCTTGACGGCGGTTGCCGCCGCCGTCCGGGGCGTTTTGATACATATTTCCGTGCCGCTCTGGGCGGCGTTTATCCGTAAAAAGCACGCAAAAAGGAGGCGAGAGTATCAACGACGACAGCGAGGATCCCTTGACACAGCAGGCGCGCATCAACGAGATCTTCCGGCAGCTCACGCCGGGAAATCAGCAGAAAGCACTCACTTATTTTGCGAATCTAAAAGGAGGTGTAAATAGTCCTCAAGCCGGTCTCTGTTCTCGGGGCTGAGGGCTGTAATATCAAGCACGCTACGCTCACCGTCAGTCATGACGGTGGGCGCTTTTTCATATCCAAGAAGATCGTCAATCGTGCAACCGAAAGTGCTGGCCATGATGCTAAGGGTTTCAAAATCTGGCTCTCTACGACCGCTTTCCCAACCGCTGACGGTGCTTTGCTTTGCGTGCGTTAGCTCAGCCAATTCTGACTGCTTCATGCCAGCGGCAACGCGAAATTCTTTTATACGATTCATCTTTTACCGCCTTTTCATGCTGGTATAACAATAACCTAAACACACAAAAATTACAAGGTGACATTGCAAAAAGCGAAAAAATATAAATTTACCTCTTGACATATCCCAAAATGCGATGTATTATAATCCCGTAAAGAGATAAAATGTCGTTGCGACATATACCAAGCGGAGGAGGGACGAGGGGAAGGATGAGAAATTGCCCCAACTGCGGAGCACCAGTCAGAGGCACGCACTGTGAATACTGCGGGACGGCATTCGACCGTCAAGCGAGCGACGACGCGCCCGCCCTGAACTACATCCCTCTTCGGGATTTTCTGAGCGACAAAGGAGGTGTGAGCGCACGTGTACATACACGAGGCGATAACAAAGGCGCAGGAGGAAAACCTGTGCATAAAGCGCGAGTGCTGGGATTCGGCAAGGATAGAGTTTGAAGGTTATTATCACTTCTCAGATTGCGAGCTATACGTCAACAGAGAACGCTGGCTGCCGACGACGTTTGAGCTTGCCGCGAACGACTGGATGGTATGCGCATATCCGGAATGGACCGAGACACTGCACACCCCGTCTAAGAAAAAGCCAGAGGTCTCCCGGCTCATTGCCATCATCGCGTCATGCGTCAGTCTGCTCGTCTCCTTGGCGGCACTGCTGCTACCGTGACAGCAGCGCAATGACCGACACGACCAGAGAGCCCGCCGCCATGAGCATGGCGAAGAAGTCAACCCACTTTTCGGAGAGGTATTCCAAAAGCTCCATGCGGCGGAACTCGCTGAATTTATAGCCCTTGTGGTCAAGCTTGACACTCTTTCGATTATTCGAGCTATCGCGCTGCACGGACACGTAACCGCCGAGTTCGAGGAAGTCCATCATCGCGTTATATTCATCCCTCTGCCCATATCCTTTGGGCACAGGGTCTATCATGCTACAGCGAATTGTATTTTCCTCCTGCTCGCGGAGATAGCGCAGGAATTTAACGCTTTTGCGATCCAGCATCATCGGCAACACCTCCAACAAGGAGATATTACCACAAGTCATAAACACAAATCAAGAGGACACAGGCATGAAAGGTTTGAAGGCGCTCCGACTCGCGGCGGGGCTGAAACAGAAGGAGCTCGCCGAGAGGCTGGGCGTGACACAGGCGGCGCTTGCGCACTGGGAGGTCGGCGACAGGATGCCGAAGCTGGAACACGTGCTCAAGTGCAAGGAGATACTCGGCTGCACATACGCCGACCTCATCGACGGCGTATCTGAGGATATTTTACCAGAGGAGGAGGCGTAGTCAATGGAGCGAGGCTCACCGAATATTTACAAAAACGCGCGTCAGACTGCGGGCTTGACGCAGGAGCGCTGGGCGGAGCAGCTCGGCGTGACGGCGGACACCGTGCGCCTGTACGAGAGCGGACGAAACTACCCGTCCGACGAGGTCGCCGCGCGGATGGCGGAGGTTGCCGGTATGCCGGTGCTGGGGTACTGGCACCTGAAGCTCAAGTCCGCGCTCGCCAACGACGCGCTGCCGGACGTGGCGCGCGTGCCGCTGCCGCAGGCGGTCGTTGACCTGCTGGCGGCAATAGACACGATACAGCCGCAGGTCAAGGAACTGCTGATGATCGCGCGGGACGGCATGGTCGACGCGGGAGAGACGGAGCTTTTTGAGGACATCCTCGACGATCTTGAGGACGTAGTGACCGCGGCGCTCGCGGTCAAGTACGCGGAAAGGGGCTGATGGGGCATGGTATGGTACAGGCTTTTGGTCGGGCTGATGTTCTTCGGGCTCGGCGCGCTCGCCATCGCCATCATCCTGCACGGGGCAGAGAGCCGCTGGGAGTACTGGCTGCTGGTCGGCATCGTGCTGGGGTACATGGGGCTGGCGGTGTACTGGCTGATGATGGGGGTGCTGTGAGATGTCAAGACTTATAAAAAAGGCAGAGGCGGCGGACATGCTCGGCGTGACGGTCTACACTCTGGATCGGATCGTTGCCGAGGGCGGGCTGCCGATGTACAAAATCCGCGGGAGCTGCCGCTACTATGAGCACGAGGTGGAGGCTTATATAGCTGCGCAGAGGACGGTTCGCCGCGCGCCGCAGGCGCGACCGGCGAGCCGCCAGAGGCGGAGCAAACCGGGTGCACCCACGTGCGGCTACTACCCGGGCATGAAGGTGGTGTGATGGGATGGCAAAGACACCGACCTATCCCGGCTACTCGGGCAAAAAACGGTGGCTCGTATATCATCCGAGCCACAAGCGCCCCATTGCCGTTTTGGCGCCGACGGCACAGGCGGCGATGGTCGCCGCGGCCGGCGGCTGGGGCTGCCGCTGGCAGAGCATAGAGTTTTACAGCAACGTCAAGGTGACGCCCGCATAGATGTGCTGGCTTCAACCGCCGAGGATCTCTCGGCGGCTGATACGAGAACATTTTGAGAGGGTGGATATATGGGCGATTATACCGGTCAATGGGCGATACTGCCCGCACGGGTCAGGTACGACCGCGCGCTCCCGGCGAATGCCAAGCTGATCTATGCGGAGATAGCCGCGAAGATCAACGAGGAGGGCTACTGCTACAGTCACAACCAGTATTTCGCGGAGCGCTTTGGGCTCAAGCCGGACACGGTCAGCTCCCTGGTCAAAAAACTGGAGGACGCAGGGTACATAAAAATCGACGTGGACAAGAGCAGGGTCAACCTTGACCGCCGCCGCATCTACCTCACGGGCAAACCGTATGACTTTACCGGCGAGGGGGGTATCGGATTTAAATCCGATACCGGTATAGGACAAAAATCCGATACGGTCTCGGATTTAAATCCGAGACCAATAGAAAATAATAATTTAAAATATAATACCCCCTATAGTCCCCCAGAGGGGGACAGCGCGAGCGGCACGAAAAAGTCAAAGGACAAAAGCCGACCGCAATGGAAGCCGGAGCGCTTTGAAGGTTTTTACGACTTTTACCCCCTGCACAAGAGCCGGGTGGCCGCTGTGCGGGCGTGGGACAAGCTCCGCCCGAGTGACGAGCTGATAGACACGATCGCCCGGGCGCTGCGAGCCCAGAAGAAGAGCGACGACTGGCAGCGAGGGATAGGCATACCGTACCCGTCCTCTTGGCTCAACGGGCAGCGCTGGCGCGATGAGATAACGCCCACCGCCAGAGCGGCGGACACGGGCGGCTGGGCAGAGAGCCGGGAGGTGCTGTGATGCATACGGACGAGATAGAGCTTGGCATACTGAGCACGATCCTGCGCCGCCCGGACAAGGCGGGCGAGGCATTCGCCGCGCTGTCTCCCGCGGACTTCGGCACGGAGGCATACCGCGAGGTATTCTCCGCAATGGAGCGGCTGCACGGCAAGGGCGCGCCGATCGACGCGGTGACGCTGGAGCACGAGCTGGGAGAGACGTACAAGGTCATCATCCGGCAGATGGAGACGATCGGCATCGTCGACCTCTCCTACTACGCCGCAATGCTCAAGGATCAGCGGCGGATGGAGCTGATACAGCCCGCGGCGCTCAACGTGGCCTACGCCGAGACGTACACCGCCGCCGAGGAGGAGATGGCCAATCTCAACTCCCTCTTCGTCGACAAAAAGCACCTGCGCATCGTGTCCGCAATGGACGCGGCGTCCACATTCTGCGACCGGGCAAACGAGACGCGCCCGGAGTACCTGCGGTTTGGCATGGCGCGGCTGGACGGCATTCTGTACGTGGAGCTCGGCGACATGATGATCGTCGGCGGGTACCCGTCCAGCGGCAAGACGCTCCTCAGCCTCCAGATGGCGGCGGAGCTGGCGAAAAAGTACCGGGTAGGATTTTTTAGCCTTGAGACAAGCCCGTCGAAGCTGACAGACCGGCTGATGTGTCATCTGAGCCGGGTGCCGCTGAAAAAGATCAAGGACCGCGATCTCGGCGACGCCGACTGGCTGGCGCTGACGCGGGCGGCGGAGCAGCTCGCCGCGCTGAAGCTTGAGCTTATCGACGCGGGCGGCATGACCGTCCGGGACATCCGGGCGCTGTGCCTCAGCCGGAGGTATCAGGTGATTTTCATCGACTACCTCCAGCTGATCGCGGGGGGCGGCAAGCAAAGCCGTTATGAGACGGTGACGCAAATATCACAGGAGCTGCACAGCCTCGGGCGCGCGAACGGCGTGACGGTGATAGCCCTTGCCCAGCTCAAGCGCCCGGAGAAGGAAAAGGGCAAGCCCATCCCGCCGAGCATGGCGGACTTCAGGGAATCGGGGCAGATAGAGCAGGACGCAGACTGCGCGCTGCTGGTGTACCCCAGCGACCCGAACGATTACCGCAGTGACCGTGTGTTGTACGTCGCCAAAAACAAGGAGGGCACGCGCGCCAAGTACGAGCTGGAGTTTGACGGCGCGGTGCAGACGCTGACCGAAAAGTTCAAGAACTACCGCGAGACGCAGGCGGAGATACGCCGCGCGTCCAGGGCGGTCGCCGCAGAAAAGGCGGCGGTAGGGCAGGTCAAGTTCGAGGAGCTGACCGACGACAACGACGAGCTGCCGTTTTGAGGAGGGGCAAGATGATCAAGATAGGCGATACGCTCCGCTTTGTGCCGTCGGCATGGAGCGAGGCGGGCAAGGGGCTCGGCATCCCGCGCCCGGCATGGATGCAGGCGTCAGACGTTGAGGGCGTGGTCGAGTACATCAACGCGGCACACGGCTACTGCCGCGTCCGCTACACCGTGCGCGCGCCGTTCGGGCGCGAATGGGTCGGGCACGAATGCTTCAAGATTACACCGACGCGAGAGCCGGATGAAGCCGAGCCCTCGCGAGGGAAATACAGCGGCTGGAAAACGAAAAGAGAACCGGGAGGGTCAAAAAATGCATACTGTCGCTATCTGTAACCTGAAGGGCGGGGTCGCTAAGACGACAACCGCGATCAACGCGGCGGCGATACTCGCCGCACAGCACAAGCAGCGCGTCCTTATCGTGGACGCAGACAGCCAGTGCAACTGCACGGAATTTTTGCAGCGGGACAAAATGCACCCGCGGACGCTGGGGGACGTACTGAGGTATCGCGGCAACGATGCCGGGGCTTACGCTCTTGCTGGCACCGAGCACAGCCGGTACGCCGGGATCGACATCCTCGCGGCGGACGATAGCCTGATGGACCTCGATCTGAGCAAGGTGGAGACCGGCGACGCCTCGGCGGCGTGTCTCAGAGAGCTGGCAGCTCATGCCGAGGCTTGCCCCGACGGCAGCCCGGCGAGCTACGACTGGATGATCGTTGACTGCCCGCCAGCATTCAACGCGGCGAGCGCCGCGGCGCTCCTCGCGGCGGACGAGGTAGTAATCCCGATAAAGCTTGACGCATTCTCTTTGCGCGGCATGGCCAACGTCATGCAGCAGATCCGCAACATGCAGCGGATCAACCCCAAGCTCCGCGTCGCGGGCATCCTGCCCACGATGTGGTACCGGTCTGACAACATCGTCCGCGCCGAGCACGAACTGCGCGCCTCCGGGCTGCCGGTGTTCCCGCACATCCGCCGGACGGTCAAGGCAGACGACATGACATTCGAGCAGGAGCCGCTGATAGTATGCTCCCCGAGGAGCGCGGCGGCAGTAGACTACCGGCACTTCGTCGAGTGCCTCATCAAGGGGGTGCAGTGATGGCGACATTTGACCTCGCCAGCGTGCTCAAGGACGCCGGTGCCCAGATGGGCACGGGGCGCGAGCAGATAGAGTACATAGACATCGACAAAATCGGCGCAGACGCAAAGAACTTTTACGCAATGAGCGACATCGGCGCGCTGATGGCAAACATCGAACTGATCGGCTTGCAGCAGCCCATCCGCGTGCGCCCGAACCCGGACGCGCCGGGGCGGTACATTGTCGTCAGCGGGCACAGGCGCTTGACCGCATTCAAGCAGCTGCGCGACGACAAGGACGGCGGCGAGCGCTGGACGACCATCCCCGCCATCGTGGAGGCGTGCGCCGACAGCGCCGATTTACAGGAGCTCCGGCTTATCTACGCCAATGCCGACACTCGCAAGATCTCAGACCTTGAGCTGCGCAAACAGGCGGAGCGCGTGGAGGCGCTGTTGTACAGGCTCAAGGAGCAGGGCGTCGAGTTCCCCGGCCGCATGCGCGACCACGTTGCCGAGGCGTGCAAGATCAGCAAGAGCAAGCTCGGCAGGCTTAAACAGATCAAGGACGGTCTTGCCCCGGACATAAGCAAGGCATATTACGAGACGGGCACACTTAACGAGGCTGCGGCGCTTGAGCTTGCCAAGCTGCCGGAGGACGTGCAGCGAGAGATAATCAACCGTGCGCGGAACTTGTATACCGGACACGTGTCGCGGCTCGGTGCGGTGCTGACCAAGCTCATGGGAGAGGACATTCTGAGACTGCGGGATCTCGACTGCCGTAAGTGTGCAGGCGGCGGCGAGTGTATCAACCAGTCGAAGATACTGGACAAGCTCTACTCTCAAGGTTACCGCGGATATGCTTACTGCGGGCACGGCTGCTGTGCCACCTGTCCTGACCTCGTGTTCTGCTCAAAGAGCTGCCAGCGGATGAAAGGAAAAAAAGACAAGCTCAGAGCTGACGCGAAGACCGACAAGGCGGCGAAAAAGGCGGCGGTTGTGGCTGAAAACTTCGCCACAATCAGAAGAATCCGAGACCTCTGGCAGCGGATGAACGCGGCGTGCACGGCGCAGGGTGTGGACTTTCTAGAAATGAGTGAAGAATGCAAGCTGAATGGGGTCAGCTTTTCAGCCCCGGACTATCTCTCCGGGAAGTGTATTGACAGTATCAGCGTTCCGACGCCATTCGGCTACGGCGTTGACGTTTCCAGCGTGGACAGACTGATCTCAGTAGCGGATGCGCTTGATGTGTCGCTGGACTATCTCCTCGGGCGGACGGATGAGATGAGGATGGGAGGTGACGACGATGCCTAAGCGCAATGCGCTGATGGCGCGCATAGAGAAGCAGGCGCTGCAATATGCCCACGCGGCGCGGCTGCTGGAGATCGGATTCTGCACCGACATCGCGACTATCGCCCTCGGTCGCCTCGGCTGGGGCGAAAAGCGGCTGACCGAGTTTGAGGCGGCATTCTCCGCCGCCTACAATGAGTATGACGCTCTCCGCGAGGAGGACGGCAGCGACGACCGGGAGCAGGCTTATTATAAAGCCTGCCTCGACCGCGAGATAAAACAGTACGTAGGCAGTAAATTCGTGTCGTTCGACGAGCGGCACCCGGAATTGAAAGGAGGATGAGCCGAGCGCCGTGAGGGTCGAGGGCGACTATCACGGAGGAAATATGCAAAAAAAACTGATCAAGTCGGCGGGCCCGCTGGTCGCCGAGGCACTGTACAAGCCGCGCACCGCACCGACCGGGCGCGGACGCGGGCGGAAGTCAAATCCCACGAACGAGATGCAGAGGATCGTCAACGATAAGCTGTCATGGCAAAAGCTTAAGTGGCTGCTCGCCGCGAATTTTATCAAGGGCGACATCGTCGGCTGTCTGACATTTGACGACGACCACCTGCCCGAGACGCGCAAGCAGGTGACAAACAAGCTTGGATGGTTCCGCCGGAAGGCGGAGGCGGCGCGCCGGGAACGTGGGCAGGAGCTGGTGATGTTCTGGTCGATCGAGCACCGGCACGGTGACGGGCGCTGGCACATCCACATCGTGGCCAACGCCACGGGCGGAGAGGACTACGCCGAGCTGCACCGGCTGTGGGGGCAGGGAGAGACGGAGTTCGCCGCGCTGCGCGTGGACGCCAAGCGCAACTATGAGACGCTGGCGCGCTACATGTGCAAGGAGGCGCGCGAGAAGGTCGGACAGAGATCATGGAGCTACACACGCAATGTTAAAAAGCCGGAGACCGAGAGCTTCTGGGTACCGGATGATACGACGCTGCGCGTGCCGAAGAACACGACGGTATTTAAGGACGTGCGCGCGAAGGGCGAGTATCAGTATATAGAGTTCGCATATGACAACGCGCTCCGCCGCCGCAGACGCTCACCGAGGCGGCGCAGGTAGGCGAGGCTGTGCCCATCTGGGCACGAGGAGAATGTACTTTTTATTTTAATTTTTCTGGCTTGAAACCTGTATTATTTTTAGACAAGAGGAGGCTAAACATATTGCAAACACTCAACAAATCGTGTATAATGCTAACTGTAAGGAACGGGTTTCTTGTGTGCCCGACCTGCCGGCGGAATCGGCATTTGATGAAGATCCCGCCGGACGCCGCGGCAGTCAACCTTTTGGTCTACTGCCCGGACTGCAAAACCGAACATCGGATAGACATCCGAGAGGGTCAGTGCTTTGAGAGCCGGAGCCAATGACAAGCGCAATGCGTGCGCTGTGTTGTTGGCTCCGGCTCTTTTGATTTGCTCGGACGATGGAGGTGATAGCCCATGGCGAGCAAACCATTGAGACCATGCAACCATGCAGGGTGCGGCGTACTAACGCGCGAGGGCTGGTGCCCCAGGCACAAGCCGCGCGAACAGCGCAAGGCGAGCGCGGGGTATCACGGCTGGTACATGCTGCCCATCTGGACGGAGAGGCTGCGCCCGGCACAGCTCCTGCGGGAGCCGTTCTGCCGGGAGTGCGCGCGGCAATATCCGCCGAGTGATCCGCGCCATCGCACACCGGCGACGGTCGTCGACCACATCATTCCGCATCGAGGTGACTGGGATGTGTTCACCGACCCGGACGATCTGCAAAGCCTCTGCAAGCGCCACCACGACATCAAAACTGCGCAGGAGCAGCGCGATAAGCGACGTTTTTGACGCCGTTTCCGCTGCTGAGGCTACGTCCGCGCCCAAGCGTCGCGGCCGCGCGAGTGCGAGCGCGTCGCCCGCGCGATTCAAGACCACCCCCCACCCCGAAAAAGTTTTGGAGGGGGGCGCCATTTACCGCCGCCCCCCTCTCGTGTGCAAAAAAGTCCCTGATCAAAATTTGAGGAGGTGAGCCATGTGCCGCCGAAAGCCAAGCGAATCGAGAATATGACCAAAAACATGACGCTCGCCGAGGAGCAGGCCCGCATCGAGGCGGAAGCCGCGACCATCCCCCAGCGCGAGACGCTGAACATCGTGCCGCCCGCCTACGTGGCCAAGGGCGACCGCGCCGCGCTGCGTTACTGGACGCAGGTGCTTGACCGACTCGCCGCGGCAAACGTGGAGCTGCTGGACGATCTCGACAGCGAGGTGCTGGGGCTGTACTGCTCTATGCTCTCTCGACGTGACCGCACCTGCAAAATGTACAAAAAGCTCGCGAGCCTCACGAGGACCAAGGGGCTCGACGTGGCGGAGCTGCTCGACCTGACGGCGCAGATGCAGGATCTTGACAGCCAGCTGCGCAGTCAGGAGCGGCTGATACTCCAGTACGCTGACCGGCTCGGGCTGACGCCCGCGAGCCGCGCGGGGCTTGCCAAAAAGAAGGCCGCCGAGGCGGCGGACGATCCCGACGCGGATCTCTTCGGCTGATGCCGATGCGGAGACAGAGCGGGCTGCACCATCCCGCGGCGGTCTACGCAAAGCAGGTGACGCAGGGCAAGCTGCGTGCCATGTGCTGCCCAGCGGAAATACAGGCGTGCGAGCGTTTCCTACGCGACCTCAAGCGGCAGAACACCCCGGGATTTCCGTACATCTTCGACACGACCCGCGCCGACCGCATCATCCGCTGGTTCGGGCAGTGCCGTCAGGTGCGCGGCGTTGAGAGCGGGCAGCCGATAGAGCTTCAGCCGTGGCAGGTGTTTGACCTGAGCAACGTGTATGCCTGGGTCAACGCCGACGACGGCGCGCGGCGGTTCTCCCGCACGTACAACAAGCGAGCCCGCGGAAATTTCAAGAGCACCGAAAAGTCCGGACAGTGTCTGTACCACATGTGCGGCGACGCGATGTACCCGCCGTATCATCCGGAGCTGGCACGCTTTGAAATGCTGCCGGAGGTGGAGTGTGCGGCTGTCGACCGCACGCAGGCCAAGCGAGTTTTCGGCGACGCAAAAGCCATCGCCCAGGCATCGCCCGCCATCGCGAAGCGGCTGAACATCCCCAAGGCAAACCCCGTGACGCACAAGACGCGCGGCGGCTGGATGCGCGCCCTGTCCAAAGACACGAAGAACAAGGATTCCGGTGCGCCGACGTACTTCGTCGTCGACGAGTACCACGCGCACCCGACGTCCGACATCTACGACATCGGGCTCAACTCCTTCGGCAAGCGCCCGCAGGCGCTGCTGGACGTGATAACCACCGCGGGCGACGACGCGCAGAGCAAGCCGTGCTACCGCGAGGAGGAGTACGCCAGGCGCGTACTGAGCGGGGAGGTCGTCGACGAGACGTATTTCGTGATGATCCGCGAGCTGCCGGAGGGCGTCGATCCGCATGACAAAAGCCTGTGGGTCATGCCGAATCCCTGCCTGCGCTATCCCAACGCTTACAGCAAGTACCTCCTCAAGGAGATCGAGAGCGAGTACAACGCGGCGTATGGATCGAAGGACCCGGACAAGATACGGCAGTTTCTGACGCGCCGTATGTGCCAATGGCAGACCGGCAGCGTCAACCGCTATCTCGACGAAGAGCAGATGCGGCTCGCCCGCGCGGCGCAGATCAGCGCCGAGGAGTTTGCCGCGCTGACAGACGGGCGCGAGTGCTACGGCGGGTTTGACCTCGGCAAGCGCGTTGACCTCACGGGCGCGGCGGCGGTGTTTTTGCTGGACGATGACCGCGTCGCGATCAAGGCCGCGGGCTTTATGCCCGAAAATCAGGCGGCGCGCCACATGAAGAGCGACCGCGTGCCGTATCTGGCATGGACGAAGACCGGGCACTGCATTCTCACCCCGGGCGACGTGACGGACAACAGCTATGTGGAAAACTGGTTTTGCGAGAACGAGCGCAAACACGGCTGGCAGATTCAGCACGTCGGCTACGACGGGCATAACGCGACGGACCTCGCCATCAAGATGTGCACCGACCGCAACAACGAGGATTTTACTGTCGAGATCCGGCAGACATGCGCGGGGCAAAACCTCGCGACGAAGGAATTCAGGACAATGCTGCTGCAGGGGCGCGTCGTGCTGGAGGAAAACCCTCTCGTTATGTGGTGCCTGGCGAACGCGAATGAGGTCAAGGACAACTACGGCGATATTAAGCTATCAAAGCGGCACAAGGACGACACCGAGCGCATTGACCCCGTGGCCGCGGCGATGAACGCGCTGGGGCTCGCGCTGATCAGACGCGACAGCCCGACGCTCGCCGATCGTATAGACGAAAACTGGACATTATGAGATGTGCCCATCTGGGCACGGGAGGCAAATATGGCAACACTGTTTGTGATCCTCGGCGCGGCGGCGATGACCGCCGGGGTCGCGCTGCTGAGCATACCCGCGGCGCTCATCGTCGGCGGGGTGCTGCTGATAGCCGCGGCGGCGCTGATGATTAAGGGAGGTGATGGCGACACATGAGCAATCCACTTGTGCGCGGCATCCGCGCAACGCTGGGCGGCGCGCCGCCCCACATCCGAAACGACACCACCGTTGCGACGCTCGCCGCGGCGGGCTACCCCATGGGGGACGCGGTGACATCCTCTGCCGCGTCGAACGCGATGAAGCTGTCCGCCGTCAACCGCTGCATTGAGGTGCTGTCGGACAGCATCGGCAAGCTGCCGGTGTACGTGATGGACAGGGAGACGCGGGAGCGCGTTGACCACTGGCTCAACGACCTTTTGACTGTCCGCCCGAACGAGGCGCAGACGCCGACGGCGATGAAAAAGATGGTCGAGGCGAACGTGGAGTGCACCGGCAACGGCTACATCTGGATCAGCCGCGACCCGGCGACGCTGCGTCCGCGGGAGCTGATCCCCGTGCCGGGTGAGCTTGTGACCCCATGGCTGGACACGGAGGGGCACGTCTGGTACAGCGTGATACAGCCCTTTACCGGCGAGCCGATGGCCGTGCACCGGATGGACATGGTGCACATCATGGGCTACTCCCGCAATGGGTGGCAGGGCATCAGCACTCTCCAGCGCGCGAGCGAGACCATCGGCGCGGCGCGCGCCGCCCAGCAGTATAACTTAAACTACTACGTCAACGGCGGACAGCCCGCGGGCGTGCTGCAAACCGCGACCGATCTGAGCGGCACGGTGACGACGACCATCAACGGCGAGGAGGTCAAGATCTCCAAAAAGGAGCTGCTGCGCCGGGACTGGGAGAAGCGTCACGCAGGCCCCTCAAACGCCGCGCGGATCGCAATACTCGACTTCGGGCTTGAGTACAAGCCCATCGCCGTGAGCAACCGCGACGCGCAGTTTGTGGAGCAGACCGAGCTGAGCGTGCAGGACATCGCCCGATTTTTCGGCGTACCGCTCTATAAGCTCCAAGCCGGGAAGCAGAGTTACAGCAGCAACGAGCAAAACGCCATCGAGTACGTCGTTGGGACGCTGCACCCCAAGGTGACAGCCTACGAGGAGGAGCTTGTCTATAAGCTCCTGCCGCCGGGCGAAACGCGGCGCTACCGCGTGCGGATGAACATGATGGCGGAGCTGCGCGGCGACTACGCCAGTCGCGGCACATGGTACCGCGTGATGCGCGAGATCGGCGCGTACAGCGTCAACGACATCCGCGCGCTGGAGGACCTGTCCGACGTAGAGGGCGGCGACGACCGCTACGCATCTCTCAACTATGTGCCGCTCGCCGCGTGGGAGCGGCTGAGCGAGAATCGAAATCAAGGAGGCGATACGAATCAGACTGACACTCAACGGGACAGTAGTCGCGGACGATGATCTGTGGCTGTACGACTACTTCGGCATCACGGCATTTTCTCCCCTTGCCGTGCGCAATGCCCTCCGGGGCAACACCGACGATGAGCTTGTCGTGGAGGTCAACAGCGGCGGCGGCAGCGTGTTCGCGGGCTTTGAGATATTCAGCCTGCTGCGCGGGGCGAGCTGCCGCACGGTGGCGGTGGTGCAGTCGCTCGCGGCGAGCGCGGCAAGCACGATAATATCCGGCTGCGGCACGGTGCAGATGTCGCCGGTGGCGCAGATCATGCTGCACCTGCCAGCGATTTCGACCTCCGGCAACCGCGACGACCACCGCGAGAGCATCAAGCTGCTGGACAGCATCACCGAATCTATCCTCAACGGTTACGAGAGCAAGTGCCGCGGCAAGGCGACGCGCGAGAGGCTGGCACAGCTGATGCGCGCCGAGACATGGATCCCGGCGCAGGACGCCGTGGAGATGGGGTTGGCCGACGAGATACTCTACCAGGACGATGCGTCAGCCGCACTGCCCGGCGACATCGTCAACGCCGTGGGCAGCAGCATTCGAGGACTTGTCAACGGCGCGGCCCTGCCCAGTGCGGCGGAGCTGCGCGCCAAGTACGCCGAGCTTGTCGCCCGCGGCGCGACCCCGGCGGACGGGCACCCCGTCCTTGACCCTGCCCCGGCCATGACATGGCGGGACGAAGCCCGCCTTGAAATTGAAAAGAACAGATATTAAGGAGCGTGAAAAAATGAATCTCAAACAGATGCTCATTGACCTCGCGGCGACGAGAACCGCCGCGCTTGACCGCGCGACTGCCGCATACGAGGCAAGCAACCAGGCAGACTACGCCTCCGCAATGCAGGAGGTGGACAACCTCAACGCGGAGATCGACCGCGTGAACAACCTCGTGCGCGAGCAGGAGCGCCGCGTCATCGAGAACGCGCCGACCGGCGCGGAGGCGCGCGACATCGCCGAGGAACGCGGCAACATCCTGCGCAACCACGGCGTGGTGCAGTTTTCCACGCTGGACGTGCTGCGCGGCATACGTAACGCGACGACTCTCGCCACCGGCACGATCGTGGAGCCATCCGGCGCTGGCACGGACATCCGAGACCTCATCGGCACCAACCCCAGCTCCATCGTCAACCAGGTCTTTGTGCAGAGCATGACCGGCATGGGCAGCTTCAGCGAGCCCTACGTGATCAGCGAGACCGACGCCAAGACCGGCAAGGTCACGACCAACGCGGGCAAGGCGCGCACCGCCTCCGCCGACCCGACGTTTGGGGTTGCCAGAATCAACCCCTACGAGATGAACGTGACGAGCTACGTTGACCGCAACATCAACCGCCTCAGCCCCGCGGACTACTACGGCAAGATATACGGGATGGCGATGCGCGCCATGTACCGCAAGCTGGCGGAGCTGATCGTCAACGGCGACGGGCAGGCGACGCCCGACATGTACGGCATCAAGACCGCGAAGAACGCGGCGGGAGCTGCCATATACGCGACGGAGAACATCAGCGCCATCGACGAAAACCTGCTCGACACGCTGTACTTTGCCTACGGCAGCGACAGCGAGATCGGCGCGGGCGCGAGGCTGTACCTGACCAAGACCGACCTCAAGGCCATCGGCAAGATACGCAACGCTAACAAGGAGCGCGTCTTTAAGGTCATCCCCGACGCGGGCAACCCCAACACCGGGCGCATCGAGGACGGCGGCAACAGCGTGCCGTACTGCATAGTATCGTCGCTGACCTCCCTCTCCGGTGCGACCGCGTCCAGCTCCGCCGATATACAGACCATGCTCTACGGCGATCCGCTCAACTACGAGCTGGGTCTCTTCGGCGACTACTCCATCCGTGTCGATGAGAGTATCAAGGGCGAGGAGCGCATGCTGACCATCCTCGGCGACGCGATGGTCGGCGGAAATATCATCCGCCACAAGGGCTTTGTCATCGCGACGCTGCCCAAGACCGCGAGCGGCGGCTGAGAATGGCGAGCGTGAGCGCTGACCGCCTCGCTGCGTGCAAGGCGTATATGCGCGTGGACGGCGACGCGGAGGACACCCTCATCGCGTCGCTGCTCACGGGCGCGGAGGAGTATCTGACCGGGGCGGGTATCTACCGCACGGCGGACAACGCCGCGCGGTATGACATCGTGGTGCATGGGCTGACGCTGTACTACTACGACCACAGGGACGCGGTCGGCACGGAGGCAGAAATGCCGCGCGGGCTGCGCCCGGTGATCAACCAGCTCAAGCTGGACGCGGAGGCGCAGGTCGTTGCCGACAGCTACGAGGAGGACAACGATGACTGAGCTCAACGTAGATGCGGGCGCGCTGGACAAGCGCATTGAGATCATCCAGCGAGTGCAGACCCACGACGCCGCACGGTACGCAACCACGGAGGACAAGCCGATCCAGCGCTGCTGGGCGCAGTTCACGCGCCAGAGCGGGACGGAGAGCCTTCGGCAGGGGGCGGATCTCGGCACGGTCAAGGTGCGCTTCCTCATCCGCACGCCGCCGGTCGAAATATCCCGGCTGTACCTCATCAGGTACAACGGGGACACGTACAACATCACCTACGTCAACCAGTACGGCGACCGGGGCGGGTTTACGGAGATCCTCGCGGAGCTGCGCGAGCTGGGGGGTGCGTCATGAGCCTCAACGCGGCGCTTGTGGCGGCGGTCGGGCCGATCGTGCCGACCGTGCGCCCCGACAGCTACATCCCCGCGCCCGGCGAAGAGCCGGACGAATACTGTACCTACAACCGCGCGGAGTACCCCCGGCTGCACGCTGGCGGCGCGCCGCGGCGCATCGTGTACCTCTATCAGCTGCACTATTATCTCCCCCCCGGGCGCAACCCGGAGGGGAAGCTGAAAGGCCTCAAAAGGGCGGTATTTCTGGCGGGGTTTACGTTCCCGACGGCGGAGGACGCGAGCGACGGCGACAGCCAACACTGGGTGCTTGAGTTCGAGGGCAGCGAGGCGGTGGACTATGGCTAAATTTTTGGCGCAGAGCATCGACAAGCTCATGCTCGACATGGCGGCGCTGGAGGCGATACCCGACAGCGTCGTCGATAAAATGCTCAGGTCCTCCGCCGACATCGCCCTGCGCGCCATGACCGCCAACCTCGAAAAGCTCGGTCTCGTAGACACGCGGCAGCTGCTCGGCAGCCTTGTCTCCGTGCAAAAACGGAGCAAGGACAACAAGCTCTACTACCTCATTTACCCGCGCGGGACGCGCAAGGATATGTACGTCGGCGCGAAGCTCCGGCGCGTGAGCATCAAGGGACGGCGCAAGGGCGGTCAAGCAATAAAGATGACCAACAACGATGTCGGCTTCGTGCTTGAGTTCGGTGCGCCTCGGCGGAACAAGAAAGCCTATCAATGGATGCGCACCGCCCTTGAGGGCTGCGCCGACCAGATACTCGCCGTGCAGACGCGCATCTATGACGACTGGCTAAAATCGAAAGACTTGTAAAAAGGAGTGTGACAAATGCCCGACACTGCAACTCTCAGCAAGAATGAATACATAGTATACGGTCTGCGTGACTTTTATGCGGGCGTGTACAACTACAACACCGAGACCGGCACGATCAGCTACACCGACTGCGCCGCCATCGGACACGGCATCACGGCAACGCTCGGCTTCAGATTTGCCGAGGGTCGGCTCTACGCCTCCGGCGTGCTGCGCCGCTTCAAGCGCAAGCTGACCGGCGGCAGCGTGTCCTTTGGCGTGGACGCGCTGAAGCTTGAGATGCAGAAAATGCTTTATCAGGCGCAGGAGACCGAGGTCAAGATCAAGGTCGGCACGGCGCAGACCGAAAAGACCGTCAAGAATATCGGTTACGGCGAGACGACGCCGGGACATCCTGTCGGCTACGCCTACTATGCCCCCGCAGATGATAACGATTCTGACGACAGCTTTTTCTGCGTTTTCGTCCGTAAAGCTCAGTTCGGTCCGCCCGAGACGACCTACAACACCGAGAATGACAGCATCACGTGGGTCACGCCCACGACGACCGGCGAGTTCATGGCACCTGATCACAGGACCGGCACGCCCGCGCCGCTGATGATCGAGCAGACCGAGGTGGACACCGAGGAGGAGGCCGTCGCCTGGTGCAAGGCCATGCTCGGCATGACGACCTGACGGAGGGCTGTGCGATGGATATAAGACCGAAAGAGCTTGATTTCACCCTCGGCAGCGAGACCTATGCCCTGCGCTGCAACTTTGCCGTGCTGTCAGATGTGGACTATGTCTACGGCGGGGTCAAGAACGCCCTCAACGCGGGCAGCTTTTACTGTGCGCTCACGTTCTTGACCGCGATGATCAACGACGCGCACCGCCGCGACGGCAGCAAGACGCGCTACACCACGGCGCAGGTCTCCGCAATGCTGGAGACGGACTACCACGGCACGGCCGTCGATCTTGTCAACGAGGTCAACGCGCTTGTGTTCGCCGCCGTGCTCGGCAGCAAGGCTGCCGCCGACAACACAGACGACTCCGCCGCCGAGGCGGCGGAGGAGGATACACCAAAAAACTGACCGGCGAGGGGCAGGAGCTTGACTATGCCCTGCCCCTCGCCGTTTGGCTCTCCCGCTTTAACGGGTCTGAGCACGATTTTTGGGACAATATGTCTCCGGCGCGGCTGGACGCGCTGTGCGAGGCGCTTGCCCCGCCCGCGCCGGAGCCTGTGCCCAGATGGGCACCGCCGCCCCCACCCAGGGGCGCGCCGAAACAGAAGAGTTTGAGAGACTTTTTTAAGGGGGTGACGTTTTAATGGCACAGCGAAAAATATCCGCCAAGCTGGAGCTGACTGGTGAACAGGCGTATAAAAATGCCGTGAAGGAGATCAACAGCTCGCTCCGCGTCCTCAACAGCGAAATGAAGCTCACCTCCGCAGAGTTTGCCGAGAACGCCGACAGCGTGGAGGCGCTGCGCGCCAAGTACGACGTGCAGGAGCGGCAGGTGCTGACGCTCCGGGAAAAGATAGAGACCCTTGAAAAGGCGCTCCGAGACAGCGCCCAGGCATACGGCGAGGCGGACGAACGCACGAAGAGCTGGCAGGTCAGCCTGAACAACACCCAGGCGGAGGCAGCCCAGCTCGGCAACGCGATGGACGCCACGGCGGAGCAGATACAGGCGCTTGAATCCGCCGAGGAGGACGCGCAGAACAGTACCGATAAGCTCGGCGACACGATAAAGGACACTGAGCCCAAGACCGTGGAGCTGGGCGACGCCGTCGGCACGGTGAGCAGCAAACTAGGAATAGATCTGCCCGACGGAGCAACGAAGGCTTTGAATGGGCTGGGCGGCGTAAGCGCTGGTGCCGTCGCCGCGGCGGGCGCTGTCGCCGGGCTTGTCGTCGCCGCTGTTAAGGCAAAAAACGCCCTCGACGAGATGACGCTGGAGAGCGGACAGCGGGCGGAGGAGCTGCTGAAGCTTTCGAGCGTGTCCGGCGTCAGCGCCGACGCGCTGCAAAAGTTCCAGTATGCGTCTGATTTCGTGGGCGTCAGCTCGGACACTCTCACGGATTCGCTCAAGGACCTGACGAAAAACATGGCAGACGCCGCAAACGGCAACGAAGAGTATGCCGGAAAATTCGATGCTCTCGGCGTCAGCATCACCAACACAGACGGCAGTCTTCGCGACAGCTACGACGTGTTCCTCGACGTGATAGACGCTCTCGGCGAAATGGGCAACACGACCGAGCGCGACGCGGCGGCGATGGGACTGATCAACGAGAGCGCACAGCAGCTCAACCCCCTCATCGAGGAGGGAACGGACGCGCTGCGCGCCTACGGCGACGAGGCGGAGCGCATGGGCGCAGTGCTCAGCGAGGATGACCTTGAGGCGCTCAAGGCTGTGGACGACGCGCAGAACCGGCTGAAAAAGACGCAGGAGGCAGTGACCGACCAGATCAGCCTCCAGTATGCGCCGCACATGGAAAAGGCGTTGAACAAGTCCGCCGAGCTTGTCGAATCTCTGGGTTCGGAGCTCGTCGAATCCGGCATCGTGGACAGCTTCGGGCAGCTGCTTGAGTTCGCTGTCGAGCTCTTCGAACCAATCGAGTCGCTGGCGAGCGCGGCAATCCCGGCGCTCGGGACGGCGTTTGACGCCCTGCGCGGCACAGTGGCGTGGATCCTCGACGCGAAGGACGTGCTTGTCGGGCTGCTGACGCTTGATTTCGGTAAAATCGGCGTCGCCCTGGGCTATGGCATGAACACGACCGGCGAAATGTCGCACATGCAGCAGGCGAAATACGGCAGCCAGCGCGCCAGCGCGGGCGGCTGGGTGCAGGACGCGAGCGGCAAGTGGGTCGCGAATGGCTACAACGCGGGCGGCACGGACTACTGGCGCGGGGGCATGACCCGCGTGGGCGAGACGGGACCGGAGACCGTGTATCTGCCGCAGGGCGCGCAGATACGCACCGCGCAGGAGACCCGCGGCGAGCACGCCACGGTCGTCATAGAAAACATGACCGTTGACGCTAGCTCCCTGCAATCAATGCAGGACATCATAGACTTTTTTGACAATCTTGAGCGATACAGCCGAATGGGGGTGACGTGATGAGCGAGACGGTGACTTTATACCCGACTGCGTCAGTTAAAATATCCGGGCAGGATATTTATTATCGCGAGCAGGGCTCCGGGCAGGTCGTCCTCCAGGGCGGTTATCTGCACAGCATCGTCTGTAATGGCTTTACCGTTCCTGCCTCAAAGCTGTACAGCCCCATCACCAATGCGGCTGTCGCCGCATACGGGTACGGCGTTGAGGTCTCTGGCTGGGGCGCGCCGGAGTGCGAATTCCGCGCGTTGAGCGCGCCAGTGGACGTATCATCGCTTACCTATGCGTCGCTGCCGGGGGTCGATTACATCGGGTTCGGACGGTTCGCATCGTCCGGCGGCTATGTCACTTGCGACATCGCACCGGCTTATTTCACCTATAAAATACGCCGGATACTCGACAACGGTCTTCTGTACTGCTTAAAAGATGAGAGCACGCCGTATGACGACGCATACTGGACAGCCTACGTGCAGACAGCCTATGGCAGCAGTAAACCGTATCTGCGGCTTGAATTTGGCGATGGGCAGTGTCATAAAATCGCCGACAGTACATCCCCGCGAACGGGAGCCCGCTGCAACCGTGCGATTGCCCAGATGTTTGATGTGAAGCTCAAAAGCAGCGTTGACACGAGCTATAGGACGCCCGATGTTGCAAGCATCAAGCTGCACCTTCGAGCCAAGGGCGCGACGGCATACACCGAGGTGGACTTCGGCACGGAGACGAGCAAGGCGGTCGCGGGGAATCTGCTGCCCGAGGGGGCTTTTGAGTATCAATTCTCCGTGACGGACGCCCTCGGCTACACCAGCACGTCCGACTGGGTGGAGCTGTCCTCATATGTCAGCATCACGACGTCGCTCAGCCCCGCAGATGGGGCGTTTCTCGACCGCACGAAGCCTCAGCTCTTCAGCTGGACGACGGTTGACGGTGCAGTCATCACGAAGCTGCGCCTCCGGGTAAAGGACGCGGCGGAATACACTGAGTACACCGTGGCAAACAGCGCGGACGGCTACACTCTCGCCGAAAATGTCATGACGAGCGGCGAGTATGAGTGGGCGGTCGCTGGCAATGACCAGTACGGCAACAGCTGGGTGACGGAGTGGCGCGCCATTGACACCACGGATGCTGTGCCTTCTTCCGCGCCGGTCTCACCTATCGGCACAATTGTTGACAACGACAACCCCGTCGCGTTTGCGTGGCAGCACATCATCTCCACGGGGTCGGCGCAGACCAAGGCCGACCTGCAAAAGAGCACCGACGGCGAGGCGTGGACCGACCTTGTGACTGTGACCGGCGCGGAGACCGAGACCGTCATCGCGGCAGGAACGCTCGCAAGCGGCACATGGTGGTGGCGCGTGTGCACGTACAACCTCGACGGCGTTGCCGGGACGTGGAGCGCCGCTGCGCAGTTTGTCGCTGTCGGGTCTCCCCGTGCGCCGCGGCTGACCGTCAAAAACGCGAGCCCAAAGCCAATCATAGAGTGGCAGGCGAACGAGCAGGAAGCATACGAGCTGACGCTCGACGGGGAGAAGACCACTGCCTACGGCTCGCTGAAGCGCTGGCAAAGCCCGAAGTACCTCACGGACGGCGTACACACTGTGAGCGTGCGCGTGCAGAACAGCTACGGACGTTGGAGCCAGCCCGGCACGGTCGAGCTGACTGTCGTCAACACGTCAGGAGAAAGCATACAGCTTACGGCACAGGGCGAGGGCGCAGCGGTGCGGCTGACGTGGAACGTCGGCGGGTATGACTATTACCTTGTGTACCGCGACGACGTCGCCGTCGCGCGGGTGACGGAGACGGAATACCTTGACTATCTCTCCTGCGGGCTGTGCACCTACAAGGTGCGCGGGTGCTACCCCGCGAGCAACAACTACGGCATCAGCGATCCCGTGATAGTTGAGGTCTATCCTCGCTGCCCGGTCATCATCGACGTGGAAACGCGCGCGGCGCTGTGGCTGGAGCTGAGCGAGCAGCAGCACCGCACATACGGCATGACGCGCGCCCGACAGGCGACTAGCTATCACATCGTCGGGCAGGCGCGCCCGTCGGTCGACGTGAGCGAGTTTCTGGACGAGACGCTGACGGTCTCTGCGGCATTCTGGGCGGATGACCGCGCCGGGATGAGGGCTTTGGAGGCGCTCCTCGGGCGCGTGGTGTGCCTGAAGACCGACAGCGGTGAGATGGCGATCGGTGTTCTGACATCGACGACTAAGACCGTTGATATGTTTTACACGAGTTATCAGCTTTCCGTGACCAACACGGAGCTTGAGGAGGAGGTGCGCGAGTGATCAGAACCGTCGAATACAGGATCAAGGCGCTGCGCAATGGGGCGTATCTCAGCGAGATGCGCTGGGACAGCGCACAGGCGCCGTCCATCTCCTGCCGTGCGTCCGGCGCGCTGAAGACCTCGTTCTCCGCGACGCTGCTGCCCGCCAGGGCGGGCGAGCCGGAGATAAACTGGCTGAGGGATGAGCTTCAGCCCTGCATCATCATCGACGGGGTGGAGACCCCGCTGGGCATCTTCCGCCCGACGGACACCAGCGCCCAGCGCAAAAGCTACGTCACCTCCACCGCAGTCACCGCCTACGACCGCGGATGGGTCGTGCAGACGACTAAGACGGAGACGCTGCTGCATCTCTCGGCAGGCGACGGGTACATCGACGTCATCAAGCGGCTGCTGCTGACGTGCGGGTTAACGCTTGTGCTGGCGGACGCCTCGTCCGCCGTGCTGCCCGCCGACCGCGAGGACTGGCAGATCGGCACGAGCTACCTGACGATCATCAATCAGCTGCTCGGCGAGATCGGTTTCAATCCCCTCTGGTTCGACGCGGATGGGCTGGCGCATTTACAAAAGTACGCCGCACCCAGCGCCGCCGCGATCAAGCGCTCATACAGCGCGCGTCATGGGCTGACGCTGCGACCCGTCGCCCCCGGCTACACGGAGACGACGGACGTCTATAACGCGCCCAACGTGTTCGTGTGCATCTGCGACAACGCCGACCGCTCCGCCGTGCTGACGGCGACGGCGGAAAATAAGAGTTTCGGCGCGAAGTCAATCCTCCAGCGCGGGATGCGCATAGTGCAGACGGAAAAGGTCACGCAGATCGCGGATCAGACCTCGCTGCAAGCTTACGCCGACAAACTGCGCGATCAGAGCCTCATGGGCACGAGGGAGCTGACGTTCACCGTGCCCGCGGAGGCGGGGCACGGCGTGGGCGACATTATAAGCATCGAGCACCCGGACGTGGGCGGCATCTATGAAGAGACGGGCTGGAGCTACAACCTCGCGGCGGGCGCGTTGATGACCATCAAAGCGAAAAGGACGGTGATACTGTGATAGGCGACCCGAGCTTAATACTCAACTCTCAAAACCTCGCCGAGCCGGAATTCCTGACAGCGACGGTCGCGGCTGTAACGATTACCGGGCTGACGCTGATTTTCCCCGGACAGACCGAGGCAAGTCAAAAGACGTATCGGTGCAACTCCGCCTACAACTTCTGCCCCGGCATGAGGGTGCGGGTCAAGTATGATTCCGGCACGTACCTCGTCGAGTACCCCATCGGCACGCCGTCGATCTACCGGCGCGTGACTTTTCAGTACAACAAGCAGGCCAACGGCGCGGTCACGTGGGGCGACGACAAAATTTCGGTGAGCTTTACAAACACCAACTATTCCGGTGTGGACATCCGCACGGCCAATCCGATCGACCTCACAGGGATAAGCGAGATACGGTATCTTATCAACTGGACGGCGTTCTCGGACAGCCACGGCATATACCTCGGCGCGGTCGCGGAGAAGTTGAGCGGCGACACGGTCGATCCATGGGACAGCTATTTCTCGGCGCTGACCAAGCTGACGAAAAAGGATCTCGGGCGCAGAATCCACACGGTCGATGTGTCCGCTCTCAACGGGGAGTTCTACATCTGCACGCATGCCTATTCGCAGACCTACGACATCGAGCGGATAGAGATCAATTGAGGAGGAATACTCAGTGTTCACGATTATTCAAGGCGACGCCTACGACATCGGCATCGTCATCCGTGCGGAAAGCGCGGCGCTCAGTGCGGCGGATATACGGCAGATGCGCGTCGCCCTAGGCGGCACGGTCAAAACCTACCCAGACGGCGGCATCACCTACGCCGACGGCGTGTGGCGCTACCCCATGACGCAGGAGGAGAGCCTCGCTCTCCGCCCCGGCGCGGCGACGCTGACCGTGCGCATGGAGTTTGCGGCGGCGCAGCTCAAGGGCTACGTCAGCCGCCGGCAGATCATTGTGCAGGCGTGCCCGGACAGGGCGGTCATGCAGACCACGCCCGCAGCGGACGCGACCGGCAGCGATGTGCCGACCGTGACGGTCGATCTCGGCAATATGCAGGCGCTCGTCGTCGCGCTGGAGGACGTCAAGATCGGCGCGGATGGTGCGCCGGGTGAAAAGGGAGACAAGGGAGACCCGTTCGTCTACTCCGACTTTACGCCGGAGCAGCTGGCGGCGCTCAAGGGAGAAAAAGGCGACAAAGGCGACCCAGGCGACAAAGGCGACCCCGGCGAAAAAGGTGCGAAGGGCGATCCGTTTGTCTACTCCGACTTTACGCCGGAGCAGCTGGCGGCGCTCAAGGGAGAGAAAGGCGACAAAGGCGACCCAGGCGACAAAGGCGACCCCGGCGAAAAAGGTGCGAAGGGCGATCCGTTTGTCTACTCCGACTTTACGCCGGAGCAGCTGGCGGCGCTCAAGGGAGAGAAAGGCGACAAAGGCGACCCAGGCGAAAAAGGAGACCCCGGCGAAAAAGGTGCGAAGGGAGACCCGTTCGTCTACTCCGACTTTACGCCGGAGCAGCTGGCGGCGCTCAAGGGAGAAAAAGGCGACAAAGGCGACCCCGGCGAAAAAGGAGACCCCGGCGAAAAAGGTGCGAAGGGAGACCCGTTCGTCTACGCTGACTTCACGGCGGCGCAGCTCGCCGCCCTCAAGGGCGAGAAAGGCGACAAAGGCGACCCAGGCGAAAAAGGAGACCCCGGCGAAAAAGGCGCGAAGGGCGATCCGTTTGTTTACTCCGACTTTACGCCCGAGCAGCTCGCCGCCCTCAAGGGAGAAAAAGGCGACAAAGGCGACAAAGGCGACCCCGGCGAAAAAGGTGCGAAGGGCGATCCGTTTGTCTACTCCGACTTTACGCCGGAGCAGCTGGCGGCGCTCAAGGGAGAGAAAGGCGACAAAGGCGACCCAGGCGA
>CALACZ010000054.1 GCA_937890735.1 uncultured Bacillota bacterium
ACCCCGAAGAAGCCGAACTCCGCTCTGCGTAAGATCGCCCGTGTGCGTCTGACCAACGGCTACGAAGTTTCCGCTTACATTCCCGGCGTCGGTCACAACCTGCAGGAGCACTCTGTCGTGCTGATCCGCGGCGGTCGTGTCAAGGACCTGCCTGGCGTTCGTTACCACATCATCCGTGGTACGCTCGATACGCAGGGCGTTCAGGGTCGTATGCAGGCTCGCTCGAAGTACGGTGCGAAGAAGCCCAAGGCAGGCAAGAAGTAATTCTGCCGCAAATTTCAACAGCATTTTGCCTTTTGCAAGGCAGCGCCTTGCTAAGAGTTTTTTATAGATAAAACCTCTTGGCAGGCACGCAACGGAAACGCACTTTCCGAAGTACCTATGAAATCATTCTATGAAGGAGGGAAGCAAAGTGCCCAGAAGAGGTAATGTTCCCAAAAGAGAAGTATTGCCGGATCCGATCTACGGCTCTGTTCTGGTGACCAAGCTCGTCAACAGCATCATGCTCGACGGCAAAAAGGGCGTGGCACAGAAGGTCGTGTACGGTGCATTCCAGATCGTGGAAGAAAAGACCGGCAAATCCGGGCTGGAGGCTTTCCAGCAGGCGATGGAAAACATCATGCCTGCCGTGGAGGTCAAGACCCGCCGTGTCGGCGGCGCAAACTACCAGGTTCCGATCGAGGTCCGTCCGGCAAGACGGCAGACCCTCGGTCTGCGCTGGCTGACCAACTACAGCCGCAACAGAAGCGAGAAAACCATGAAAGAACGCCTCGCCGGCGAGATCATGGATGCCTGCAACAACACCGGCTCCGCCGTCAAGAAGCGTGAAGACACGCACAAGATGGCTGAGGCGAACAAGGCATTCTCGCACTTCCGCTGGTAATCAAAAAAGGAGTGCGCAATGCCTAGACAATTTTCACTTGAGAATACGAGAAACATCGGGATCATGGCGCATATCGACGCCGGCAAGACCACAACGTCCGAACGGATCTTGTTCTATACCGGCGTGAATTACCGCCTTGGTGAAACGCATGACGGCACCGCCACGATGGACTGGATGGAGCAGGAACAGGAGCGCGGCATCACCATTACGTCCGCGGCAACGACCTGCCACTGGAAGGGGACTCGTATCAACATCATCGACACCCCGGGTCACGTTGACTTTACGGTGGAGGTGGAACGCTCGCTGCGTGTGCTTGATGGCGCCGTGACTGTGCTGTGCGCAAAGGGCGGCGTAGAACCGCAGACCGAAACGGTCTGGCGGCAGGCTGACAAGTATCATGTGCCGCGTCTGGTGTACGTCAATAAGATGGACATGATGGGCGCGAATTTCTTCAATGTCCTGAAGATGATGGACGAGCGGCTCAAGTGTACGACCGTCCCCCTGCAGTTGCCCATCGGCGCGGAGGATACGTTCCGCGGCGTCGTGGACCTCATCAAGATGAAGGCGTATGTCTTTTATGATGACCTGGGCAAGGATATGCGGGAGGAAGAGATCCCCGCGGCTCTCGAAGAACTGGCAAAGCAGTACCGCGACCATCTGCTCGAGCAGGTCTCCGACCAGGACGAAGAGATCATGATGATGTACCTGGAAGGTGAAGAGATCCCCGACAAGATGATCCGCGCAGCCATCCGCAGGGCGACGATCAGCAACAAGATCATCCCGGTCGTCTGCGGCTCGTCCTACAAAAACAAGGGCGTGCAGGAGCTGCTGGACGCGATTGTGGATTACCTGCCCTCGCCGCTGGATAAGCCCGCCGTGGAGGGTGTGAACCCGAAAACGGACGAGACCGAAACGCGCGAGGTGAGCGACGAAGCGCCGTTCTCGGCGTTGGCGTTCAAGATCGCGACCGACCCGTATGTCGGCAAGCTCGCGTTCTTCCGCGTCTACTCCGGCACGCTCGAGCCGGGCGACACGGTGCTCAATGCCAACAAAAATACGCGTGAGCGTATGGGACGCATCCTGCTCATGCACGCCAACCATCGCGAGGAGCTCAAGCACGTCTACGCCGGCGACATCGCCGCGGCGGTCGGGCTGAAGAACACCACGACGGGCGACACGCTCTGCGACCAGTCGCATCCCATCGTGCTGGAGAACATGGAGTTCCCCGAGCCGGTCATTCGTGTGGCGATCGAGCCGAAAACGAAGGCGGGTCAGGAGAAGATGGGTCTGGCGCTGGCAAAGCTGGCAGAGGAAGATCCCACATTCAAGACTTACACAGATGAAGAAACCGGTCAGACCATCATCGCCGGCATGGGTGAGCTTCATCTGGAGATCATTGTTGACCGCCTGCTGAGGGAGTTCAAGGTGGAGGCGAATGTCGGTGCGCCGCAGGTCGCCTACAAGGAGACTATCCGCAAAAAGGTCAATCAGGAAACCAAGTATGCCCGTCAGTCCGGCGGTAAGGGTCAGTACGGTCACGTCAAGATCACCGTCGAACCGAACGAAAGCGGCAAGGGCTTCGAGTTCATCAACGCTACCGTTGGCGGCTCTGTGCCCAAGGAATACATTCCTGCCGTGGAAGCGGGCGTGCGCGGCGCGATGGAAGCGGGCGTTCTCGCCGGTTTCCCGGTCGTGGACGTCAAGGTCACGCTCTACGACGGCTCGTACCACGAAGTGGACTCCTCCGAAATGGCGTTCAAGATCGCCGGCTCGATGGCGTTCAAGGAAGCCTGCCAGAAGGCAGACCCCGTGGTGCTCGAACCGATCATGAAGGTGTGCATCATCGTCCCGGACGAATATATGGGCGACGTGATCGGCGATATTTCGTCCCGCCGCGGCAGCGTGCAGCAGCTCACCCAGCGCAGCGGCGCACAGCAGATCGACTGCTTCGTTCCGCTGTCCGAGATGTTCGGCTATGCGACGAACCTGCGTTCGAGAACGCAGGGGCGCGGTCAGTTCACCATGGAACCGAGCCACTATGTGGAGCTCGCCAAGAACCTGACCGACGAGGTCGTCCGCAAACGTAAGGGCTGACGAAAAAACTCTTGTCAAACGCGAAAAGTTCGTGTATGATGGAGAGGCTACAAAAATGTTTGAAAACCACCCAAACTAAGGAGGATTTTATCAATGGCTAAGCAGAAGTTTGTCAAAGACAAGCCCCATGTAAACATCGGCACCATCGGTCATATCGATCATGGCAAGACCACCCTGACCGCCGCGATCACCAAGTATCTGGCGTTCTTCGGGGATGCCGAATACACTGACTACTCTTCCATCGACAAGGCGCCGGAAGAGCGCGAGCGTGGTATCACCATCAACACCGCGCACGTGGAATATCAGACCAACAACCGCAAGGGTCACAACTACAAGACGGGCGAAGATAATGTCGAGATCCAGGGTCGTCATTATGCGCACGTCGACTGCCCGGGTCACGCCGACTATATCAAGAACATGATCACCGGCGCTGCTCAGATGGACGGCGCGATCCTTGTGATTGCTGCTTCCGATGGTCCGATGGCTCAGACCAAGGAGCATCTGCTGCTTGCCCGTCAGGTGAACGTGCCTTCCGTGCTCGTGTTCCTGAACAAGTGCGATCAGGTTGACGACGAAGAGCTGCTCGAGCTGGTCGAGATGGAAGTCCGCGAGACTCTGGACTTCTACGGCTTCCCCGGCGACGACACCCCCATCATCCGCGGCTCTGCGCTGAACGCTCTGGCTTCCGAGTCCACCGACCCGAATGCTCCTGAGTACAAGTGCATCGACGAGCTGATGCAGGCTGTCGATACCTGGATCCCCACGCCTCCGCGTGATGATTCCCTGCCGTTCCTGATGCCCGTTGAGGACGTCTTCACCATCTCCGGTCGCGGCACTGTCGCTACCGGTCGTGTCGAGCGCGGCGTCATCAAGAAGAACGAGCCGGTCGAGATCG
>CALACZ010000055.1 GCA_937890735.1 uncultured Bacillota bacterium
AAAAATGTACAGACGGGCGGGGCAAGCCCCGCCCCTACGTTACGACGAAACGTGGCAACATCTCGGAACGCACCACCCTTCTCATCATCCGTCTCGCTGCGCGAGCCACCTTCCCCACATGGGGAAGGCTTTTGACAGTGTGGTGCGACTACTGACTCACATCTTCCGCACCGGGTAGCAGGCTTCGGTTACGAACTCTTCGGGGTTCTGCGTTTCGTGCGGGCTGACATGGTAGATGTTGAACATCGGACCGGCGGATTCGTAGCCGTTGGCTTCGATCCACGAGACGATGGCGGCGTAGACCTCGCTGATCTGGTCGTAGCTGCCGCGGAAGGTGCAGCTTGCGACCGTGACCTCCGGCAGCGTGCGGAACTGGACGTGCTCAGTGTCGGGGTAGCTGCCCTTGACGGTTTTCCACGCCAGCATCTCCACGTCCTGCTCCTTATACTCGCCGTCGAGGAACGTAACGGCGCAGAGGCACGGGTCTGCCTCCACAAGTCCCAGCGGCGCGGTCTCGGCTACGAGCGTGCTCCAGATCATGCCCTCCTGCTCATAGCGCGGGATGACTGCGTGCACGGTGGCGGCATAGCGCTCGGGGATGGTTTTGAGGGTGACGTTATAGTTCATGTTTTCTTCCTTTCTCAGCCGCTTGCGGGCTGTGTCCAGAAGCGTCAGCTTGTGCGCCGTGTCGGCGAGCAGTGCCTCCAGCTCCGCCTGGCGCGCGGCAAAATACCGCTCCAATTGTTCGCGGTCGTCATAGACCGCCAAAATGCGCGCGGTGTCGGCGAGGGAAAAGCCGAGGTCGCGGAGCGCTGTGATGCGGCAGACCGTTGGGAGCTGATCCTCGCGGTAGTAGCGGTAGTCGGTGAACGGATCGGTCACGGCGGGCTTTAATAGCCCGATCTCGTCATAGTGCCGCAGCATTCTGACGCTGACTCTGGACAGTTTTGAAAATTCTCCGATTTTCAGCATGGGGCGCCTCCTGTGCTGTTTTTTTGAGCTCGCTGCTATCATAACGCCTGCCACAGTGTGAGAGTCAAGCCCTATTTTTGCCGCGCCTTGACACCGTGCGTGCGGTGTGAGAAAATAGGGGCAGCTACGGAGGACACCGAAATGCAGGCAAATTATCACACGCACACCTACCGCTGCCGCCACGCGGGGCAGTGGGGGGATGAGGAATATGTACAGGCGGCGCTGGCGGGCGGCTATCAGGTGCTCGGTTTTTCCGACCACACGCCGTGGCCGTACCACTCCGACTACGTCAGCGGCAACGAGCGGATGCCGATGGACGCGCTGGAGGACTACATTGCCAGCGTGCAGGCGCTGCGCGCGCAGTATCGCGGCAGGCTCACGATCTATCTGGGGCTGGAATGCGAGTATTTTCCCGATTATCTCGACTGGCTGCGCGAGATGCACGGGCGGATGGACTATCTGATCCTGGGCAACCATTTTTATAAGACCGACGAATTTGGCGCGCCGTATTTCGGCGTGACCACCACGGCGGCGGATATTTACCGCTACCTCGAGGTGACGCTCGCGGGCATGGCGACGGGGCTGTATCGGTATCTTGCGCACCCGGAGCTGCCGGTGGCGTGCTATCCGGCGTTTGACGACGTGTGCCGCGACTTATCACGCCAGATCTGCCGCGCGGCGAAGCAGCTTTCGCTGCCGCTGGAATATAACCTGATGGGCGTTTTTAAGCGCGGGCGCGGGTATTATACCGATACCGTCGGCTATCCGGCGGCGGAGTTCTGGCGCATTGCCGCCGAGGAGGGCTGTACCGCCATCATCGGCGTGGACGCGCACCGCCCGGCGATGCTCTCGGACACGGCGGACTTTTTTGCTGCGCAAACATTCTTAAAAAGCCTTGGAATGCCGCTTTTGGAGCAGCTTCCGGGGCTGGAAGCGGAGGACGCATGACACAGTACGGCAAGGTATGCCTGCGGCGCGGCGAGGACGCGCGCATCCGCGCGGGCGCGGACTGGATCTACGACAACGAGCTCGACTGGGCGGACGATATTTGCAAAACGGGCGACGTGGTGGACGTGCTGGACAGCCGGATGCGCTTTGTCGCGCGCGGCTTTTTCAGCCTCACGTCCAAGATCGCCGTGCGCGTGCTCACGCGCGATGCACAGGAAGAGATCAACGAGGATTTTTTCCGCGCGCGGCTTTCGGCGGCGATCGACTTTCGGCGGCGGCTGGGCTTTTCCGACTGCTTCCGCGCCGTGTTCGGCGAGTCGGACGGTCTGCCGGGGCTGACGGTGGACAAATACGGCGACTTTTTATCGTTTCAGATCGTCTCAGCCGGAATGGAGCAGCGCAAGGAGCTGGTGATTCGATTGCTCGCGGAGCTGCTGCGCCCGGAGGGCATCTACGAGCGCGACGAGCTGGCAGTGCGCGAAAAGGAAGGGCTGGCGCAGCAGAGCGGCTGCGTGTACGGCAGCGTCCCGGAGCGCCACATCGTGCGCGAGCATGACGCAAACATGTACGTCAGCATCCCGAACGGGCAGAAAACAGGGCATTTCCTAGACCAGCAGGAGAACCGCGGGCGCATCCGCCCCTACAGCGCGGGCGCGGACGTGCTCGACCTGTGCTGCTGCACGGGCGGCTTTTCCGTCCACGCGGCGCTCTACGGCGCAAAAAGCGTGGAGGCGGTGGACGTTTCGGAGAGCGCGCTGGCGCTTGTGCGCGAAAACGCGGCGCTGAACGGCGTGCAGGACAAGATCACCACGACCTGCGCCAACGTCTTTGATCTCGCGCGGGCGTATGCGGTGCAGGAGCGGCGGTTTGACCTCGTCATCTGCGACCCGCCCGCATTCGCCAAGAGCCGTCAGGCGCTGCCCGGCGCGCTGCGCGGGTATAAGGAGCTGAATCTGCGCGCGATGCAGATGACAAAGCCGGGCGGCATTCTCGTCTCGTGCTCGTGCAGCCAGTTTTTGACGCCGGAGCTCATGCTCCGCACACTGCGCGACGCGGCGGGGGACAGTGGGCGGCGCGTGCGCCTGCTCGAGACGCTCATGCAGTCGCGCGACCATCCCGCGAGCCTGACGGACGAAGCGTCGCTGTATCTCAAGGGCTATATTCTGCAAATATTATAAAAATAATAATCATTATTGTTATTTACAAAGTGTATAATATGTGGTATACTATTGGTGTGAAGATAAGAACCGCTTTTGAAAGGAGCAGATGAGATGAAACTCAAGGGTACGAAAACCGAAGCAAATCTGATGGCGGCGTTTGCGGGCGAATCGCAGGCGTGCGTCAAGTATCAGTACTACGCCTCCAAGGCGAAGAAGGACGGCTATGTCCAGATCGGCGAGTTGTTTGAGGAGACCTCGCGCAACGAAAAGGAGCACGCGAAGATCTGGTTCAAGCTCCTGCACGACGGAATGCCCGGCACGGCGGAAAATCTGCTGGACGCGGCAAACGGCGAGAATTTTGAGTGGACGGATATGTACGCGGGCTTTGCTCAGACTGCGCGCGAGGAAGGGCTGGATGAGATCGCGGCGCTGTTTGAGGGTGTGGCGGCGATCGAGCGGGCGCACGAGGAGCGCTACCGCAAGCTGCTGGCAAACGTGCAGGACAGCCTGGTGTTCTCCCGCGACGGCGATAAAGTTTGGCAGTACGGGATAGTCTCGGCTATGCCGTTTTTTCTTTTCCGTCTGGCTGTGGCGGATTAAATGAGCCAATACAAGGGTCAACCCCAAATTCTGTGTAAACACCGAAATCTGGTGCAAATAGGGCAA
>CALACZ010000056.1 GCA_937890735.1 uncultured Bacillota bacterium
GCGTTTACTACCTGATCTTCAGCGGCTTGCTGACGCTCGCGCTCGGCGCGCTGGAGCGGAAGCTCGACTATTTTAAGGCGTAAGGAGGAAGGAATATGTCTGTACTGGAGGTCCGCGACCTGCACAAGCAGTTTGACCGCAACACGCAGGTGCTGCGCGGCGTGAGCTTTTCGCTGGAAAAGGGCGAATGCGTCGCCATCATCGGCTCGTCCGGCAGCGGCAAAACGACGCTCCTGCGCTGCCTGAACTTTTTGGAAACGCCCGATAAGGGGCAGATCCTCGTAAACGGCGAGATGCTCTTTGATGCCGCCGACCCCGCCACGCGGCGCGAATCCGAAATTCGCACCAAGCGGCTGCATTTCGGGCTGGTGTTTCAGAATTTCAACCTCTTCCCGCAGTATACGGCGCTGGAAAACGTGATGCTCGCCAGCGAGCTGCTGGCAAAGGCGCAGCCGGATTTCAAGCAGAACAAAAAAGCGATCCTGGCGCAGCTGCGCGCGCACGCCGAAGAGCTTCTGACGCAGGTGGGGCTGAAGGACAAGATGTCCCTCTACCCGCACCAGCTCTCCGGCGGGCAGCAGCAGCGCGTCGCCATCGCGCGGGCGCTGGCGCTGAAGCCGGACGTTCTGTGCTTCGATGAGCCGACGAGCGCGCTCGACCCGGAGCTGACGGGCGAGGTGCTGCGCGTCATCCGCGCGCTTGCCGACCAGCACATGACGATGATCGTCGTCACGCACGAGATGGCATTCGCCCGCGACGTCGCCGACCGCGCGATCTTTATGGACGGCGGCGTGATCGTGGAGCAGGGACCGGCGCGCGACGTCATCGAGCATCCGCAGAACGCACGCACGCAGCAGTTCCTGGCAAGCTACAATCAGAACGCGCTCTGAATATTCATATTTTAATGAATATATGCAAATGTGAATTTTGCATATATTCATTTTTTATTCCGCATTTTTGCGAAATTCCGCTGATTTTGTGCAAATCGACTGCATTATTTTTGAGAAATCGCAGATCGTTGTGCAATATTTTTCAAATTAGGGGTTGATTTTTATTCATCCTATGTGTATACTTAGGACCATAAAGAACGCCCCACGACAGAGGGCAGATCAAATGGAGGAAAAGAAAATGAAAAAACTGCTTGCGATCCTGCTGTGCCTGTGCATGGTACTGAGCCTGGCGGCTTGCGCCGGCAAGTCCACCACCACCGAGACCCCCGCGGCTGACGAGACACCCGCCGCGACCGAGACCCCCGCGGCTGACGAAGCCCCGGCTGCCGACGACGCTTCCGCGGATGCTGCGGATACCGCCGCTTCCGCCATCCCCACCGTTGTGGAAGGCAAGCTGACCGTTGCCACGTCTCCGGACTTCGCTCCGTATGAGTTCTACGCCATCGACGAAAACGGCGATCCGCAGCTCGCGGGCTTTGACCCGGCGCTGGCGCAGTACATTGCCGATTACCTCGGTCTGGAGCTTGAGATCATCCCGATGGACTTTGACGGCGTGCTGGCTGAGCTGGCAAACGGCACGGTCGATCTTGGCATGGCGGGTCTGTCCCCCGATCCCGAGCGTGCCGACGCGATGGACTTCTCCGACATCTACTACCTCGGCGGTCAGTCCTTCGTGTGCCTGCAGGCGAACGCCGACAAGTTCCCCGATCTGGCTGCTACCAACGACGCTTCCCTCTCCATCGGCGCGCAGACCGGTTCGATCCAGGTCGGTCTGGCTGAGGAAAACAGCCCCGACGCCGACATCGTTCTGCTGACCAAGGTCACCGACATCATCGCCGAACTCATCAGCGGCAAGCTGGACGGCGCTTACATCGAGACCGCCGTCGCCGAGAGCTACGCCAAGAACTATCCCGAGCTGTGCGTGGCACTGGATGTTCCCTATGACGTCGCCGGTTCTGCGATCGGCGTGAGCAAGGGCAACAGTGAGCTGCTCGCAGGCGTCAACGAAGCCATCGCCGCAGCGCTGGCGGACGGCAGCATGGACAACTTCGTCGCCGAGGCGAACGAGCTTGCCAGCGGCAGCGTCTACGAAGGTCTGCTTGACAACTACGAAGGCTAAGCTGTAAACTGATAGTAATTGACCCGATCCTCCCCGCTGGGGAGGATTTCGGGCTATACGAGAAAGGGGAAAACCGATGCTTTCCGCTGTAAAATTTGAAAAAGTATTCCGCTATATGGACCTGTTCTGGCAGGGCGTGGCGTGCACCGTCTCGCTCTCCGCGCTCACGGTCATCTTCGGCTTCATTCTGGCGCTGATCCTCGCCGTGGCGCGTCTGTCCGACCTGAATGTGTTCCGCTTTTTATCTACGGATACGCAGCGGAAGCTGCAAAACCGGGAGGGCTTCTGGTACGCCCTGAGCCGCTTTAACCCCATCAAGTTCCTCGCCACGGCGTATGTGGAGCTGTTCCGCGCCACGCCGATGCTGGTGCAGCTGTTCGTCATCTACTACGTCGTATTCGCAAATGTGAGCGTGCTGCCGGGCTTCAAGCTCTTCGGCTTCATCCGCTTTGACCGTTTCTTCCCCGGCGTTGTGGCGCTGGCGCTCAACTCCGGCGCGTACCTGTCCGAGATCATCCGTTCCGGCATCCAGTCCATCGACGGCGGGCAGACCGAAGCCGCCCGCAGTCTGGGCATGAGCCAGCTCAAAACGATGCGCTTCATCATCCTGCCGCAGGCGATCAAAAACATCCTGCCCGCCATCGCCAACGAGTTCGTCACCATCATCAAGGAGTCGTCCATCTGCTACACCATCGGCGTGCAGGACATCATGAGCGCCGTCGCCGCCGTGAAGGGCGCGACGTTCGTCATCGCCGAGCCGCTGGTCATCGCCACGGCGCTGTACTTCTGCCTGACGTTCCCGACGTCCAAGATCATCGCGCACTTTGAAAAGAAAATGAGCGCGGGCGACCGCCGTAATGGCAATACACACCAGCGTGAGCGCAAGCGCAAGCTGGGCTTTGCCGGTGCAGGTGCACAGCCCGTCCCCATGATCCCGACCGAGGAGGAGACGAAATGAGCCAGAAGCTGATTGAGGTCAAGGACCTGAAAAAATACTATAACCGCGGCGCGATCAAGGCGCTCGACGGCGTGAGCGTGGACATCGACCGCGGCGACGTGATGGTTGTCATCGGTCCGTCCGGCAGCGGCAAATCGACGTTTTTGCGCTCGCTCAACCTGCTGGAGCAGCCCACCGGCGGCAGCATCCTCTTTGACGGTGTGGACATCACCAAAAAGCGCGAAAAGGGCGCGGACGGCAAGCTGCACAAGCTGAACATCGACCAGCACCGTCAGAAAATGGGCATGGTGTTCCAGCACTTCAACCTCTTCCCGCATATGACGATCCTCGACAATATGATCCTCGCGCCCGTGCAGGTCAAGCACATGGACAAAGCCGCCGCGGAGCAGAAGGCGCTGACGCTGCTGGCGCGCGTCGGACTTTCCGACCGCGCCGACGCCTACCCCATCCAGCTCTCCGGCGGGCAGAAGCAGCGTGTTGCCATCGTGCGCGCCCTGATGATGGAGCCCGAGGTCATGCTCTTTGACGAGCCGACGAGCGCGCTCGACCCCGAAATGGTCGGCGAGGTGCTGGAGGTCATGAAGGAGCTGGCGCTGGGCGGCATGACGATGGTCGTGGTCACGCACGAGATGGGCTTTGCCAAAGAGGTCGGCAACCGCGTGCTCTTCATGGCGGACGGCAAGCTGGTCGAACAGGGCTCGCCCGCGGACATCTTCGACCACCCGCAGAGCGAACGGCTTCAAGATTTCCTTGCCAAGGTTCTGTAATTTTTATAATTTACGTCAAAAGGCGTCTGCGCATGGGCGCGGACGCCTTCTTTTTTGGAGGGCACTATGGACAAGCAGACTTTATTTTCGTATCTCGACAAAAACGCCGCCGTTTTCACGCAGCTCAGTGACGACATCTGGGACAACCCCGAGCTGTCGCTGCGCGAATACGGCTCGATGGAGCGCTACTGCGCGGCGCTGAAGCAGCTCGGATTCACCGTCGAGACCGGCATCGCGGGCGTGCCGACGGCATTTTCCGGCACGTTCGGCTCTGGAAAGCCCGTCATTGGCATTCTGGGTGAATATGACGCGCTGGACAGCCTCTCGCAGGAGGCGGGCGCGCTGGAGCGCAGGGAATGCGTCCCCGGCGGCGCGGGGCACGGCTGCGGGCACAATCTGCTCGGCGCGGGTTCGCTGGCGGCGGCTGCCGCAGTCAAGCACGCGCTCGAACAGCTCCCGGACGGCAGCGGCACGGTCATTTTTTACGGCTGCCCCGGTGAAGAGGGCGGCGCGGGCAAGGCGTTCATGGCACGCGAGGGCGTGTTCCAAACGCTCGACGCGGCGCTCACCTGGCATCCCGAGGACGTGAACGAGGTCGTCACCGGCAGCTGCCTCGCCTCCTATCAGGTGGAGTATAAATTCACCGGCGTCGCCGCGCACGCGGCGGGCTGTCCGTACATGGGGCGCAGCGCGCTGGACGCGGCGGAGCTGATGAACGTAGGCGCGCAGTTCCTGCGCGAGCACATCCCGCCCCATCACGGGGTGCACTACGCCATCACCGACGCGGGCGGGCTGTCACCCAACGTTGTGCAGCCGCGCGCGCAGGTGCTGTATCTGCTCCGCGCAGACAATGTGCCGAATATCCTCAAGCTCGCCGAGCGTGTGGACCGCATCGCCCAGGGCGCGGCAATGATGACCGACACCACCGTCACCCGCCGCTTCATCGACGGCACGGCGGACACGCTGCCGAACGAGACGCTGGAAAAGCTGGCATACGAGAACTTTTCTGCCATCAAGCTGCCCAGCTACACGCCGGAGGAGCGCGAGTTTGCCGAACAGCTCTCCAAAACGTACGAAAAGCCGAAGCTCCCCGGCTTTGCCACGCCGCACGACAGGAAGATCGCGCGCTTTGTGCGCGAGCAGACGCAGGATAATACCTGCGCGCTCAATGAATTTCTCATGCCGCTGTATCACTCAAACGCCATTGAGCCGAGCTCGACCGACGTCGGCGACGTGAGCCGCCAGACCCCCACCGTCCAGATCCATGCCGCCACCATCCCCAACGGCACGCCCGCGCACAGCTGGCAGGAGGTGAGCTGCGGCAAGTCGGGCATCGCGCACAAGGGAATGCTGCTGGCAGCCAAAGTCCTCGCCGCCACGGCGTGGGATCTGTTCACAAAGCCCGCGATCCTAAAACAGGCGCAGGAAGAATTTCAGGCATTCGGCAGCACCTACACCTGCCCCATCCCAAAGGATGCAAAGCCCGTCATAGCGGGAGAGAGTATTGACTAACCAGACCTCCCTTGGACTTTTGCGCACCCATGCCTTCCCCATGTGGGGAAGGTGGCTCGCGCAGCGAGACGGATGAGGAGAAGGGTGGTACGTTCTGAGATGCTGCCACATTTCGGCGCACCAAAGCCTCCCCTTGGTGACCAAGGGGAGGTGGCACGGCGAAGCCGTGACGGAAGGGATGAGAAGGTGTACGTTTTGCAGCACAAACGCAGGGGCGCTCTGCAACCAACAACGTTCTGATCCCTTCAGTCGCCTGCGGCGACAGCTTCCCTTGAGCACCAAGGGAAGCCTTGGCTTTGTGCAAACGCGCAGCAACTCAGAAATAAGAACCCTTCCCCTCATCAGTCACCTTCGGTGACAGCTCACCCAAAGGGAGAGCCAAGAAACTTCTGCAAATCCGGCAAATTGGTGCGCACCCATGCCTTTCCCTCCGGGGAAGGTGGCGCGAAGCGCCGGATGAGGGTCGGGGAGCAGTTACGGTTTGCTGAAACTGCAAAGCGATCCGCCGTGCTCCCCTGCCCTCATCAGTCTGCTCCGCTGCGCTCCGCAGCCAGCTTCCCCCAGGATGCGAATCAATAGTAGAAAGCGAAAAAAAGATGACAAAAGGCGCAAAAAGTG
>CALACZ010000057.1 GCA_937890735.1 uncultured Bacillota bacterium
ATCGTGGGGTATCTTGCGTTCTGCTACCCGCTGTTTTCGCTCACGGAGGTGTTTTTCTCGTCCATGCGCGGCGCGGGCAACGCCGTAAAGCCCACCGTCATTACGCTGCTCGGCGTGTGCGTGCTGCGCACGGCGATGCTGTTTTTCATCACCTTCCCCCACCCCAGCAACCTCACCATCGCCATCTGCTACCCCGTCACCTGGGCGGTCTCGTCGCTGATGTTCCTGATTTATTATAAGTTCGGCAGCTGGCTGCCCGCGTGGAAGGAAAAAGCGTAAGAATATTAGTGCCCGCACCTGACGCGGGCACTTGACAATCCGACGGAAACCGCCTATGCTGTTTTTAGTTAAGGACGCCGCTGACAAGCGGTTGACCTAAAAGAGGATCAGCAAAAAAGAGTGACCGCTATCTTTTGGACGAGAGGGCGGTCATTTCTTTTTGCAAATCTGAAGGATCAGACTGGCAAAGCTGATGAGCACGATAGAGTAAGTAAATATCTCCGACCATGCGATCATCCGCACCACCTCCCTTCCGGGAAGTGTCAACCGCCTGCCGCTGCGCAGCGCTCGGTGCAATGCACCATAGTCAAACTATCACATTTTTTTACAAAATGCGAGTATCGCACTGAAGAAAAAATCGCGCGCGACCGATCAGGTCGCGCGCGATCCTTATTTTGATCACCGCACCGCGTCGGCTTCGGCATTCTTGCCGAGCCTGCGGAGCATGGTTTTTTTGACGGCGCGGAAGATGTTCTGGTAGCCGGTGCAGCGGCACAGATGCCCGGAGAGGAGCTTGCGCAGCTCGTCGTCGGTGTACTCCACACCCGCGTTCACGATCTCGGTCGCGGTGAGGATGAAGCCCGGGATGCAGAAGCCGCACTGGATGGCGGTCTCGTCCATGAACGCGCGCTGCACGTCGGAGATCGAACCGTCCGGGTTCATCAGCCCTTCGAGTGTGATGATGTGCTTGCCCTCCGCCCACACGGCGAGATACAGGCAGGTGTTGATCGCTTCGCCGTCGATGAGCGCGGTGCACGCGCCGCATTCGCCGACCTCGCAGCCCTTTTTGACCGAGGTCAGCCGGAAATCGTTGCGCAGCATATCCGTCAGGCTCGCGCGCACGTCCACGATCTGCTCCACGTCCTTGCCGTTGATGTTGCATTTTACAAGCTGATACTGTGCCATTACACGTCACCTCCGCAGCGTTTGACCGACTCGATCAGGCAGCGCTTCGCCATTTCCACCGCGATGTGCAGGCGGAAGGCTTTGCTGGCGCGCCAGGAATCACGCGGGTTGATGTTCTCCAGCACCTTGCGGGAAAATTCCTCGATGTTTTCCATCGTGATGGGCTTGCCGCCTATAAACTCCTCCGCCGCCGGGGCGCGCATCGGCACTGGGCCGGCGACGCCGTAGGCAATGCGCACACGGTCAAACGTCTTTTTGTCCGCGGACAGGCGGCAGTTGACCGAGCAGCCCGTGGTGGCGATCTCCATCGCGTTTCGCATACCGTACTTGAGATAGCAGCCCTTCGTATTTTCATACGACGCCTTGGGGATGAGGATGGCGGTCTGGATCTCGCCTTCGGCGACGTTGATGTCCACCGTACCGGCTTTGATGTAGAAATCCTTGATGGGCAGATACCGCTTGCCGTTTTTGCCCGTCAGCTCGATGATCGCGTCCCACGCGAAGAGCGTGGAGGCGGAATCCGCCGACGTCACGCCGTTGCAGGTATTGCCGCCGATCGTACCGGCGTTGCGGATCTGCGGGCCGCCGACCATATCGACCGCCTCGCCGAGGACGTTGATCTTTTCCACGATGATGGGGTCATGCGTGATGTGCGAGAACGTGGTGAGCGAGCCGATGCGGATGTTCTCCTGCTCGTCGATCGTCACGCCGCGCATGGAGCTTATCTTCTGGATGGAGATCAGCTCCTTGCCCGCGCGGCGACCTTCGCGCATCTGCACGAGCACGTCCGTGCCGCCGGCGATGATCTGCGCTTCGGGATGCTCCAGCCGCAGCCGGACGGCTTCCTCCACGCTGTATGCCTCATAGAGGGCTTTCATATCATACATGGCGCACTCCTCCTTCAGTCCCGGATAAGCCCGGCGTTGGTGAACTCCGCAAACAGAACGTGCGGCGTGATCGGGCAGCGGTCGATGCCGACGCCGGTCGCCTGCCTGATGGCATTGCGGATGGCGGGCGCGGGCGAGCACGCGGGCGGCTCGCCGAGCGCCTTTGTGCCATAAGCCGAGGTCGGCTCGTAATTCTCCACAAACTCCGCGTCCAGATCCGGGTGATCCATAAACGTGGAGAGCTTGTAGTCCAGCAGGTTGTTGTTGAGCGGGCGGCCCGTTTTGGCGTCGAACAGAAGCTGCTCGGAAAGCCCGTAGCCGATGCCCATCGACATACCGCCGTGCACCTGCGCCTCGGCAAGGGCGGGGTTGATGAGCCTGCCGCAGTCATGGACATTGACGATGTTCAGCAGCTTCACCTTGCACATCGGGATGTCCACCTCCACCTCGGCAAACGTGCAGCCGAAGGAGTAGGCGTTGTTGCGGATGGTGTACGTCGATTCCGCCGTGATGTGCTCGGAATGGACGGGGTTATACTGCGCGGTCATCGACAGCTCCGAAAGGCTCATCAGCACGCGCCCGTCGGTCGTGCGGACGATGTTGGAGTCGAGGATGTCCATATTGTACGTCGCCTGCCGCGTGAGCTCGCAGGCGTAGTCCAAAATCTTCTTTTTCAGCATCTCGGCGGTCTGCCGGATGGAGAAGCCAGCCGTAAACGTCTGACGGGAGGCATACGCACCCAGACCCGTGGGGGTCACGTCGGTATCCTGGCAGGACAGGACGTGCACCTTTTTGTAGTCCGACAGTCCCATCACCTCGGCGCACATCTGCGCGTAGGCGGTGTCAGCGCCCTGACCGATCTCCGTTTCGCCGACCTGAAGATTGACCGTGCCGTCGAGGTTGAGCTGCAAGCGGCACGACGAGGTCTCCAACGAGATGGGATACACGGCGGTGTTATACCAGAACGTCGCCATGCCGATGCCGCGGCGGATGGGTCCCGTCTGGTTCTGATACTGCTTGAGCTTTTCCTCGTAGCCGATCGCCTGCATTCCCTTTTCCAGGCACTCGCGGAACGAATCGGTGTACAGCTCATTGTGCGAGAAGCCGTCCACATAGCCCTTTTTCATCAGGTTCTGCCAGCGGTACGCCAGCGGCGTCATGCCGACCGCCGCAGCGCACTCCTCAGCGTGCGACTCGTCGGCAAACGACGCCTGCGGCATACCGTAGCCGCGCATCGCGCCCGCCACAGGGCGGTTCGTAAACACGGTGTACGCGTCGCCCTCAAAATTCGGGCAGGGATAGTGCTGATTGAACGAGCCCATCGCCTTGGCGACGATCGAGTGACCGTGCGAGGCATACGCGCCCTGATTGGAGAAGCATTCGACCTTTTTCGCGGCGATCGTGCCGTCTTTATGCAGCCACGAAATGATGTAGATGCGGATGGCATGGCGCACACGGTTGGAGACGAACGTCTCCTCGCGCGAGCAGTCCATCTTCACCAGCCGCCCGCCGACCTGCGTGCAGCACCAGGCGCACAGCGGCTCGTACAGCGCGTCCTGCTTGTTGCCGAAGCCGCCGCCGATGTAGGGCTTGATGACGCGAATATCGCCCCACGGGCGACCGAGCGCCTGCCCGACGATGCGGCGGATGATGTGCGGGATCTGGGTGGACGACGTGACGACGAGCCGCCCGTTCTCCTCCTGGCAGAAGCAGCCGTGGTTTTCGATGTGGCTGTGCTGCACGGTGGGCGTGTCGTACCAGCCCTCGACCTTGATGAGCCCCGGCTCTTTGATCGCCTCGGCGTAGTCGCCGGCTTTTGCCGTCGTGTGATTGAGGATGTTGTTGGGGTATTTTTCATGGAGCTGCGGCGCGCCGTCCTGCATGGCTTCCTGCACGTCCAGCACGAACGGCAGCTCTTCATATTCCACCTGAATGGCGCGGACCGCCTGATTGGCGGCGACCTCATTTTCCGCGATGACAGCGCAGACATCGTCGCCGTAGTAGCGGACGTGGCGGTTGAGCAGATGGCGGTCGCGCACGTCCTGATGGTGCGGGTCCATGGACCACGGGTGACCGGCGGTGGGGAACGGGATGTCCGGCACGTCAAAGCAGGTGAGGATCTTCACAACGCCCGGAATTTTTTCCGCCTCGGTCTTGTCGATGGACTTTACAAAACCGTGCGCGATCGTCGAATGCTTGACGCGCACGAGCAGCGCCTCCTTCGGCGCAAGATCGTCATAGTATTTCGTCCGCCCGGTCGCCTTGTCAAAGGCGTCCACGCGCACCTCGCTGCTGCCTACGATGCCCATATAGTCGCACCCTCCTGTTTTGATGGGGGAAGTCTCCGAACGCACGCGGAGCGGCTTCGCAGCCTTCCCTTTTGGCGAATTGCAAGACACGGAGTGCAAAATCCGCCAGTTTTCTGTGAGTTTGTAACATTATAACACCGAAAAAATCAAAGGGAAAGAAAAAGCATGATTCTAGTTTCAGGATAACGGAAGTTTTCGGAACTGTCGAACGTTTTAAGATCTGATTGGCTTTTTCTCCAAAAATCGGGTATACTGTTTGGAGAAAATGACAGGAGGCGACCGCGATGGAACTACGGATCGGCTGCGTTGTGATGGCGGCGGGCAATGCCGTGCGCTTTGGAAGCAACAAGCTGCTGCATGAGCTGGACGGAAAGACGCTGCTGGAGCGCGCGCTGGACGCCGTGCCGCCGGAGCTGGCGGGCGATACCGTGGTCGTCACGCAGTATGACGCCGTGGCGGCGCTGGCGGCGCGGCGCGGGCTGCGCGTCTTGCGCAACGACCGCCCGGAGCTTGGCATCAGCCGCACCATCCGCCTCGGCACGCAGGCGCTGGCGGGCTGCGGCGGCATTTTATACCTCGTCGCCGACCAGCCGCGCCTGACGCGCGCGTCGGTCACAAAAATCGTCGAGGTATGGCGCGCTCATCCCGACCGCATCGCCGGCGCGGCGTGCGGCGAGCGCCGCGGCAATCCGAACCTCTTCCCCGCAAAGTACTTCCCCGAGCTGTGCGCGCTCGAGGGCGACCGCGGCGGCACGCGCGTCATCCGCGCGCATCCCGAGGCGCTCCTCCTTGTCCAGCTCCCCGAGCCGGAGCTGCTCGACTGCGACACGCCGGAGCAAATATGAAATCGCCCCGAAACCGCCTGGTTTCGGGGCGATTGCGCGTGTCAAAAAAGTATTTTTGACACGCCCTCAAACAAAAACCGCTCCGCTGGGTTTTCGTTTGAACAGGCTTGCGACCTGCTGCGCGCATAATTTTTGCGCAAGCGCAAAAATTCCACACTCCGCAGGACGAGCTGTATTTTCTGCGACGTACACGCCGCCGCAGAAAATGATCCGAATCATTTTTGCG
>CALACZ010000058.1 GCA_937890735.1 uncultured Bacillota bacterium
ATCGTGTGACGGTCAAAAGCCGTCCGAGGGTTCGAATCCCTCCCACTCCGCCAAAGTTCAGCTCGCCCCAATCGGGGCGGGCTGAACTTTTTTGCGGATGGCGGGATTCGAAGTTTATGCTGCGAAGCAGTAAATCCCTCCCACTCCGCCAAAAAATCAGCTCGCCCAGTCGGGCGGGCTGAACTTTTAATATGCAAAAGAAAACCACCGGGCGGTGGTTTTCTTTAAAATGTTACCGTTTTGTGCAATAGTTTTGCAGGCTACCAGCTGAGCACGGCACTCTCATGCGCGCGAAGTGCAACGCTCAGTATGCCATTCTGATAGGAAAACGGCTTTTCGCACTGAATGTGCTTTGGTGCGCAGATCGCATACTCGCTAAAGCAGAGACGAAGTGTTTTGGGTGCGTCGTGAACGTTGATAAGCAGGAGCTTTTGGTCGGGTTCGGAGTACCAGATCCCTGCGTGCGTCCCGTCTCCAAGGTCGAGCGGCAGCGCCGTCTGCCGGTTTGGAGTCAGATGGCTGCGCAAAAGCAAGCGACCTTTGTCATTCAGCATAGACAGCCGGTCGCCCAAAATCACGTTTCCCGCGGCAAAAACGACGATATTTGCCCATGTTTCAGCCTCATCATATGTGAAAACGCTGCCGCGCCGCCAGCGGCTGGCAGGATTTTCGGGTGAGACCGAAGGCGCTGGCGCGGGATTATAGACGTTTGTCTCACGCTCGCGTGAGGTGTCACTTCCGCGCACCAGCAAAAAATCGGGATCGATACGGTAAAGACGCCCGTTTTGCCAGAAGCCCATTTGCAGGTATTCCAGTATCCACAGCACATGACTCCAATGATTGTGGATGTCCACGGCAAAGCGATTATAGTCTACGACCCCGCCGCCGCATTCCGGCGGGTATGAGCAGCCGACCAGAATGCTTTGGTTTCCAACGGCGCGCCGAATGATTGAAAACAGCCGTCTGATGGCATCGTAAACGCCGCACGCCCGGTCATAAAACCGAATGCCGAGCTGAAGCGAAGAGACAAAGTCAACTTTAAAAGCACGGAAGCCTGCATCATACAAAGTGCGGTAGAGCTGCTCCAGGTATCTTTCGCCAAGCGGGTGCGTAGGATCGATGATATAGCGCCCCTCGAATTGAATCGCGTTTCCACAATCGTCTGTGAGCAGCATCTCGCCGCAACGAAGTCCGGTCTCGCTGAGCGGATAGACCTGGCAGCCGTTTGTCCAGATGGCGGGTGTGAAGCCAGCTTGCCGGATCTCGTCCGCTACGGCGGTCAGACCTTGCGGAAAACGGTAGTTTGCGTGCCACTCGCCCTCGCGGTATTGCCAGCCGTCATCCAGAAAAACATATTTGACCGATTTTGAAAGCTGGGCATCGGAGCGGATCTGATCCATGTTTTCGCGCAGATCGTCAATATTGTAATAGGTAAAATAGTAATCCCATGTACTCCATCCGCAAAGCGGCGGAGTAGGGTGCAAGGGCGCTGGGAGCGTGTCAGTATAGCGCTGCAGTGCCATGAGCGGCGTCAGACCTGTGAACAGCAATATCCGCTCCGTCTGTAAATGGCGGCGTTCGGCGCGTGTGAAGCGGTTCACGGCAGAAAAGCGCACCCGATCTCTGTGAAGCAGCTCCGCCTGATAGAGAAGCATCTGGCTGCATGGAAGCTGTGTGCCAAACAGCACACACGCCTCCTGACTACCGAAAAACAGACCGCAGAAGCGCGTGTCCTCTGGCGTTTTCGACTGATCAGAAAGCCGGTGAAGCCCTGCGCGACCGCATTCCAGCGCACCGCCGGGGACATAGCCGCGGGCAAGGTCTGCGCCGGGACGTTCATACAGGAACGAGAACGTGATGGCATCGCAGGAAAGCAGCTGGTCGGAATCCAAACAGGCGCGAAGCGACAGCGTATTTTCGTCGAGCTGTTCCGTATGCACGCGCAGCCGGCAGCCGCTCAGAGCGCCAAGATAGACACTTTCGCATTCGCCTCGCGTCTGCTCAAGCAGACGGAAGTGTTCGGAGTCGATCTCTGAACCATGGAACGAGAGCGTAAGCCGGATCTCAGAAAACAGGTCGCTGAAAAAACGGAGATGGTGCATCGGCGTAGTCTCCTGATTTGAATCGCGGTCAAGGCTGCCAGCGCTGCCGCAGCAGCCATTGCCCGCCTGTAAAATCTGGGATAGCGACGGGGGCACTGCCGAGGGCGATGCTCTGCTCACTGAGCGCGGAGATCGCCATCCAGCTCGCTGCGTCATACACATCGACCGGTGCGCTTCTTCCTGCCTTGACCGCGTTTAGAAACGCGCGCATCATGAGCCAGTCAATGCCGTTGTGACCGCCCCGCACGCCGTTGGAGAGAAATTCTTTCCACAGCGGATGGTCGTACGCTTCGCGGTATTCTTCCACACAGCCCCAGCGCGGCTTCCAGTCCTCGTGAAATTCGCGATCCTTTCCGTCCATGAAGATGCTGCGATTTTCCTCTTCAAACATTCCCTTTGTACCCTGCACCTGGAAGCAGCGCGAATAGGGGCAGGGAAGAGAGGTGTCGAGCGTCAGACTGATCGTTTCGCCGTGCGCGCACTTGATGAGCGTGGTGACAACATCCCCCTGCGCAAAATGGAAGTTTGCCGCGTCGTAGTCTGCACCCTTATCCTGCAGGATAAATTCGTGCAGTCCGCGCGCCTTTGAAGCCATGGAGACCAGACTCAGCATCCGATTTCCGTGGTTGATGTCAAGAATGCTTGCGATCGGACCGAGGTCATGCGTGGGATAGTTGTCACAGCAGCGCGAAAGATAATTGCGGAAGCGGTAATGGCGGTTTTCGCGGCCGCGCGAGATCTCATCGCGCAGATCGTGACGGTAGCCGCCTGCGCAGTGGACGATCTCGCCAAATAACCCCTGTCGAACCATATTCAGAACCAGCAGCTCATCGCGCCCGTAGCAGGTATTTTCCAGCATGGAGCAGGGACGACCTGTTTTTTCGTGGGCGCGGATGAGCCTCCAGCAGTCCTCGATCGAGTACGCGCCACCTACCTCAAAGCCAACAGCTTTGCCGGCATACATGGCGGCACAGGCGATCTCGATGTGTGACTCCCATGCGGCTGTAACGATGACAGTATCGACTGCGTCAAGCGCCAGCGCGTCATGGTAGTCGCTGAAAAGCTGCGGCGCAGGGCGACCACTTTCCACTACGACCTTTGCGTTTTCCTCGCAGCGGTCGCTGTACACGTCGCAAAGTGCGACGATATTGACATCCGGCTGCGGAAGTATCGTATCCTTCAGCAGCAGTGTTCCGCGCTGACCAAGACCAACCACGGCAATATTCAGTGTTTCTTTCATTTTATAATCCTCTCGGTATTCGGAAAATGATCCCGAAGCTGACATTTTTCTGCGGACGCCATGCTCAGCCCTTGACGGCGCCTGCCGTAAGACCCTTTTGGATGGAATTACGGAAGATACAGTAGATCAGGATCGTTGGCACGATCATCAGAATGCAGCTTGCCATCAGCGGACCCCACGCAATGCGGTACTGACACTGAGCAACAAAGTTGACCAGCGAGACCGGGATCGTGAGCCGCGTGGGCGTGGACAGGTACGCGCGTGCCTTGTAGTACTCATTCCAGTTGTTGATGAAGTTCACGACTCCGACTGTCACAATGCCAGGCTGCGCCAGGGGAAGCATGATGCGGAAAAACGTCTGATAGTGATTTGCACCGTCGATCAGCGCTGCTTCCTCCAGCGCGTGGGGAAGCGTCTGGAAAAAGCCCAAAAGCGTAAAGACCGAAAACGGAATGGAGGACAGACCGTAGACCAGTATCAGACCAAGGTGCGTGTCCAGGAGTTTCATACCGGCAAGCAGGAAATACTGCGGGATCAGACCGATGATCGTCGGGATCATCATGGAGAGCATATACACGCCGTTTGTAAAACGGCGGCCGCGATAGCGATAACGGCTGAGGACATATGCTGTCGTGGTCGAGCCGATCAGGTTGATTGCCAGCGATCCAAATGTAACGAACAGGCTGTTCAGAAAGTTCGTGCCGAAGTTGGTCTTTTGCCATGCCTCGACGTAATTCTCCCAGACAAACTCCTGCGGCAGCCCCCAGATGTTGAAATAAAACTCCTGCGTGCCCTTGAGCGATGTGAACAGCACCCACAGAAGCGGAAAGAGCACGGTCAGGCTCATGATGGCGAGCACGAGCGTGGAGATGGGATCAAAGCGTTTGAGTGTTGGCTGTTTTTTCATGGTTGTGTCTCCTTAATACTCGTGCGCTTCGGATCGGAAGATTCGATTCATGATGACGGACATCACCGCCGTAGCTGCCAGGATCAGCATGGCAATGGCAGTGGCGTAGCCAAATTTGTGATACTCAAAGCCGTTGAGGCTCATATATGTGCCGAGCACCTGCGAGGCATTGTTCGGACCGCCGTTTGTCAGCAGGTCGATGAACATATACGAGGCGTTGAACGACGAGATCACGGTATAGACAACACAGAAATTGATCTGTGGGCGGATCAGCGGAAGAATGATATGAACGATCTGCCTCCAGGTGCTGGCACCATCGAGCAGCGCGGACTCATACAGTTCTCCCGGGATGCCCTCGATGGCTGAGATGAAGATGATCATATAAAAGCCGACCGAGCACCATACTGCGGGCGGCACGACCGACATCAGTGCCGTTTGCTTGCTGCCAAGCCAGCCGGCGGCAGGCGCGCTGATCCCAAAGAAATTTAAAATAGGATTGATGATGCCGAAGCTTGAGTTATACATCATCATCCAGACGGTGCAGATCACGACGGCGGACAGGACGACCGGGAAGAAGAAAATATTGCGGAAAAAGCCGTTTGCAAGCACACGCCTGCGTGTGAGCAGGAGCGCCAGGGCAAGCGACAAAACGAGCGTAAACACAACACGCGCGAGCGCGACCTTTACATCGTTCCAGAGCGCCAGCCAGACGACGGAGTCTTCAAACAGCATCCGCCGGTAGTTCTCCAGACCGACAAAGGTCATGTTGGAGGACAGACCGCTCCAGTCAAACAGACTGTAATACAGTCCCTGAACGGTGGGTACCAGGACAAACAGCGTGAACAGCAGCAGGACCGGCACGGTAAAGACAAATACAAAGCGACCCTGCTGTGCGCGGGCGCTGCTCAGCTTTGTTTTCAGGATTTCTTGATGATTCATGGCAGTTCTCGATCCTCTTTTAAAATGCGGGACGTAAATCACGTTTGCGGGGGGAGCGTGGAAAGCTGGCGGGCGTGCGGCGCAGCCGGCACGCCCGCCAGTGGTTCAAGTAGTCAGCTTACCGAGATCGTGACCTTCTGGATGCTGCTGTCGTCACGGATGCGGGCGACCTCAGACTTCAGGTCGGTCAAAGCGGTGTCCGTATCCTTCTCACCGCTGAGAATGGATGCAATGGCATTCTTAACGGCGGTCCGCAGCTCGGCATACGGCTCAAAGTTGCCGACACCGCCGATCTCACAGATGATGTCCGCGGCGCCGCTGTTGGCGAGGTCAAGGACCTGCGTGTTCTCCTGACCAAGGTCGATGCCATCCAGATCGTCGCGCATACAGGGAATACCCATGCCGCACTCAGCGACCGCGCGGGTCACGTTCTTGGAGAACAGGACCTGCATGAATGCAAGCGCCGCGTCGGGGTTTTTCGTATCGGCGGAAACAGTCACAAAGGCAGTGGTTGCCACCATGTTGGGCGTGTTGTTACTGTCATGCCAGAACGAGGGGCAAAGTCCGATCTCGAAGCCCTCCGGCAGGCTGTCAGCCATCTCGCCGGCAAGCCAGTTGCCGCACGGCAGGAACAGTGCCTTACCCTGAAGCCACATCATCTGCGCTTCGGTATGGCTCATCGACAGGCAGTACTCCGGCGACCAGTCGTTTGCGCGGACCTCTGCCAGCTTTTCATAGGCACTGACGACCGCGGGATCATCGAATGCGTCCACATTCAGATTGCCTTCCTCACAGAGAAGCTCCTTGCCGCCGTCGGTAGCAATGCCGCCCTGCATCAGACCATAGCCAATATAATCGGGGTACTGACCCTGATGAATGATGGGGTAGATGTCGGTGGTCTCCTTGATCTCCTTGGCGAGTGCTTCAAACTCTGCCCAGTTGGTGGGGAGCGTCCAGCCGTGTTCGTCAAGCATATTCTTGTTGTACAGGCACGCCCATACGCCATAGTAGAAGCCCATGCCATAGATGCCGTCGTTCTGGCGGTTAAACATCTCGGTCGCCATGTTGTCCTTCAGCAGACCGTCGTAACCGATGGCTTCAACGGAGTTATACCATTCGGTCAGATCCATGAACTTGCCCTCTGCGGTCAGCGGTGTAACATCGGCGTTTGCCTGCCCACCCATGAAATAGATGTCAGGGGCGTTGTCCGAAACGAAGCGCGGGCGCATGGATTCTTCGATATTCGCACTGGTGATCAGATTGACCTTGCAGTCAGGGTAGAGCTTGTTGAACTCCGCTATGACGGTGTTCCAGAACTTGTCGTTCGCTTCGCCGTTGGAGAACGCGGCGACCTCAAGCTCGCCGGAAATAGTTGTGGTCTGGTTCGCGTCGGTCGCTGTGTTGGGATCGGCGGCGGTCGTCTCGCCGGACGGAGTGCTGTCGGCGGCTGTGTTGTTCGTCGTGGCGGCACACCCGGCGAACAGGCTGAGGCACATCAATAGCGCCAGCAGCAGGCATACGATACGTTTCATTTTTCATCCTCCTAAATAATTATGTCAGAGCGCCTCTGCGCTCGGGACAACAAAAATGATTCGGGATCTCAAATGTGCATCGTTGCACAAATGAAATAACACAAGCGAACAGGCAATCTGATTTCATGAAACTGCCTGCGCAGCAGGTGGTGGTGGAGCAGGGGAACATGATCCATGGGTAAGCGAAACGTGCAACGATACACAAATCGCATAAACAAAATAAAAAACAAATCACTGCTAAAATTCTATCGAGCTGCCATGAATTTGTCAAGGTGGGATGTGCATAGCTGCAAGAAACTGTGAGAGCATCCAAATCTGCATTTCCTAATTTGTGAAACCTAACGGCGAATGCTGGTGTAAATTTACAGCTTCTGTTTTTCTGTCTATGGCGCTTGCCGCGGATGCCTGAATCGTATATAATACTAGACAGAACCATAAAAACAACCATAATGGGGGAATTTGATGGCTGCGATCAAGGATGTTGCACGACTTGCGGGCGTCTCGGCGTCTGCTGTTTCCAAGTATTTCAGGACGCCGGATAATATGCGCGAGCAGACTCGCGAAAAGATCGCAGCGGCGGTCGCGGAACTGAACTTTTGTCCAAATCAACTTGCACGCAGTCTGCGTAACGGACGCAGCGGGCTGGTCGCACTGACAGTCCCGGATATTGTGAATCCCTATTTCAGCCAGTATGTACGCCTGATGCAGCAGTGCTGCAACGATGCAGGCTTTGTGCCGCTGCTGATCCAGGTAAGTGAGCCGAAGGAGCGTCAGAAGGCGGTACAGCTTCTCAATTCCGGGCTTGTAGACGGCGTGATCTGCTCAGACGGCGGTGAGTTTGTGCATATGGCTCTGGAGAGCGGCTTGCAGATCCCGCTGGTACAGATCACCCCTGACGCGAGCGCGCCGGTCAGCGCTACGATTGTCATTGACCTGAAGCAGGGGATGGAGCTTCTGTGCAGCCATCTGGAGGCGCAGGGCGTGAAAACGGTCGGTCTCATCGGACCGATCGGTGATTTTTCCGCTGAGAAGAAGCTCAGTACAGTTCGGAGCTTCTGCGCAAGCCATGAGATGCGGCTTTATGATGATATGGTCGTCATGGCATCGTTCGATCCGCTGGTCAGCGGCTATGTCAGCGGCTACGAGGCGTGCCGGCAGCTCTTGCGTCAGGCAAGGGCGCTGCCCGATGCGCTGATCTGTTCGTCGGATATTTGGATGATCGGTGTGCTGCGCTGCCTGACGGAACAGGGCATTCGCGTACCCGACGACATTCTGATCACAGGTCATGATGACACGGAGCTTGCCGAGATGAACAATCCTTCAGTGACTTCGGTACGCATCCCGCTTGAGCGGCTTTGTCCCGCCGCCGTGAAAAGCCTGCGCAGCATACTTGATGGCGGCGAAGCGGGGACTGTGACGATCCCGACCGGTCTTACCATCCGTGACTCGACGCAGAGAAATGTCCATACATGATCCGCTGCGGCAGCGCGGTCTGCATCTTGAAATCTTCACATTTTTTCATAATTCCGAAATGCTCCATTATGGGAAATATGTGCTATACTGTTAGCATACAGTCAATCACAGGGCAGGGTCGGTATGAAGCAGAAGAAACAGAAGCACGAACTCTCGCGGCGGCAGCAGAAGGGGTTTGGTATTGCGGCGATCGTGATCGCGGTGATCGCCATTGTGCTCATCAGCGTGTTTGCGGGCATTCCGCTGGTCAAATTTGCGTCCGAGCCCGAAAAGTTCCGCGCGTGGATCGACGAGACAGGCATCTGGGGACGGCTGGCGTTCATCGGCATGACGATCTTGCAGATCATCATCGCGCTGCTGCCCGGCGAGCCGTTTGAACTGGCGGCGGGGTACGCCTTCGGCGCGGTGGAGGGGACGATTTTGTGTATCCTCGCCTCCACGCTCGGCAGCGTGCTGGTGTTCTGGCTCGTGCGCCAATACGGCGTGCGGCTGGTGGAGATCTTCTTTTCGGAGGAAAAGCTGCGCTCGATCAAATTTCTCAAAACGTCGTCCAAGCGCGATTTCCTGTTTCTGGTGATCTTCATGATCCCCGGCACGCCCAAGGATCTGCTGTGCTATTTCGCGGGGCTGACGGATATGCCGTTTTCGCTGTGGCTGATGATCTGTTCGCTGGGGCGCATTCCGTCCATCATGACCTCCACGGTCGGCGGCAGCGCGCTCGGCTCGCAGAATTACACGGCGGCGATCATTGTGTTCGCCGTGACGCTGCTTGTGAGCGGTCTGGGACTGCTGGTCTATGACCGCATCTGCAAGCGGCACGCGCAAAAGGAATCGGAAAAGGACCTCGCGCCGCAGACGCGGGAGGATGGGAGAGAAGAGAAATGAAAACATCGTACAAACGGAAATTTATCTGTCTGATGCTGAGCATTTTCCTGCTGGCGGCATTGAGCGTGAGCGCCCTTGCCGCCGAGCCCGGCAGCGCGTTCCTCACGGGCAGCGATGTGCGCGCGAACGCGAATGTGGAGGGTATTTTGTTCGCGGCGGGCTATCACGTCGAACAGACGAGCACGAGCGAGTACGCCTTTTTAGCGGGCGAGACCGTGCGGTTTGACGGCGCGGCGGTAAACGACATTTTTGCCGCCGGCTACGACGTGACGATCAACGGTGAGGTCGCGCGCGACGTGTACGCGGCGGGCAACTCCGTGCGCATTGGCGGTACGGTCGGGCGGAAGCTGTTCGTTTCGGGCAGCACCGTGCAGATCAGCGGTCAGATCGGCGGCGACGTGTATATTAACGCCGAGCGGATCGAGATCACGCCCAGCGCCGTCATCGGCGGCACGCTGCGCTATAACAGCTCCGCCGTTCTTTCTGCCGAGTCTCAGGTTTGGGAACGCGAGGAGGTCTATGAGGACGAGACAGAACCCCAGCCGACCCCGGCGCAGAAGCTCGGCAGCAAGGCGCTCGACCGTGCACTGAGCTTTGCGGGCGCAGTGGCGCTGGCGTTCGTGCTGCTGTGGCTGACGCCGCTGTGGGGGACTCTCGACAAAAAATACTCCGGCGCGCCGTTCGCAAAATATGCAAAAGCCTTCGGCATCGGGTTTGCCGTGCTTGTGGGCGTGCCGGTCGCGTTCATCATCCTGCTCATCACGCGCATCGGTCTGCGGCTGGCGTTCGTGCTGCTGATGCTCTACATCGCCGCGCTGCTCGCGTCGCCGGTCGTCCTCGGCTTTTTCCTCGGCAAGCTCTTCTGGCGCGATCTGTGTAAGCGCAGGGCGTGCTTTGCGGCGGAGCTGCCCATCGGCATTGCCATCTGGGCGATCCTGACGAGCATCCCGGTCGTGTCGTTTGCGGTGAACTTCGTGAGTGCGCCGCTGGGTCTGGGCGTTGTGACGCTGCTGCTCGGCCGCGGCAGGAAAAAGCCGTGCACGCAGCCGGTCGAGCCGCTGCCGCTGCCTGAAACGCCCGTGCAGGACGCTCCGGCGGAGAACGCGGAGCAGCCTGAAGCATAAAAACCACCAGCCTGAGGGAGTGCTGCGGCACTCCCTCAATTTTTGACGAAAAAGCGCACAAAGAGGGCGGCGCCGGAGCACATAGTTTTGTAAAAAAACACAGTTGACTTTGCGCATTTAAAGCGGTATATTGGGAAACAACAAAGAAAGCTGCTGCACGGCGGAAAGGAGCGCACCATGGACAGCAAAAATCAGACCTTCAGCTTTTACATGATCACCGGCATGGCGCGCTATTATTTTGCGGGCTATTATTTTGGCGTGCAGAAAAGTGAACAGTGTGGCTGCTGACCGGCGTTCTCTTCCGTTATATGAAGGAGGCTCTGTTCCGCGGACAGCGCCTCCTTTTTATGTTTGGCATCCCCGCACAATTGCGCCTTCGCGCTTCGGCGGATCTTTTCCGCCAATGCTGCGGCTTGAAAAACGCGAAATACACAAAGTATTCCTGCGTTTTCCAAGCCTTGCCTTGACGAAAAATCTCTCGCCGAATCTGCTTGCCGAATTGCGCGGTGAAGCCATTGTAAACTACTATGCACAGCGAAATGAAAAAGGAGCGATCTACGATGAAAAAGAAAATCCTTGCCCTGATCCTGGCGTGCGCCATGATCCTTGCGCTTGCTGCCTGTTCCGGCAATGCGAGCACCGAGCAGCCTGCTGCCAGCACGGCGTCCGACACGGCGTCCGATGCTGCCGAAGCGCCCGCCGCTTCCGAAGAGACTGCGGCTTCTGCCGAAGGCAAGACCTATACCGTCGGCGTGTGCCAGCTCGTGCAGCATGAAGCGCTCGACGCTGCAACGCAGGGCTTCTGCGACGCGCTGACCGAAGCGCTGGGCGACGCCGTGACCATCGACGTTCAGAACGCCTCCGGCGACAGCGTCAACTGCGGCACGATCGTCAACGGCTTTGTTTCCAAGAATGTGGACCTCATCATGGCAAACGCCACCCCGGCGCTGACGGCAGCGGCTTCCGCCACGGCGGACATCCCCATCCTCGGCACGTCTATCACCGCCTACGGCGTTGCGCTGGACATCGCGGACTTTGACGGCACGGTCGGCGGCAACATCTCCGGCAC
>CALACZ010000059.1 GCA_937890735.1 uncultured Bacillota bacterium
ATGGTGTAACAGCCGAGACGCCGAACGCTGAAACCCCTTGAAAATCAAGGAAAATTGAAGGAGAATGAGTATATATGAAATTAGGGATCGTCGGACTGCCGAATGTTGGCAAGTCTACGCTGTTTAACGCCATCACCAACGCGGGCGTTGCCGCTGACAACTATGCGTTCTGTACCATCGACCCGAACGTGGGCGTGGTGAGCGTGCCGGACGCGCGGCTGGAGTGGCTGCGTGACCAGCATCAGCCGAAAAAATTCACCCCCGCCGTCATCGAATTTGTCGATATTGCGGGTCTTGTCAAGGGCGCGTCCCGCGGCGAGGGTCTGGGCAACAAGTTCCTCGCCAACATCCGCGGGTGTGACGCCATCGTACACGTCGTGCGCTGCTTTGACGACGCGAACGTCACCCATGTGGAGGGCTCGACCGACCCGCTGCGCGACATTGACATCATCAACACCGAGCTCATCATGGCGGACCTGGAAATGATCGACCGCCGCATCGACAAGGCGCAGAAGATGGCAAAAGGCGGCGACAAGCGCTTTAACCACGAGGCGGAAGTCTTTACCGCCCTGCGCGAGTATATGAATGAAGGCAATCTCGCCCGCACCTGGGACGGTCTGGAGGCTGAGTCGGAGCTGGTGGCGTCGAGCGACCTGCTCACGCTCAAAAAGACGATCTACGCCGCGAACCTCTCAGAGTCTGACGTCGGCGACCCGACCGGCAATCCCTACTTTGCGCAGGTCGCCAAGCTCGCCGAGAGCGAGGGCAGCGAGCTGCTGCCCATCTGCGCCAAGCTCGAAGCCGACATTGCCGAGCTGGACGACCCGGAGGAAAAGGCGCTGTTCATGGAAGAGCTGGGGCTGAAGCAGTCCGGGCTTGACAACCTCATCCAGCGCAGCTACGCGCTGCTGGGGCTCATCTCCTTCCTCACCGCCGGCAGCGACGAATGCCGCGCCTGGACGATCAAAAACGGCACAAAAGCCCCGCAGGCGGCGGGTAAGATCCACTCCGACTTTGAGCGCGGCTTCATCCGCGCGGAGGTCATCGCCTTTGACGATCTCAAAGCCTGCGGCACGCTGGCAAACGCCAAGGCAAAGGGTCTGCTGCGCAGCGAAGGCAAGGAATACGTCATGCACGACGGCGACGTGGTGAACTTTCTGTTCAACGTCTAAAAGTTATGAAAAACCGACCTGTGGTGCTCCACGGGTCGGTTTTTGTGTTTATTCCTGCAAATACCTGCCGGTGTCCCGTTCCAGCTCCTGCCACGCCGGATACGGCGCGCCGTGGTCGTCGAAAAAGCGTTTTAAGTCGCGGTTCAGCGCGCTCATCTCGCCGACGGCGTTCATCGCGTGGTCGGACGCGCAAATTTTGCCGAGGCTGGTCGCGCACATGAGCTTAAAAAAGTGGAAGCATGTCTTGCGGTAGGCAGGACCTTCAAATTCCTGATCGCCCTTCGGCAGGATCGTGTGCCCGGCGTTTCGGATGGCGCGGTAGCCGTCCAGATTCGCGTCGATCATGCGCTGGAGGTACGCGTCGTTCTTTTTGAGCTTCTTGAGGTCGCCGTCCGTCTTGTAGCAGGCGAACGCCGCCGGGATCACGAACGCCGCGTGGCAGAGCAGATAGTCGCCCATGTTCGGTTCGTAGACGACCTTGTATTTCGTGCCGCCAAAAATCTCACGGATCAGCGTTTCGTTGGACGGCGCGCCTGCGAGCTGCCCGATGGTGATCTTTTTAAGGTCGATGGACGCCACGCGGTCCTTCTCGCGGTGACCTGCCGAGAGTGCAAAGGCAAACATCACATTTTTCTCCGGGAGCAGCGCCGCCGTTTCCGCCGTGCGGACATTGTTGCCGACAAAGACGATGTTTTTCGTCGGATTCGCGCGCAGGGTCTCCAACACCGTTTCAAGCTGCGTATAGCGAACGACGACGAAGATCACGTCGTAGCAGTCCTCCGCTTTCAGCTCCGTCACGACCGGGATGCGGCTGACCGACACGTGGGGCGAGAATTTGTCCTTGATCCGCAGACCGTTTTTCCGAATTTCCTCTGCCCAAGCGCCGCGCGCGAGCAGCGTCACATCCTTCCCCGCACGATAGAAATTCCGCGCCAGATTGCACCCCAGCACGCCCGCGCCCAATACCAGAATTTTCACAAGAACCGCTTCCTTTCAAGCAGTGTTAAATATCTCTAACCGAGATAGT
>CALACZ010000060.1 GCA_937890735.1 uncultured Bacillota bacterium
CCGTCAACAAGATGGATAAGCACGGCGCGAACCCCGACCGCATCCTCACCCAGCTCACCGAGCACAGCCTGACCCCCGCCGAATGGGGCGGCGAGACCGAGGTGTGCAAAATTTCCGCCAAAACCGGCGAGGGCATCGACGACCTGCTGGAGACCGTCCTGCTCACCGCCGAAATGCAGGAGCTCAAAGCCAACCCGAACCGCGCCGGCAAGGGCACGGTCATCGAGGCGCGGCTGGATAAAAACCGCGGTCCGATCGCAACGCTGCTCGTGCAGAACGGCACGCTGCGCCAGAGCGACCTCATCATCGCGGGCACGGCGGTCGGTCGTGTGCGCGTGATGACGAACGACAAGGGTCAGCAGGTCAAATCTGCCGGTCCGTCCATCCCGGTGGAGATCACGGGTCTGACGGAAGTGCCCGCGCCGGGCGATGAATTTAATGTGGTCGCCGACGAGCGCATGGCGCGCCAGCTCGTGGAGCAGCGCAAGCAGAAGATCAAGGACGACCTCAACAAGCTCAACCAGAAGGTCACGCTCGAAAGCCTGTTCTCCAAGCTCAAGGAGGGCGCGATGAAGGAGCTGAACCTTGTTGTGAAGGCGGACGTGCAGGGCTCTGCCGAGGCGGTCAAGGCGTCGCTCGAAAAGCTCTCCAACGACGAAGTGCGCGTCAAGGTCATCCACGCGGGCGTCGGCGCGATCAACGAATCCGATATTCTGCTCGCCTCCACGTCCAACGCCATCGTGGTCGGCTTCAACGTCCGCCCGAACGATCAGGCGCAGGCGGCTGCCAAGCGCGACAAGGTCGATATGCGGATGTACCGCGTCATCTACGACGCCATCAACGAAATCGGCGACGCGATGAAGGGTATGCTCGCGCCGAAGTTCCACGAGGTCATCATCGGTCACGCCGAGGTGCGCCAGACCTACAAGGTCTCGTCCGTCGGCACGGTCGCCGGCTGCTATGTCAAAGACGGCAAGATCACCCGCGACGCGCAGGTGCGCGTGCTGCGTGACAACGTGGTCATCCACGAAGGTGTGCTCGGCTCGCTCCAGCGCTTCAAGGACTCCGTCAAGGAGGTCGCGCAGAACTACGAATGCGGTATGTCCATCGACAAGTTCAACGACATCAAGGAAGGCGACGTGTTCGAGTGCTTCGTCATGGAACAAATTAAAAACTAAACCGCCCCTTGCCTCCCCCTGGTGACCAGGGTAGCGAAGCGGCGGCGTGGTATTGAATGACAGCCCGGTGGGCTGTCAGACTCACGCCGTGACCGAGCCGCAGCGAGACGGTGGCACGAAGCGCCGGAAGGGATCAGAGATTGTACGCTCTGAGCTGCCCCACGTTTCGTCGTAACGTAGGGGAGGGGCTTGCCCCTCCCGGCAAAACGCAATCGCAAATTTGGATGCACCAATGCAGGACGTCACGCACCATCCAAAGCCTTCCCCATGTGGGGCAAATTCCCCCTATCAGGGGGAAATGTCCCGGAGGGACAAAGGGGGTAGGGACAGGTGGCTCGCGCAGCGAGACGGATGAGGAGAAGGGTGGTACGTTCTGAGATGTTGC
>CALACZ010000061.1 GCA_937890735.1 uncultured Bacillota bacterium
CCCGCGCGGTCGCTCGAGATCATGATGCTGCTGGAGCAGATCAACGCGCTGGGCACAACGGTCATGGTCGTCACGCACGAAAAGGAGCTGGTCAACCGCTTCACCAAGCGCGTGGTCGCCATCAAGGACGGACTTATCATCAGCGACGGAATGGACGGGTACTATATCAATGAAGAAGAATAATATCGGATATTTGCTGCGCGAGGGCTTCCGGGGCATCTTCCGGCACGGCTTCCGCTCGGTCACATCCATCTGCGTGACGGTCGCGTGCCTGCTGATCATGGGCACGTTCAGTCTGGTACTGTACAACCTGCATAACATGGTCGTCGATCTGGAACGCGAAAACCAGATCCTCGTGTACATTGACGACAGCTACTCCACAGCGGAGGCGAAAAGCGTCGGCTCGCAGATCAATATGATCTCCAACGTCCGCAAAGCAGAGTTCGTCAGCCGTCAGCAGGCGCTGGACGATTTTGTGGACGAGCAGCAGGACTCGCGCCTGTTTGACGGGCTGGACGCCAGCACGTTCCGTGACCGCTACGTTGTGACGCTCGAGGATTCGTCGCTCATCAAGCAGACGGTCGAGGAGATCAAAAAGATCGACGGCGTGGCGGACGTCAACGCGCATTACGAGATCGCAAACGGCTTCCAGATGGTGCAGCGGGTCATGAATATTGCGTCCGCCATCATCATCGCGGTGCTGTTCGCGGTGTCGCTGTTCATCATTTCCAATACGGTCAAGCTGTCCATGTATGACCGCAAGGAAGAGATCGCCATCATGAAAATGGTCGGCGCGACCGACAGCTTCATCCGTCTGCCGTTCGTGGTCGAGGGCTTGATCCTCGGTCTGTTCGGCTCGCTCATCGGCTTTTTCCTGCAATGGGGTCTGTACGACTTCCTGCAAAGCAGCATCACCAAGGTCGATACGCTCAGGCTCTTCCGAATTGCCCCGTTTGCGGACGTGGTGGAGCTGGTCGCGATCGTGTATGCCGCCGCAGGTCTCGCGGTCGGCGTACTGGGCGGTCTGCTGTCTATCCGTAAGTTCCTGAAAGTCTGACAGGAGGCATTATGAAACGAACGAAACTCACACGGCTGGTGTGCATCATTCTTGCCGCCGTGATGCTGCTGTCGCTGGTGGCGTACGCGCTGACGCTCGTGGTCGGCGCGGCAAGCTCCGCGGAAATTCTCAAGGAGCTGGAAGCGCTGCGCGAAGAGCAGAGCGAGATCAAAGCAAAAAGCGACGCGCTGGAGGCGAGCATCGAGCAGAACCAGAGCAAAACGCAGACGCTCGTGGAGCAGAAGGCGGATCTCGATCAGCAGATGGAGATCACCCGCACCACGATCAACAACCTGCATGAGCAGGTGCAGCAGTACAGCCTGCTGATCGCCGAAAAGCAGAAGGAGCTGGAAGCGGCGCAGGACGCCGAGGCGCAGCTTCAGGAACGCTACCGCACGCGCCTGCGCGCGATGGAAGAGACGGGCTCGGTGTCGTACTGGTCGATTTTGTTCCAGGCGAGCAGCTTCTCCGATCTTCTCGACCGCGTGGATATGATCCGCGAGATCGCAAAGTCCGATCAGGTCATTCTCGAGCAGCTCGCCGAGGCAACGGCGGCGGTCGAAAAAGAGCGCACGGAGCTGGAGCAGCAGCGGCAGGAGCTGGAGCAGACCGAGCAGGAGCTGAACGAGCAGCAGACGCTTCAGGAGCAGCAGCGCGAGGAATCGAACAAGATGATCCTGCAAATGCAGGTGGAATACGCGTCGCTGTCTGAGGACTATAAGGCTGCCGAGGCGGCGGAGGACGAGCTGCGCGAGACCATCAAGCAAACGGAAACGGCGTATTTTAACGCGCTGTCCAAGGAAGAGGCGGAGCGCATCGCGGCGCAGAATAAGGCGAACAACAACAAGGCTGATCCCAATTCCGCCGGCGCGACGGCAACGGGCGGCTTCCTGTTCCCGCTGGCGTGGTCGAACGGTGTGACGTGCCCCTACGGTCCGCGCACGCACCCGATCTACGGTTATCAGAGCAACCACACCGGCGTCGATCTCGGCTCGAGCGTGAACACGGAGATCTATGCCCCCAAGAGCGGTACGGTCACCGCCTCGTCCTACGGGGAAGCGAACGGCTACTATGTGACTATCAACCACGGCGACGGATATTCCAGCCTGTATGCGCATATGGTAAGCAATGAGGTCTCGGTCGGCGACTATGTGACGCAGGGGCAGGTCATCGGTCATGTCGGGCTGTCCGGCTGGACGACCGGCGCGCACCTGCACTTCGAGATCCTCTATAACGGCTCGAATGTAAACCCCATGAACTACATTTCGCTGTCCTAAAACATAACACCGCATAAGAACTGCCCCACAGCCCGAATTTGGGCTGTGGGGGAGATTTTTTCGCGAAATGAGGTGTCCGCTTGAAGAAACTACCCAAAGTTTTGCTGATCGCGTTCCTGTTTATCTGCGCGATCGGCGCGACATTTTTGATCACGCTCCATGAGGCGCAGACCCTTGCCGCGTCGCAGGCGCAGTCCGCTGCCGGCAGCAAGATCGACGAGATCATGGAGTACATGGACTATTATTTTGTCGATGAATACGACGAGGACGCCATGTCCGACGCGGCAGCCGCCGCGCTCGTGGAGGCGAACGGCGACCGCTGGAGCTATTACCTCTCAGCGGAGGAGTATCAGGACTATCTGGAAACGGTCAACAATGCCTACGTCGGCATCGGCGTGACCATCCTCACTGATGAAGAAGCCGGGGGAATGCGCATCGAGACCGTGACCGCCGGAAGCCCCGCCGAGGCGGCGGGCATTCAGGTGGGCGACGTGATCGTCAGCGTCGAGGGGCAGTCCACGCTGGAGCTCGGCATGGACGGCACGCGCGACGTTGTGCGCGGCGAAGCGGGCACGAGTGTGCATATGGAGCTGCTGCGCGGCGGCGAAACGCTGGAGGTGGATGTCCAGCGCGGCACGATCGAAACGCCCGTTGCCGCCGGCGAGCTGTTGGACGGCGGTGTCGGCTGCATCACCATCGAGAATTTTGACGACCGTTGCTCCGACGAGGTCATCGCCTGCATCGAGGCGCTGCGCGCGGAGGGCGCGAAGGCGCTGCTGTTTGATGTGCGCTTTAATCCCGGCGGCTATCAGGATGAGCTGGTGAAGGTGCTCGACTACCTGCTGCCGGAGGGCGTGATCTTCAAGAGCGTGGATTTCCGGGGAAATGAGGAGACGGAATACTCGGACGCTTCGTGCGTCGAGCTGCCGATGGCGGTGCTCGTGAATGAGGATTCCTATTCCGCGGCAGAATATTTTGCCGCCGCGCTTCAGGAATACGGCGCGGCACAGGTCGTTGGCACGAATACGGTCGGCAAGGGCAATTACCAGAACGGCTTTGAGCTCTCCGACGGGTCGTTCCTCAACATCTCCACCGGCAAGTACTTTACGCCGCAGGGAAAGAGCCTCACGGATGTGGGCATCACGCCGGATGTGGAGATCGACTTGAGCGATGAGAATTACGCCGCGCTGTACTACGGTCAGCTCGCGGCGGAGGACGACGCGCAGCTTCAGGCGGCGCTGGAGCTGCTGCTGGATAAAATAGCTTGACACAGGCGACCTTGCGGGCTATAATCGCACTGATTATCAGGCAAAATGCCAGTATTAGATTTCGATTTTGGAAGGAATGTTATCATGGCGAAGGAATTTAAGATCAGCACGCTCCGGCTCAAGGAGCTGGAACAGGAACTTTACTACCTGAAAACGACGCGCGAAAAGGAAGTCGCCGAGCAGATCAAAGAGGCGCGCTCCTTTGGCGACCTTTCGGAAAACAGCGAATATGATGAGGCGAAAAACGAGCAGGCGAAGCTCTACGGCCGCATTGCCGAGGTGGAGAATATCCTCGCCCATGCCGTGATCATCGACGAATCCGAAGAGCCTGCCGGTACGATCGGTCTCGGCTGCACCATCAAGGTGCAGGATCTGGAGACGGGCGACGAGGAGCTGTATGCGATCGTCGGCTCGCAGGAGGCAAACCCGATGGAGTGCCGCATTTCCGACGACTCGCCGTTCGGGCGTGCGATGCTCGGGCACAAGCCCGGCGACATCGTGGAGATCGAGGCGCCGATGGGCATGATGAAGTATAAGGTTTTGACAGTCGAGAAATAAAGAATACAGAGGAAGAGAATTATGGATGAACGCAAGCAGGAAGTGCAGAGCGAAGTCTCCGTCGGCGATCAGATCAAGGTCCGCCGCGAAAAGCTGGCGCAGCTTCAGGCAGAGGGGCGCGATCCCTTCAAGCTGACAAAATTCGTGGTAACGAGCAACGCCCAGACCATCCGCGACCACTTTGACGAGCTGGAAGGGCAGCCCGTCTCCATCGCGGGGCGCATGATGTCCAAGCGCGGCATGGGCAAGGTCTCGTTCTGCGACATTCAGGACAAGACCGGTCGTATCCAGCTCTACGCCCGCAAGGACGAGATGGACGAGGCGGACTATGACCGCTTCAAAAAATACGACATCGGCGACATCGTCGGCATCGACGGCGAGGTGTTCCGCACCCAGCGCGGCGAAATGAGCGTCCGCGCCAAAAAGATCACACTGCTCAGCAAGTCCCTCCTGCCGCTGCCCGAAAAGTTCCACGGGCTGACCGATAAGGAAACGCGCTACCGTCAGCGCTATGTCGATCTGATCGTGAACCCGGAGGTCAAGCGCAACTTTATCATCCGCTCGCAGTTCATCAAGCACCTGCGGGATTATCTGGATAACATGGGCTATATCGAGGTCGAAACGCCGGTGCTCAACACCATCGCCGGCGGCGCGGCAGCGCGCCCGTTTATCACGCACCACAACACGCTCGATATTGATATGTATATGCGCATCGCCACCGAGCTGCCGCTCAAGCGGCTGATCGTGGGCGGCATGGACCGCGTGTACGAGGTCGGGCGCATCTTCCGCAACGAGGGCATGGACCCCAAGCACAACCCAGAATTTACCACCGTGGAGCTGTATCAGGCGTATGCCGACTTCCACGATATGATGGACATCGCCGAGGGCGTTTATACGACCTTTGCGCAGAAGTATCTCGGCAGCTACGAGCTGGAGTGGATGGGCGAGAAGATCGACCTGACACCCGGCTGGCGCAGACTGACGATGGTGGACGCTGTGAAGGAATACGTCGGCATCGACTTTGGCGCGATCACGGACGACGCCGAGGCGGTCGCTGCGGCGAAGGAAAAGGGCGTAGAGCTGGCGGACGCCGCCGAAAAGACGTGGGGCAACGCCCTGTACGCCTGCTTTGACCAGAAGGTCGAGGAGCAGCTCGTCCAGCCGACGTTTATCACCATGTACCCGGTGGAGGTCAGCCCGCTGACCAAGCGCAGCCCCGCCGACCCGCGCCTCACGGAGCGGTTTGAGCTGTTCATCTGCCGCTGCGAGCTGGCGAACGCGTATTCTGAGCTGAACGACCCCATCGACCAGCGCGGTCGGTTTATGAAGCAGGTCGAGCAGCGCGAGCGCGGCGACGACGAGACGGAAATGCTCGACGAGGATTTCCTCACGGCGCTGGAATACGGCATGCCGCCCACGGGCGGTATGGGCATGGGCATCGACCGCGCGGTCATGCTCTTCACCGGCGCGGACTCCATCCGCGACGTCATCCTGTTCCCGACGATGAAGCCGCTCGACCTGCCGAAGAAAGAAAATACAAAGGTCGAAGCCGCTCCCGCAGCGCCCGCCAAGGAGGAAGTCATCGACTTTTCCAAGGTCGAGATCGAGCCGCTGTTTAAGGACTTTGTCGACTTCGAGACGTTCTCCAAGTCCGACTTCCGCGCCGTGAAGGTCAAGGCGTGCGAAGCGGTCAAAAAGTCCAAAAAACTCCTGAAATTCGTGCTTGACGACGGAACTGGCGTCGATCGGATCATCCTTTCCGGCATTCACGAATACTACGAGCCGGAAGAACTCGTCGGCAAGACCTGCGTCGCCATCACGAATCTGCCGCCCAGACCCATGATGGGCATCGACTCCTGCGG
>CALACZ010000062.1 GCA_937890735.1 uncultured Bacillota bacterium
CCGCGATCGCCGCTGAAAAGTTCGGCGAGAACGAGACCATCGTCAACGCCATGAAGAACGCCACCTCCGACGCGCCGGTCATCATCGGCTGCCTGTCGCAGGACGCTGTCTCCGCCTCTATCGTTGGTCGTACCACCGGCTTCATCGACAAGATGGTTGAGATCGCTGAGCAGTATCAGCCCGGCAAGGTCGCCGTCGAAGGCCACGCCAAGTGGGAAAAGAAGGTTGACGCTCCCGCCATCATCATCGAGGTCGCCATCTCCGCGACCACCGAGGCGACCGCGGTGCAGACCGCTGCCAACTCCCTGCTCGGTCTGAACCCCGTTGCGATCTTCTGCTCCAACGAAGGCGCGGTCACCGGCTTCCTGGCTGCTGTCTCCGACGGCGAGGATCTGGCGGACGGCGGCAAGTATGCGGACCTGATCGTTGCCGGCTTCGACGCGGGCGCAGCGCAGAAGAACGCGGTTCGTCAGGGCTGGTTCTACGGCTCCGTCACGCAGGATCCGTACCAGATCGGCTACAAGGCTGTTGAGCTGGCAGTGATGGCAGCCAAGGGCGAAGAGGTCGCCGACGTGGATACCGGCGCGCAGTGGTATGACGCGTCCAACATCGACGACGAGATGATCGCTCTGCTCGTTTACGATTGATCTCCATCATCTTTCCCAAACCCCATATCCCTTAGCAATTGGGCGGGCACTGCAAGCAGTGCCCGCCCAAACCCTATACGGCATACTGCCGGGCGTTCAAACGAAGCGGGGCTTCGTTTGAGCGGGCTATCATACCGGCAAACCCCAAAACCAAGGAGGAATCCCTATGAAGATTGACCTGACCGCCTGCGCGCTGGGCATCGAGTTCGGCTCAACGCGCATCAAGGCGGTGCTCACCGCGCCGGACGGCACGCCGCTCGCCTCCGGCAGCTACGGCTGGGAAAACCGGCTGGAGGGCGGCGTGTGGATCTACCATCTGGACGACGCGCTCACGGGACTGCGCGCGTGCTACTCGGACCTCCGCCAAAACGCGGAGCGGATGCTCGGCGAGCCGCTGCGCCGCGTCGGCGCGATTGGCATCTCCGGCATGATGCACGGCTTTCTGGCGCTGGACAGCGCCGGGCGGCAGATCGCGCCGTTCCGCACCTGGCGCAACACCATCACCGCGCCCGCGTCTGAGGCGCTCTCGGGGCGCTTCGGCTACAACATCCCGCAGCGCTGGAGCGCCGCACACCTGTATCAGGCGATCCTGAACGGCGAGGACGTGACGCGCCTGTCTGACCTTGTCACGCTCAGCGTCTACATCCACAAGCTCCTCACCGGGCGCACGGTCGTGGGCGCGGGCGAGGCGTCGGGGATGCTCTGCTATGACGCCGCCGCGGGCGGCTTTGATGGGCGCATGGTCGAGAGCTTTGACGAGCTGATCGCGCCGAAGGGCTATGGCTGGCGCTTTGCGGACGTGCTGCCGGAGGTCCTGCCTGCGGGCGCGGACGCGGGCGTGCTCACGCCGGAGGGCGCGGCGCTGCTGGATGAGAGCGGCACGCTCGAGCCCGGCATCCCGTTCTGCCCGCCGGAGGGCGACGCCGGCACCGGCATGGTCGCCACCAACGCCGTCCACCCGCGCAGCGGCAGCATCTCTGCCGGGACGTCCGGCTTTGTGCTGCTCGTGCTGGAAAAGCCGCTGAAGGGCTGGTATCCCGAGGTGGACGTCGTCGCCACGCCCACGGGCAAGCCCGTTGCGATGGCGCACTGCAACACCTGTACGTCGGAGATCGACGCGTGGGTGCGCCTGTTCGGCGAGGTCCTGCGCCGGAACGGGGCGGACGTTCCGATGGATGCGCTCTATGCGCAGCTCTATTCCGCCGCGCTGGACGGCGCGCCGGACGCGGGCGGCATGGTCGCGTTCAACTATTTTGCCGGCGAGCCGCTGAGCGAAACGCAGCACGGCAGACCGATGCTCGTGCGCCTGCCGGAAAGCAGCCTGACCGTGCCGAATTTCATGCGCGCGCAGCTCTACGGCGCGCTGGCGACGCTGCGCCTGGGCGTGGACCTGCTGCGCGAGCAGGAGGGCGTGCAGGTCGAGCGGCTTCTCGGGCACGGCGGCTTCTTCAAGACCCCGCGCGCCGGGCAGCAGATTTTGGCGGACGTGTTCGGCGTACCTGCCGCGCAGATGGCGACGGCGGGCGAGGGCGGACCGTGGGGCATGGCGCTGCTGGCGGCATACCGCGCGAACCGCGCCCCCGGCGAGACGATGGAGGACTATCTGAACGGCGTGTTTCGGAACGCCCGCTGCGAAACGCTCCAGCCCGATCCGGCGGGCATGGCGGGCTTCCAGAAGTATTACGAACGCTACCGCGCCGCGCTGAATGCGCAGCGCGCCGCCGGGCAGATGGTCTGACGCTTTGCGTTTTTTCGCGCCGCGTGCTATAATGAACCAAACCCCCGCAGCGCGGAGGTTTGGCAGTTACCTAGGAGGTGTGTGAAATGGAAAAGCAGTTTCCGACCGGCGCGGCGGTCTTTTCGCGGGACTTTGTGGTCACGCCCGAGAGCTGCGATGCGCGCGCGGCGCTTTCGCCGCTGGGCGCGTTTACGATGTTCCAGTCCATTGCCACGCAGCACGCCGAAATGCTCGGCGTGGGCGGCGCGGCGATGGCAAAGCGCGGCGCGTTCTGGCTGACGGTGCACAACCGCGTCGATTTTTACGACCGCGCGTACCTGATGCAGACCGTGCGCGCCTCGACGTGGGCAGAGGCGTGCGATGAGAAGGACGTGCGCTGCTTCCGCAGCTATACGCTGCACTGCGGCGACCGGCTCGTCGCCGTGGGCAGAACGCAGTGGGCGGTGCTGGGCGCGGCGGGGCACGTCGTGCCGTTCGGGCAGTCCGGCTTCCCGCAGGACTATCCGTTCCCGCAGCAGGCTGCGATCAACGAAAAGCCGCTGCGCTTTCACGACGACTTTGCCCCGCAGGACGCGGCGGAGACGTATACCGTCCGCTCGACGGACATCGACATGGGGCGGCATATGAATAACGTCGCCTATGTGCGGCTGCTGCTGGGGCAGTTTTCGGCAAAGCAGCTCGCCTCCGGCGCACTCCGCTCCATCGAGATCCACTACGGCGCGCCGTGCCTGGAGGGCGAACAGCTCACGGTGTACAGGCGCCGCGAGGACGGGCGCGTCCTGTTCGCCGTCGCCAAGCCCGACGGCAAAAAAGCCGCCTACGCCGCCGTGACCGTCGCCGGGGAATGAGCGCAAAAACGGGAGGGCTTGCCCCTCCCGACGTTTTTTGAGGCAGCAGTGATTTGCGAAAGTTCCTTGGCTCTCCCTTTGGGAGCGCTGTCAGCGAAGCTGACTGAGAGGGTCGGTATGGTCGCTCCTGACCATCTCCGTCCTTCGCTGCGCTCGGACACCTCCCCCAAAGGGGGAGGCAAGAGTGCGCGCCGTTTCGCGGGGTGGCGTGCAAACTGTGCGGTTGCGTACCGCCGGGCGGACAGAGTCGTCCGCCCCTACGTTACGACGAAACGCGATGCTGCTCAAAATAAAAGACCTTCCCCTCATCAGTCAGCCTACGGCTGCCAGCTTCCCCCCAGAGGGAAGCCATGGATCGCAAAAAACGCACCCTCTGAGGTTCTCAGGGGGTGCGTTTTTTACTCCGCGTCCTCGCGGATGGGCTTATTTCGGCTGTATGCCACGACGATGCGGCGGTTGGGCTCTGTGCCGGTGGAGAACGTGGTCACGTCGGGGTGATCCTGGAGCGCGGCGTGGATGACGTGGCGCTCGTAGGCGTTCATCGGCTCAAGCGTGATGTTGCGGCGGTAGCGCGTGACCTTGCCCGCGACCTTGACCGCCAGACGCTGGAGCGATTCCTCGCGCTTGAGGCGGTAGTTCTCGGCGTCCACATTGATGCGCACGCGCTTGGACGCGCCGCGGTTGACGGCGTAGTTCGTCAGGTGCTGGATGGCGTCGAGCGTTTCGCCGCGGCGTCCGATGAGCATACCCAGGTTCTCGCCGACAAGATCGACGCTGTAGCCCTCGCCGCTCTTGAACGCGTGCGGCACGGCGTCGGAATCCATATGCTCCAGCAGCCCCTTGATGAACAGCTCGATCTTCTCCTCCATCGAGCCGGGCTCGGCGGGGGCGTAGACCTTCGGCTCAGCGGGCGCGGCGGGGGTCTCCCGGCGCGGCTGCTCGGCACGCGGCGCACGCTCGGGGCGCTCGCGGCGGTCGGTACGGTCATTGCGCTCACGGCGCTCGGGACGCTCCGAACGCTCCGAACGCTCCGAACGCTCCCGGCGCGGCTGCTCGGCGCGGGGCGTGGGCTGCGGGGGTGCGGCGGGCGCGATGACGCGTCCGGCTGCCTGCGCCTCCTGCGCGGGGGCGGCGGGCTTTTTCGGCTTGGAGCGCGAGGCGGACGACAGAGCCGGCGCGGGCGCTTCGGGCTTTTCATCCGGCGCTTCGTAGGTCACCTTGACCTTGGCGGGCGTCGAGCCGATGCCCAAAAAGCCGGACTTGGGGTTTTCCAGAACTTCGACCGACACGCTGTCACGATCCATGCCGAGCTGCTCCAGCGCGGCGGCAATGGCAAGATCGATCGTTTTGCCGGTAGCGGTGATGAATTTTTCCATGTGATTACTCCTCAGTCGGTGCGTCCGCGCTCTGCGCGTCCGCCTTCTTGCCATAATGCGTGGGATCGTAGGCGCGGCCCTTGGCATAGGGACGCGCGGCGTCGCCGGACAGGGGCTTCTTTTCGTCCTGCGCCTCGGGCGCAGGATTCTTCTTTGCCTCGTATTCGCGCGCAGCGCGGTCGGCGGCTTCCTTCTCCTGCTGGCGCAGCTTCTTCTTGCTCACGTTATCCATGATGCCGTCGGGGTTCTGCTCGCGGCGAAGCTGGCGCTGGCGCTCTTTTTCGATCTCCTCGGCGCGCTTGAGCGCGGCGCGCTCCTGACGCTCGGCGTCCTCCGCGTCGTAGACCTTGCGGAAGTGGAGCGTGAGGAAATAATCCTGCACCGTGCCGAACAGCGCCTGCGCGATCCAGTAGATCGACAGCGCGGCGGGCATGGAATAGCCGATCCACAGCGACATGAGCGGCATCATGAGCATCATGCTCATGTTCGTCTTTGCCTGCTGCTTGGCGGCCTCTTCGTCACGCTCGCCGTCGGCGTTCGTGGCGACCTGACCGTTCATCTTCTGGCTGATGAACATGGACAGCATCTGGAAGCCCGCGGACACGATCGGCAGGATGAACAGACCGATCTGCGCCCAGCCGGCGTTTTCGACCGTCCAGATCTTGAACGTGGGGATCGACGCGAGGTCCAGCCCCAGGAACGAAAAGTCGATGGTGGAGAGGTTGGCGTTTGCCGTGACGGCGAGGGCGCGCAGCGGCTCGATGTAATTGCCGAGCTTGCCTGCCGCGGCGAGCTGGGCGTAGTAGGTATTCGTGCCGAGATTCTCGCCGCTGGCGCGCACGAACGCGACGATGGCGGCGGAGACGGAGCGCGAGTTGTGCAGCATGTACGTCAGCGGCTCACGGATGACGTAGTACAGCGGCAGCAGAATGAGCAGCGGGATGAACGACCACAGACAGCCGCCGCCCATCGAGACGCCCTCTTCTTTATAAAGCTGCTGGACAGCCTGCTGGTATTTCTGCTTGTCGTCGCCGTATTTCGATTCCATCGCCTTGACGATGGGCGCGAGGCGCGACATTTTGAGCGTGCTCTTTTTGCTCTTGATGCTCATGGGGAGCAGGATGAGCTTGATGATGAGCGAGAACAGGATCAGCGCCACGCCGTAGTTGTTGGCGAACTGATACAGCCACTCCAGCAGATAGCCGAACGGGACGCGGATGATGTCGGACAGGCTCATTTTGTCCTGCGTGCTCTCCGCCGCCTCGACTGCCGCCTGTTCCGGGGTGAGCTGCGAGTCGGTCTCTGCCGTCTGGGACGTGCCGCTTGCCGCGCAGCCGGACAGGCATGCGAGCAGGCACACCGCCGCCAGCAGCAGCGCTAGAAATCGTTTCATGTTGATCCTCCGTTTTGTTGGGGATACCGCGGGTTTGCCCTACGGCACCGGGTCAAAATAGTCGCCCCTGTAAAAGGGGTGGCACCGCAAAAACCGCCGCAGCGCCAGCCATCCGCCCTTCAGCGCGCCGTATTTGCCGATCGCCTCGAGTGCATACTGCGAGCACGTCGGGGAGAACCGGCAGCGGCGCGGAAACGCGGGGGAGATATGGCGCTGATAAAAGCGGATCGCACGCAGCAGAAGATTTTTCACGCCTGCGCCTCCCGCAAAATGCCCGCCTCGGCGGCGAGCGCGAGATAGGAGCGTTCGAGCTGCTGATAGCTTGCCGTGACGGCGCGCGCACGCACGACCACGACAATATCCCAGCCCGGCAGGAACTGCGCCTCGTGCAGGCGATAAATTTCGCGCAGGCGGCGGCGGATGCGGTTGCGCACCACGGCGTGCCCGAGCTTGACGCCCACGGTCAGCCCGACGCGATTTTCGCGGCTGCCGTTTTTGCGGCAGTAGAGCACCAGATCGCGGCTTGCATAGCTGCCGCCCTTGCGGTACAGCCGCCGGAACACATGATTGAGCTTGAGCGATCTGGAAAACTGCATAGGGCGCTGCCTCGCTGTACGAAAAATTCCTGATAAACGGATGGGGCGAACAGAACTGAGTCCATTCACCCCTACTGCGTGTTATTTGCGTTGGTCATGGCTGCGATCACGCGGAGAGCTTTGCTCTGCCTTTTGCGCGGCGGCGGGCAAGGACCTTACGACCGTTCGCGGTCGCCATTCTCTTGCGGAAGCCATGCACTTTGGAGCGATGACGCTTCTTGGGCTGATAGGTACGAACCGTAGACATAGATGACACCTCCTGAAAAATTATGCTCAACAGCCGCAGTTTACGGCCGCAGCAATCGTTGGTTGGCACGTCCGCATGGAACGCGCAGATACAATTATAATAGATACCTATGCAATGTGTCAAACGTTTTTTTACGAAATTTGCATTTTACCGCATTTTGTGGCGGCATTTTGCCGCGCGGGCTAAATGTAGTGGCTCAGCGCTTCTGCGTGAGGGGCTTGGACTTCTGCTGCGCCTCAAAAAGCGTGACGAGGATGGAGTTGGAGAGCATGAAGCCCTTGGGCGTTAAGTGCCAGCGCCCGTTTTCGAGCACCGCCAGCTCCTGCTTGGCGAATGCTTCCAGCAGCTTTTCGATCGGCTCAAACGGCAGGAGGAACGAGCGGGTGTATTCGCCCTTTTCGATGCCGTCCACCGTGCGCAGGCGCAGCATCAGATACTCGCCCGCGCGCTCGCGCAGCGGCACGGTCTCGCACTCGGACAGGATCGTCCCGTGCGCCAGCACGCCGCGGATGTACTGCTGAATATCCGCCGCCGCCGTAAAGCGCTTGCCGGCAAAGTCGGATGCCGCGCACGGACCGAAGCCGAGGTATTCGTCTCCCACCCAGTATTTCATATTGTGGCGGCAGATGAAGCCGTCGCGCGCGAAGTTGGAGATTTCGTACTGCCGGTAGCCGAACGATTCCAGCGTTTCCACGGCGTAGAAATACATATCCGCCTGCGCGTCGTCGTCGGGGAGGTTCGCACAGTCCTTGTAGTCGTAGAGCGGCGTGTTCGGCTCGACCTTCAGACCGTAGCACGAGATGTGGTCGGGCTTGAGGTCGATGACGTGGCGGAGCGTCTGCATCCACTGCTCGCGGCTCTGGCTGGGCAGACCGAACATCAGATCGACCGAGACGTTGGCAAACCCGGCGCGGCGCGCCAGCGACACCGCCTGCTGCGCCTGCTTGTAGGTGTGCGGCCGCCCGAGCGCCTTGAGCTGCTCGTCGAGGTCGGACTGCACGCCGATGGAGATGCGGTTAAAGCCCGCGCGGCGCAGGCGCGCAAGCTGCGAGAGCGTGACGGAGTCGGGGTTCGCCTCCAGCGAGATCTCCGCGTCGCGGCTGATCTCAAACCGGCGGTCGAGCTCCGAGAGGATGCGCACAAGACCGCTCGCGCCGAAGAACGACGGCGTGCCGCCGCCGAAGTAGACGGTGTCCACGATATACCCCGGCGCGCCGGTCGCCGCCTCGCGGATGTGGGCGAGGATGGCGTCGAGATAGCGCTCCATCAGCGCCTTGTCGCGCGCGCCGCCGATGGAATAGAAATCGCAGTATTCGCACTTGCTGCGGCAGAAGGGGATGTGCACATAAATGCCGAGCGGCTTTTTCTTTTTTTCAGGCGTCTGTTTTTTAGGCATAGACCCTCCGGGCGCGCCCCCGGGCGCGCGAAGTAATAGGTAATAGTGAAGAGTGAAGAAGTGGGGGGTTCGTTGCGGGGTTCGACCGCATCTCTAATCGAGCCGTAGGGGCGGGGTTCTACCCCGCCCGCGCGGTATTACGTTGAAAATCTGCACGCGCCGATGCGAAACAGTACGCACCCGTAGGGGCGCACGACTCTGTGCGCCCGGCAGGATGCACCTGCAAAAACGAATGTACCGACGCGAAACCGTAAAACGTTTGTAGGGGTCGATGCCCATCTTCGGCGCTAAGAGCCGCGCTGCGCGCGGTTGCGCCTCGAAACTAGCCTGCGGGCGGCGCATCGACCCGCATGACGCACGACCGTTTTTGCGAAACGCTGCGGCAAACCCGCGATTGCCCAACGGGCGGACAGGGTCGTCCGCCCCTACAGGACGTTTTGCGGTTTCGCCAAATATTATGCAATTTTGCGATTGCGCACCGACGGGTCGATGTGGGCATCGACCCCTACGGACAGATTGCGTTGTCGCCGTTCGCTGTGCGATTTTGCGGGTGCACCCTGCACGGGAGAGGGAGAACCCCTCCCCTACGGCAATCGGGATAGATTGTACGGGTTCGCATTGGTGCGCCCGATTTTTCGGGTGCGTGCCGCCGGGCGGACAGGGTCGTCCGCCCCTACGGGTGCGCACCGTTTTCGCATCGGTGCACCAAAATTTGCGCCGTCGTACCGCGCGGGCGGGGCGAGCCCCGCCCCTACGTTACGACGAAACGAGATAGTAAACGCAAGCGGCGAGAGATTTTTCGTCAGGGCAAGGCGCACGAGCGACGGCGTATCGTGGATACGCCGAGCGAGCAGCAACGCCGCCCTGGCGGAAAAGATCCGTCGCTTACTCGTCTAATTTCAATACCGCCATAAATGCCTCGGACGGGACGGAGACCGTGCCGAACGTGCGCATCCGCTTTTTGCCTTCCTTCTGCTTTTCCAGCAGCTTCTTTTTGCGCGTGATGTCGCCGCCGTAGCACTTTGCCAGCACGTCCTTGCGCAGGGCTTTGATGGTCTCGCGCGCGATGACCTTGCCGCCGATCGCCGCCTGCACGGGGATCTCAAACATCTGGCGGGGAATATTTTCCTTGAGCTTTTCGCAGATTTTTCTCGCGCGGGCGTAGGCGTTGTCCGCGAACAGGATAAAGCTCAGCGCGTCCACGATCTCGCCGTTGAGGAGAATGTCGAGCTTGACGAGCTTCGACGGGCGGTAGCCCTCCAGCTCGTAATCGAGCGAGCCGTAGCCGCGCGTGCGGCTCTTGAGCGCGTCAAAAAAGTCGTAGATGATCTCGTTGAGCGGCATGGAATAGTGCAGCTCCACGCGCGAGGTGTCGAGATACGTCATATCCTTATACTCGCCGCGGCGGTTCGTGCACAGCTCCATGATCGCGCCGACGTATTCCGGCGGCGTGAGGATGTTGACCTTTGCAAACGGCTCGCGCGCCTCGGCGATCTCCGCCGGGTCGGGGTAATTGAGGGGCGTGTAGACCTCCAGCTCCGTGCCGTCCGTTTTCGTGATCTGATACACGACGTTCGGCGCGGTCGTGATGAGGTCGAGGTTATATTCGCGCTCCAGGCGCTCGAGAATGATCTCCATATGCAGCAGCCCCAGAAAGCCGCAGCGGAAGCCGAAGCCCAGCGCGATGGAGTTTTCCTGCGTGTAGCTCATAGACGCGTCGTTGAGCTTGAGCTTTTCCAGCGCGTCGCGCAGGTCACCGTATTTTGACCCGTCGGCGGGGTACACGCCCGAAAAGACCATCGGCTGCGCCTGCTTGTAGCCGGGCAGCGGCTCTGCCGCCGGATGTTCCGCGCCGGTGATGGTATCGCCCACGCGCGTGTCGGAGACGGTCTTGATGGACGCCGTCAGATACCCGACCTCGCCCGCGCCGAGCGATTCTGCCGGGCGCATCCCGAACGGATGCAGGTAGCCGGTCTCCACGACCTTGTAGACCGCGCCCGTCGCCATCATTTTGATGTCCATGCCGGGGCGCACCGTGCCGTTTACGACGCGCAGATATACGATCGCGCCGCGGTAGGAATCGTACTGGCTGTCAAAGATGAGGCATTGCAGCGGCGCGTCGCGGTCGCCCTTCGGCGCGGGGACGTTTTTCACCACGTCCTCCAGCACGGCGTGGATGTTGATGCCGTTTTTTGCCGAAATTTCGGGCGCGTCCAGCGCGGGCAGCCCGATGACGTCCTCAATTTCGTGCTTGACCTCTTCGGGCCGCGCGGCGGGCAGGTCGATCTTGTTGATGACCGGCAGAACTTCGAGGTCATTGTCGATGGCGAGGTAAGTGTTCGCCAGCGTCTGCGCTTCGATGCCCTGTGACGCGTCCACGACCAGCAGCGCGCCCTCGCACGCCGAGAGCGAGCGCGAGACCTCGTAGTTAAAGTCCACATGACCCGGCGTGTCGATGAGGTTCAGGACATAGTCCACCCCGTCGTCGGCGCGGTAGGCAAGGCGCACGGCGCGGGCTTTGATGGTGATGCCGCGCTCGCGCTCCAGATCCATGGAGTCGAGCACCTGCTCCGCCATCTCGCGCTTTTCGACCGTGTGGCATTCTTCCAGCAGACGGTCGGCGAGCGTGGACTTGCCGTGGTCAATGTGCGCGATGATGGAAAAATTGCGGATTTTGGACAGATCAGTCATAAAAAACTCCCAATGTGCCGCGCCGATTTACCCGGCGGTATTTTCGCGCAGCACGGTCTCGTATTTGCTGGAGGAAGAGAAATATGCGTTCAGGATGGGGATGCAGACGTTTGCCAGATTGCCGCCCTGCGCGCCCTTTTCCACATACACGGCGATGGCGATCTGCGGATCGTCCGCCGGAGCGTAGAGCACGAACGAGGCATGGTCCGAGCCGCCGTATTCATTGCCCCACTGCGCCGTGCCGGTCTTACAGGCGACCTTGATGGGGTAATCGGCGAGATACTGCGCCGCCGTGCCCTTCGTGGCGACGAGCTGCATACCCGTGGAGATGCAGTCGAACGCTTCGTCCGACATCTCCAAATGGCTCGCGATCGTCGGCGTGTGCGATTCGATCAGCTCCTGATAGTCCCACGATACCACGCGTTTTAAGAACGTTGCGTTATAGCGCACGCCCTTGTTTGCCAGCGCCGAGGTGTAGCAGACGAGCTGCATGGGGGTGAATTTGTTGTCGGACTGACCGATCGCCGCCTGAATGACGTCCGCGCCGTACCAGCCGGCGTCCGTGCCGGAGTACAGCGCTGCCTTCGTCTCGGCGTTGGCGCGCGTGCCGACGTATTCCGTCAGCTCCACGCCCGTGTGCTCGCCGAGCCCGAGCTGCTTTGCCACGATGTCCATCGCGTTTTCGCCCGTCTGCTGCACATAGGCGTAGTACGTCAGCCGCCCGACCTCATAGAAGTAGTAGTTGCAGGATTCCTGCAATGCCTGCTGCATATTGATCGTGCCGTGGGTCGTGCCGCTGCTCGTCCAGACGTAGCACTTGGGCGTATAGCCCTGATCCTTATAATAATCGTAAATGCCCTTGCACGTCACCTCGTAAAATTCGCCGAGCTTGCCGTAGTCGATGGCGGCGATGGCGGTGACCATTTTGTAAATAGAGCCGGGCCAGTACTCCGCCAGCAGCGCGCGGTTGTAAAGCGGATCGTAGTCCGCGTCCTTCAGCTCGTTAAAATCCTGCGAATAGGTGGCGATGTTGAACGTGGGGTAGCTCGCGCAGGCGAGAATTTCGCCCGTTTTGACCTCCTGCACCACGACCGCGCCGCCCTCGGCGTCCTTGCCCTCGCTCTTGCGCCCAACGCCGTTTTCACGCAGGTCGAGGATCACGTCCTCCAGCGCGTCCTCCGCCGTCATTTGCAGCGACAGGTCGATCGTCAGCTCTACATTATTGCCCGGCTGCGGCAGCTCCTCGAAATATTCGTTCAGCACGTCGCCGGAGGCGGAGACGGTGGTGTATTTCCGCCCGGATGAGCCGTGCAGATACGATTCAAACGCCTTTTCGATGCCGTCCTTGCCGACGAGCGCGTTCATGGCGTAGCCCTGTTCCTTGTAGACCTCATATTCCTCGGCGGTCATCTGCCCGATCGAGCCGAGCAGGTGCGCGGCGTAGGTGGTGTTATATTCGCGGACGGTGGACGCCTCCACGATCACGCCCGGCACGCCCAGCTCCATCACGGCGGCAAGCTGCTCCGCCTGCACGTCGGTGGCGAGCGTGTAGTTTTCCAGCCCCACGCCGCTGACGCTGCGCAGCTCCAGCTCATAGCGCACACTGATGACCTTGTACGCCTGCTCCTGCGTCCAGTCGTCGGGAATGCGGTACGCCTGCATGAGGTTTTTCATGAGCGTCTGCGCGGAAATATCGGCGTCATAGTCGCGGTTTGCCAGAAACGCGCGGTAATAGCCCTGCCAGGTGGACGACTGCTCGTCCACCGTGAGCGTATACGGGCGCTCGGCGGTGACGGGGAAGTGCGACTGATAGGCGATGCCCTGCTCGTCGCACAGCTCCAGCACGCGCAGCAAGCTCTCGTTCGGCGTTTCGGAGTTGAAGAGCACAAAGTTGATGATGACGAGGTTGTAGCTGGCGCGGTTCGAGATGAGCACGTTGCCGTTGCGGTCAAGGATATTGCCGCGCGACGCCTCCACCGTGGTCATGTAGGTGATGGAGTCGGCGTCATCGGCGATATACGTCGAATCGGACTGCGCCGCCTGCACCTTGTAAAGCCGCAGCGCGAACAGCCCGATGAGCGCTGCTGTGAGCGCGAGAAAGACAAAAATGCGGAAGCGGATGAGTCGCTGCATGGAATGCTCCTTTCAGAGTGCGTGGGGTGGGGCAGCACCGCGCAATTCGGCAGGCGTGCCGGCGGGTGCTGCCTTAGATCTTTTGCGGACGGTAAATGCGGCTGATGCGTGAGGCGAGGAGGTACAGCAGCGGGCACGCGAGGAGCGACAGAGCGCAGCCGACGAATAAAATGCGAAGGCTTGCCTGCCCGGGCGTGCCGAGATACAGCCGGATGAGCGCCAGCGCGCCCTGCGTGAACAAAAGCGCCGCCGCGCTTAAAATGAGCGCCGCCAAAAGCTGCGGCCGCAGATACTGCCGGCACAGCCAGCTCACGCCGAGCGCAACTGCCGTGAATGTGAGGATGGACAGCCCTGCGCCGTCCGCGCCGCAGGCGTACCAGCCGAGCCCCGTCAGCAGCCCGAACAGCCCCGCGGACTCGGGCTCTGCGTGCATACACACGCACGCCAGCGCCACGGGCAGCAGACTGATCTTTGCGCCGAAATAGCGCACGCGCCCGAACACGACCGTTTGCAGCAGCGCCGCCGCCAGCATCAGCGCGGCATACAGCGCCCACATCAGGATTTTTTTGTACCGATCCGGCATGGAGCGCCTCCTTTGTGCCGCGCAGCGGCGCGGATGAATGGTGAATGATGAAGAATTGAGCGTAGGGGCGGGGCTCTGCCCCTCCCGGCGGTAGGCAATTGCGAATCCGCACAACAAACGGCGACCACGCAACATCCCCTGTAGGGGCGGACGCCTCTGTCCGCCCGTGGGGCAATTGCGGGTTTGCCGCAGGGTTTCGTAAAAACGGTGGCGCGTTCTGCCGGGCGGACAGGGTCGTCCGCCCCTACAAAACGTTTTGCGTTTTCGCTGGGGTGCGTGTGTTTTTTGATGGTGCATTCTGCGCGGGAGGGGCAGAGCCCCTCCCCTACGCAGATTTGGTAGATTTTACGAGGTCGCCGATGGTGCGTGGGGTTTGCGAGTGCTTGCTGCGCAATCCCTCAGTCAGCCTTCGGCTGACAGCTCCCTTTACACAAGGGAGCCTTACGGGGGCGCATTTTGATGGTGCGGTGCAAACGCGCAGCAGCTTAAAACGTACAACCTTTACCCATTCTGGTATTCCGTAATAATGAAAATCTGTTCCAATTGCCCGATCTCGCAGCTGGGCTCTAACGTTGCGTATTTGGCAACGCCCGTTTCGTCGAGGTCAACGTCGGTGAGATACCCCAGCAGCAGCCCGCGGGGGTAGAGCGTCGAGCCGGTGGTGACGACCTGGTCGTTGTTTTTGAGCACCGCCTCGGTGGGCAGGTAATTCATGCGCAGCACGCTCGTGCCGTCGGCAAGATACGTCCCCTGCACCACGCCCGTGTAGCCGGACGAGGCGATGGAGGCGCTTATTTCCAGCGAGGAATCGAGAATGGTCGTCACGGTCGCCCAGTTCGCGCCCACCTCGGTGATGAGCCCCACGACCTGCCCGTTGCCCGTGACGGCGCACATACCGGCGGCAAGCCCCGCCGTCTCGCCCTTGGCGATGGTGAACTCCAGCTTATAGTTGGACGAGTTCCACGAAATGATGTACGCGGACACATATTTATAGTCCTCATGCTCCTCGCTCAGCCCCAGAAGCTGGCGCAGGTGCTCGTTTTCGCGCTGATATGTCTCCGCCGTGCGCACGCTTTCCTGAATGTCCAGCAGTTCTTTTTTGAGCTGTTCATTCTCGGCTTGCAGCGATTCGTAGGCGAAGAGGTAATTATAGTACCGCTCCGCCTGCCGGTCGATGGCGGCGACGGCGCTGCGCAGCGGCGAGAGGACGGTCTGTACGGCGTTGGTGAGAAACGGCGTTCCCGTAATGACGGCGGACGCGATCGTGACCAGCAGCGCCAGCACGACCGCCGCCACGACGATCGCCTTGACGCGCGGCGTCCAGAATTTTCGCTTCACAGCCTCACTCCTCCCCGCTCTCGCCCAGCACCGTCACGCCGAAGCGGCGCAGCAGCACGGCAAGACTGCACACCGGCAGCCCCATGACGGAAAAATAGTCGCCCTCCAGACGCTCGCAGAACGCGCCCGCGCGCCCCTGAATGCCGTAAGCGCCCGCCTTGTCCATCGGCTCGCCGGTGGCGATGTAGGCGGCGATCTCGCGGTCCGACAGCGTGCGGAAGCGGAGCCTTGAGCGCGAGACCAGGCTCTCCACACGCGCGCCCCGGCGCACGCACAGACCTGTCATCACCTCGTGCCAGCGCCCCGAGAGCATCCGCAGCATCCGCGCGGCGTCAGCCTCGCTCTTCGGCTTGCCGAGCACCTCGCCGCAGACGACGATGGTGTCGGCGGCGAGGATAATATCCTCCGGCGAGGCGGTCGCGGCAATGGCGGCGGCCTTTGCGCGCGCCACGCGCTCGACCTCGCGCTCCGGCGGGAGCGACGCGTCCATATGCTCGTCAATGTCCGCCGTGCAGACGGTAAAGTCCACGCCCAGCCCGCGCAGCAGCTCCTGCCGCCGCGGCGACGCGGATGCCAGAATCATCATATAAGTCCCTCCGGCGCTTATTCTACGCCTCTGGTGTAAAGCCCCCGCGTGTAGCTGCCGGCGTCAAACGTGCCGCCGTGCCGGTATTCGTCCAGGATGGTGTCCACCTCGCCGGGGTTTTCCGTTGTAAATTGCAGCCGCAGCGCCCACAGCCCCATCCCGCGGAAGGACGAGAGCTTGTCGAGCAGATACAGCTTTTTGCCGTTGAGCACGACCGAGCGGCACGTTCCGGGGTCGCGCACGACGGGAAATTCCTCGCCGATGCGATCGACCAGCCGCGGCGGCGCGCTGGAGGTGCAGGCGCAGCTGCCGGTCTGGGCGCGGATGAGGCAGTTTTCCGTCAGCATCAGCGGTAAGCGCCCGTAGACCAGGACCTCCGCCGGGATCGCCTTGGAGACGTCGCGCAGCTGCGGCAGCGTCATTTCAAAGGACAAAAGCTGCGAGTCCAGCCCCTCGCGCCGCAGATAATTCATCGCGCGGGAATTGTAGATATTGAGCCCAAAGTCGCCGCGCACGGCAAAGCCTGCGGCTTTTCCGATGCGCACCTGACCGAGGTTGCCAACGAGAATTTGGCGCACATTGAGCTGATACGCCGTTTTGAGAAGCTCCGCCAGCCCGGCGTTCTCGCCGCTCCGCACAACGCGCGGCAGCACTGCCGCGAGCTGCGTTTCCAGCCCCACGCGCTGCGCAAGGTCGGGATGCTCGGCAAGCTCCGCCAGCGGAACGTACAGCACCGCCGGCTTTGCCGCGAGCAGGCGCGGCGTGATCTGCTTTTCCGAGCGCACGCTCACCGTCAGCTGCGGCGCGCCGGACACGCCGTCATACGCCGGCGGCTCGTTGTACGCGCCCAGGTGCATGGGCGCGACGCGCCCGCGCACGGCGGTCAGCTCCGCCAGAACGTCGCGCCGCATGGCGTTGAGACTCGACGCCGGGAGCATGATGCCCGGATCGAGCACGGACTTCACCGCGTCGCAGCGGTAGGGCGTGCCGCCCGTTTTGGCGATGCGCTGGCGCAGCTCCTCAGGATCGAGGGCGCGCACCATCGCCTCCTGCGGTACAGGTCCAACGGTCTTGCAGATGTGCCCGTCGTCATCCTCCACCGCCAGCTGCGCGGGCAGCCCCTGCCGCACCATCGCGTAAAAGCGCACGCCCACGCGGGCGTTTTCGCCGTTTTCATACGTCGCGCGCGCGGCGGCGAACAGGTCGCGGTTTCCTTCGACCTCCTGCCGCCTGCCGAACATCTCCGCGCCGGTCTTCCCGTCGTAATACCCCTGCGTAAAGCCCTCGCGGGAGAACACCGCCTCCAGCTCTGCAAGGTCCGCCGGGGTGATCTTTTTGCCGTTCAACGCCGCGCGGTAGAGCTTGGTCACCACGGCGACGTATTCCGGGCGCTTCATGCGCCCTTCGACCTTCAGGCTCGCAACGCCCATGCGCTCGAGCTCGCCGAGCCGCTCGATCAGGCAGTTATCCCGCAGCGAGAGCGGGTAGCGGTCCGGCTCAAAGCGCCCGTAGCCATACGGAAGCCTGCACGGCTGGGCGCACTGTCCGCGGTTGCCGCTGCGCCTGCCGATGACGGACGAGAGATAGCACTGCCCGGAGTAGCACATACAAAGCGCGCCGTGCACGAAAATTTCGATCTCCACCGGGCTTTTCGCGCAGATGCGCGCGATCTCCTGCCGGGGCAGCTCCCGCGCCAGCACCACGCGCGTGCAGCCCAGATCCCGCGCCTGCTGCACGCCCTCGAGCGAATGGATGCTCATCTGCGTGGAAGCGTGGATGGGGATGTGCGGCGCGATCTCGCGGCACAGGTCGATCATGCCGAGGTCCTGCACGATGAACGCGTCCACGCCCAAAATTGCCGCCGTGCGCACCACATCCGCCGCCCGCGCCATCTCGCGGTCACTCACGAGCGTGTTGAGCGTCAGATGGACCTTCACGCCGCGCACATGGCAGTATACGACCGCCTCCTGCAATTCGTCGGCGGAAAAATTATGCGCGCCCATGCGGGCGTTGAACGCGCCGCAGCCGAGGTAGACCGCATCCGCGCCGTTTTGCACGGCGGCGCGCAGCGCTTCCATCGACCCGGCGGGGCAGAGCAGTTCCATAGTGTTTCCTCGTTTTTCGGTAAAGTCAAAACCGGCGCACAATACACCAGCGCATATTCAGCTTCTATTATAGCGCAGCGGACAGAAAAAGAAAAGTCCCGTATGTAAACATTTTGTTTCTTTTGCGCCGCTTGTCATCGCCGCCCCGGCGTGATAGAATAGCGAAAAAGGACGAAGGGGGGGCAGACGGTATGGACGCACATGATGTGACGCTGCGTGCCCGCGAGGTGCGCGCGCTGCTCGCGGCGGGCAGCGGCGAGGCGGCGCTGCTGCTTTTGTATCTGCGCGGCGGCGGCACATTGGACGACGCGGCGAAAGCGCTGGGCTTTGACGCGCGGCAGCTCGATTACGCAAGCGCCTCTCTGCGGCAGCTGGGTCTGCTCCCGGAGCGCGTGCCCGCGCATTTGCAGCCGTCCGCCGCCCCCGCGTACAGCGAGCAGGACATCGCCCGCGAATACGGCGCAAGCTCCGAATTTCCCGCCATCGTGGGCGAGGCGCAGCGGCGGCTGGGGCGCGTGCTCTCCACGGAGGAGCTGAAGATCCTGCTCGGCGTTTACCGCTATCTGGGGCTTCCGGCGGAGGTCATCTCGCTGCTCATCCACTACTGCATCAGCCGCAGCCGCGCGCGCGGCACGGGACGGATGCCGTCGCTTCGCACGATCGAAAAGGAAGCGTACCGCTGGGCGGACAGCGGCATCGAGACGATGGAGCAGGCGGCGGCGTATATGCAGCAGGAGCTGCGGCGGCAGAGCCGCGCCGGGCGCATCTGTGAGATTTTGCAGGTGAGCGCCCGCCCGACCCCCGGCGAGGAAAAATTCCTCCGCGACTGGATCGACTGGGGCTTTGACGACGACGTGATCGCCAAAGCCTACGAAAAAACGCGCCTGTCCACCGGCACGCTCAAATGGGCGTACATGAACGCCATCCTGCGAAGCTGGCACGAACAGGGCTTTACGACACTCCAGCAGGTGGAAGCGGGCGACCAGAAGCCCGCCGCGCGCGGCGCAGCGCCGAAAAATCCCGTGCAGCAGCACGGCGGGGCGCTGTCGGGCGTGGAAAAGAGCGCGGTGGAGCGGATGCTCCACAAGGAACTTACGAAGGAGGGCTGAGCATGGCATATTCCGAATCGGTCCTGCGCGCCGCCGAGGCGCGTCTTGCCGCCGAGCGGCAGCAGCACGACGAGCAGAACCGCCGCCGCATCGCGGAAATTTACGCCGCGCAGCCGCGTCTGCGCAAAATTGACAGCGAGTTGCGCAAAACGTCCGCACGCGTCATGGCGGCGTGCTTCCGCAAGGGAGAGGACACGCAGACGGCGATCGAACAGCTAAAGCGCGAAAATCTCGCGCTCCAGCAGGAGCGGGCGTGGATATTGGAGTCCAACGAACTTTCGCCCGACGACCTCGCCGACACGCCCATCTGCACCGCCTGCGGCGGCACGGGCTATGTGGGCGCAGTGATGTGCGGCTGCCTGCGCGAGCTGTGCCGGCAGGAGCAGAAAAAGGAGCTGTCGTCGATTTTGGGCGGCAGGGAGCGCTTTGAAAATTTCCGGCTGGATGTGTACCCCGACGCCGTCGATCCGGCGCTCGGCGTGAGTCCCCGCACGCTCATGCAGTGCATTTTGCAGAGCGCGCAGCACTACGCGCGCACGTTTTCGCCCGCCAGCGGGTCGATCCTGATGCTGGGCGCGACGGGGCTTGGGAAAACGTACCTCTCGGCGTGCATCGCCCGCGCCGTCGCCGACCGGGGCTATTCCGTGACGTATGAGTCCGCCATCCGCGCCTTTGCGGATTTTGAGGCGGAAAAGTTCGGCAATCGCGGCGAGGAGACAAATGACCCCACGCGCCGCTATTTCACCTGCGACCTGCTGATCCTGGACGACCTCGGCACGGAGATGACCACACAGTTCACCGTCTCCGCGCTCTACCAGATCGTGAACACCAGAATGCTGGAGCATAAAGCGACGATCATCTCCACAAACCTCCCCGCCGCAGAATTAGAGCGCCGCTACGGTGCACAGACCGCGTCGAGACTGCTCGGCAGCTACGAGCTGTACCAGTTCCGGGGAAACGATATTCGCATGATGCAGAAATGAAATGACCCGCTCCCTCAAACCAGAGGGAGCGGGGTCTCTGTCGCAACGCAGGAAGGCAAGGGTGCAGTGCAGCCTTCCACACACAAGATCCCCCGCCGGGCGCTGCCCGGCGGGGGATCGCTTATTTTTTATGCGCCAAGATCTGCAAAACGCGCGCGAACTCCTCCGGCAGGGGGCACGTTACCGTGACCGGCTCGCCGGTGCGGGGGTGCAGAAACGTCAGCTCCCGCGCGTGCAGGCACTGCGTAGCCTGTCCCAGCTCTGCCCTTTTGTGCCCGTAGACGGTGTCGCCCAAAATCGGATGCCCGAGGGACGCCATGTGGACGCGGATCTGGTGCGTGCGGCCCGTTTCCAGCCTGCACTGCACATAGGTGTAGCCCGAGTAGCGCGCGAGCACCTGCCAGTGTGTCACGGCGGGCTTGCCATCCAGACGGACCGCCATTTTTTTTCGGTCGTTTTTGTCGCGCGCGATGGGCGCATTCACCGTGCCCGCGTCCTCGCGGAGATTGCCGCAGACGATGCACACATAGGTGCGCGCGAGCGTGTGATCCTGAAGCTGCGCGGCGAGCTTCTGGTGCGCGAGATCGTTTTTGGCAGCGATGAGCAGCCCGGACGTATCCTTGTCGATGCGGTGGACGATGCCGGGGCGCAGCGCGCCGCCGACACCCGAGAGCGAGTCGCGGCAGTGGTGCAGGAGGGCGTTCACGAGCGTCCCCTCCCAGTGCCCCGCCGCGGGGTGCACGACCAGCCCTTTGGGCTTGTTGATGACGATCACGTCCGCGTCCTCATACACCACATCCAGCGGAATATCCTCTGCCTGCGCCTGCGCCGGCTGCGGTTCGGGGAGCGTCAGCTCCAGCACGTCGCCGGGGGCGACGCGGGCATTTTTCTTCGCGGGCGCGCCGTTGAGCAAAACCTGCCCGTCCTCGCACAGCCGCTGCGCGGCGCTGCGGGAAACGTCGGGGGCAAGGCGCGCGATGCACGCGTCCACGCGCTCATCCGCGCGGTCAGGCAGGATCGTCATGGGAAGCGTCCTTTTTCGGCTTGTCGGACAAAAATTCGTGGTCAAAAATGAGAATGTACAGGATCAGCAGGACCGCCGGAACGGTGATGAAAATATCCGCGACGTTGAACGTGGAGAACCACGGCACGCAGATCATGTCGATGACCTTGCCGGTGGCGACACGGTCGATGAGATTGCCGATCGCGCCGCCGACGATCGCGGCGATGCACCACAGCTCCGGCTTTTTCGTGATGTGCTTCTTCGCCACCGCCCAGATGACGAGCGCCACAAACAGCACGCCCACCACCACAAACAGCCACCGCGCACCCGAGAGCATCGACAGCGCCATGCCGTCGTTCGTGGTATAGCGCAGCTCCAGCCAGCCGGGGATGAGCACGTCCACGGTGTCCGTCAGCTGCGCGGCTGCCAGCGCCTTGGTCCACTGGTCTGCCGCGACGATCGCCGCGGCAAACAGCGTCAGAAAAACATACAGCACGCTCGTTTCCTCCTGTTATCGCGCGTTGTAGCGCTCGATGCCCTTCGCCAGCAGGTCGATGGCGCGGGCGCTGTCCCGGCAGTTGAGGACATACGCGATGCGGATCTCGTCTGCGCCCTTGCCGGGCGTCTGGTAAAAGCTCGCGCCGGGGGCGAACATGACCGTCTCGCCATCATCGTCAAATTCCTCCAGCAGCCACTGCTGGAAGCGGTCGGCGTCGTCCACGGGCAGCTTTGCCATCAGGTAGAACGCGCCGTGCGGGCATTCGCACACCACGCCGGGAATACGCTTCAGCGCTTCGACGACCGTGTCGCGCCGCCGCTTATATTCTTCGCGCACCGCGTCAAAATAACTCGGTTCGACCGTGTACAGCGCCGCCGCCGCGACCTGGTCGAGCGTCGCCACCGACAGCCGCGCCTGGCAGTATTTGAGCGCCTGCGCGATAAAGTCCGCGTTTTTGCTGATGAGGCAGCCGATGCGCGCGCCGCAGGCGGAAAACCGCTTGGACACCGAGTCGATGAGGATGAGGTTTTCCTCCCCGCGCCCGAGCTGCATGAACGACGCCAGCGGCTCGCCGGAGTAGACGAACTCGCGGTACACCTCGTCGCAGATGAGAAACAGCCCGTGCTCGACGGCGACGTCCAGCAGCATCTCCATCTGCTCGCGCGTGAGCACCACGCCGGTGGGGTTGCCGGGGTTCGTGACCAGAATGGCGCGGGTGCGCGGCGTGATGCACGCCTCCACGCGCTCGCGCGCGGCGTAGAAATAGCCCTCGTGCGGGTCGGTCGGGATGGGACGGATGGACGCGCCCGCGCTGGCGATGAACGTGTTGTAGTTCGGGTAGAACGGCTCGGGGATGATGATCTCGTCGCCGTCGTCCAGAATGCAGCTCGCGGCGATCTGAAGCGCCTCGCTGCCGCCGGTGGTGATGAGGATGTCGTCATCGTCCAGCGCCACGCCGATGCGCGCATAGTAGTCGCGGATCGCGCCGATGAGCGCCGGAATGCCGGGCGAGGGCGCGTATTCGAGCACCTTCTGGTCAAAGCTCCGCACCGCCTCAAACAGAGCCTGCGGCGTTTCGATGTCGGGCTGCCCGATGTTCAGGTGGTAGATTTTCTTCCCCGCCTGCACAGCCTGCACGGCGTAGGGGTGGAACTTGCGCATGGGGGAGAGGGAACATTTTTGTACTTTTTCGGAAAATTTCATGGGAAAGACCTCCCTGTGGGATAGGATTGAACGGGTTACTCCGCCTTCGGCGCGGCGTTTGCGCCGCCGCCGTTTCCGCCGCGGCGACCGCGGCTTCTTCTGCGGCGGTTGGGATTGGGCTTATCGCCGGACGGCTTCTCTGCTGCCGGTTTTTCCGCTGCGGGCTTTTCGAGCGCGGGCTTTGCGGCGGGCTTGTCGCCTGCCGGGCGCGCGCCCTCACCGCCGCGTCCGCGTCCGCTCCGTCTGCGGCGGCGCGGCTTTGCCGCGTCCGTGTCCGCGGGCGGCTGCTGCGCGGCGGCGCGCAGCGGCGTGGACTCCAGCAGCGGCTCTTTTTCGCCGGAGGAATAGATGAGCTCCGGCATCAGATCGTCGTCCTCCGCCGGCTTCTGCACCTTGCGGGGCTTGGACGAGATGGGCGCGAGATCCCTGGGGATGGGCGGGTCGTTCTTGCGCGCCTTGCCGTTTCTGAGCACACAGATGTCGCAGTTGTGATAGCATCCGATCGTTTCCGGGTGATCCTCCATGCGCACCTTCACGCACTCGCGCAGCAGACAGACCTCCGTCACCGTGCCGCGCCCGTCGGGCGTATCGACGAACGACTCGTTCTTCGGTGCGTTTTTGAGCAGATCCTCATACGCCTCCTGCTCGTACTTCAGGCAGCACATCAGCCGCCCGCACGCGCCGGAAATTTTGGTGGGGTTCAGGCTGAGATTCTGCGTTTTTGCCATCTTGATGGATACCGGCTCAAAGTCCGGCAGAAATTCGCGGCAGCAGAACGGTCTGCCGCACACGCCGAGCCCGCCGACCATCTTCGCCTTGTCGCGCACGCCGATCTGGCGCAGCTCGATGCGCGTGCGGAACGCCGTGGCAAGGTCCTTGACCAGCTCCCGGAAGTCCACGCGCGCGTCGGCGGTGAAGAAAAACAGGATCTTGCTGCCGTCAAACGCGCACTCGGCGGAGACGAGCTGCATATCCAGCCCGCGGTCGGCGATCTTCTGCTGGCAGACGGTGAAGGCGCGCTTTTCGCGCTCTTCATTCTGCGCGTTCACGCGCTCATCCTGCGCCGTTGCCAGCCGCAGCACCCTGCGCAGCGGCGCGACGACCTCCGCCGCCGGAATTTCGTGGTTGCCCGCCGCACAGATGCCGAACTCCACGCCGCGCGACGTGTCGATGATGACGTGGTCGCCCGCGTTCAGCGTCAGCGCGCCGGGGTCAAAAAAGTAGGTTTTTGCGTTGTTGCGGAAACGGATGTCCGCCACCGTCACATTCGCCGGGCGCGCCGGTTCGGGCTGCACCTCGGGTGTCTGTTCAAGCGCCTGCGGCTCGGCGGCCTGCGGCGCATCGGGCGTGGGCTGCGTTTCCTCAACAGCCTGCGCCGGAATTTTCGTTTCGTCCATGGTATCTCCTGTCCGCCGTCCGTGTGACGGCATGGTTTATCGTAGCTTCGCGCTCAGCCAGCTGACGAGCGCGCCGGTGTTGACGTTCGCGTCCAGCAGCTCCAGCCCGCGCTGCACGCACCCCGCCGCCGCGAGCAGCTGCGCGCCGGTGCGCTTGGCGCACAGCTGCGCCGCCTCGGGCGATGCCGCGCTTGCGCCGGACGACGCCGCGAGCGCCTGCGTCAGCAGCCTGCGCCATTCGAGCAAAATCGCCGCCAGCTCCGGGCGCTTCGCCTTTTCCAGCGGCAGCAGCACCCGCAAAAGCCCCAGCCGGTCGCCGGAGGCATAGCACGCGGCAAAGCGCGCCGTCTCCTCGCGCCAGACGCTGCCCGTCAAATGCTCCGCCGCCTGCCCCAGAAAGCCGCCGGACGCGTCATAGGCGGCGCGGAGCGTCGCTTCGTCCCGGTCAGGGAATTTTGCGCGCAGCGCGCGCATCGCCGTCTCGCACGGCACGGCGGAGAGGTTTAACTGTACCGCGCGGCTGCGGATCGTGGGCAGCAGCGCGCCCGGATTCGTCGCCAGCAGCAGGAACGCCGCGTACTGCGGCGGCTCTTCCAGGAGCTTGAGCAGCGCGTTCTGCGCCGCCGGACCCAGGTCCTGCGCGCGGGGAATGATGTAAATTTTGCGCTTGCCTTCATTGGGGCGGATGAACGCGTCGGCGCGCGCCTCGCGCACGAGATCGACGCTGACCGTCTTTTTTTCGGGGTCGTCCACCGTGATGACGTCCGGGTGCGTGCCGGAAAACACCTTGCGGCAGGCGGTACACGCGCGGCACGGCACATCCCCGCCGCCGGTGCACTGCATCGCCGCCGCCAAAATGGTCGCCAGCGTCCGCTTGCCCGCGCCCACAGGACCGGCGATCAGGTAGCAATGCGAGACCTTTCCCGCGGCAAACGACGCGCTCAGTCGCTGCTGTAACGCCTCATTGCCGAAAAATCCGTCAAATCGCATCGTAAACACTCCTGACCGCGCGCATACTACTCTCCTAATATAAAAGTATAGCATAATATTTGCGACCGCGCCACAGTTTTTTCGCCCGCACGCAAAATTGGGCGGCAGGACTCCTGCCGCCCGGTACGTTAGTTTTCCATCTGCTTCCCCAAGAAGCCTGCCACGGTCTGGACGAGTTTCTGTTCCGCCTCGCCAAGCACCGCGTCGCCCGCTTCCAACAGCAGCGCCACACAGCCCATCAGGTCGCCCTCGGACAAAACCGGCGCGGCGACGGCGACGCGGTAGCGGTCAAGCCCGTCCACGATCGGCAGCGGCGCGGCGCTGCCGGGGTCGCGGTAGACCTTGCGCGCCTCCATAAGCTGGATGAGTTCCTGCGAGATGCGCTTGTCCGCCAGCTCGCGGCGCGGCGCACCGGCGACGGCGATGATCGAATCGCGGTCGCACACCACGGCGATGTGCCCGGTGTTCTTGCCGATGGACTCGCAGATCTGCGCAGCGGAGTCCGTCAGGTCTCCCATCGGCGAGTACTTCTTAAAAATGACCTCCCCGTCCTTCTCCGTATAAATCTCCAACGGGTCGCC
>CALACZ010000063.1 GCA_937890735.1 uncultured Bacillota bacterium
GTCATTCAGCACCACGCCGCCGCTTCGCTACCTTGGTCACCAAGGGAAGCCTTTGCATTGTGCAAACACGAAACAGCTCAAAAAAGCGCCCGCCGGGGGTCCCGGCGGGCGCGGTTTTTATCTTCGATAGCCGATGGCGCGGCTGATGTTCTGCGCGGCTTGATCCAGCGCGGCGACGGACGGCAGCAGGCGCTCCTGCGGCAGCAGCCCCACGCAGCCGACGGCGTATGCCACGCGTCCGCTCACGTCCCGCACCGGGACGGACACCGACCGCAGCCCCAGCTTATACTCGCCGTTTTCCAGCGCGTAGCCCTGAAGGCGGATCTGCTCCAGCTCCGGCAGAAGCTGCTCGGCACGCGTGAGCGTATTGGGCGTGAACGCCGTCAGCTCATGCGTGCGCAGGATGTGCCGCGTCTCCGACGCGGATAGATTCGCCAGAAACAGCTTTCCCTGCGACGTGCAGTGGATGGGCAGGCGCGCGCCGACCTCAGACACGACGCGCAGGCTGTCGCGGCTCTCCTCCTCGGCGAGCGTGACGACCGCGCCGCGGTCGAGCACCGACAAAAACACCGACTCGCCCAGCACACGGCACGCCTCCTGCATATACGGTCGCGCCAGCGCGGCGATATTCCACGCGTTCGACACCGCGCTTCCATATTCAAACAGCCGGATGCCCAGCCAGTAGCGCCCGTCGTTGCCCTGCTCGATGAGCCCGCCGGCGCGCATGGTCGTGAGCAGCCCGTGGATGGTGCTCTTGGGCCAGCCGAGCTGCCGGTGCAGCTCCGTCAGCGCCATGGGATGCCCCGTTTCGGTCAGCAGATCCAGCAGGCGCACCGCCTTTTCCACCGAATGGATCGTTTTCCCCTCTACCTCCGGCATTGCCGTGCGCCCCCTTCGTCTTTTTTGTCAGTATAGCAAATTTCGCGCGCGTTCGCAAGAAAAATTTCGCCATGAGCGAAATGCATTCGCGTAAATTCGCTCATTTCGCACCGCAGGATAGGTTTGCGCGCATTTGGGCATAGTATCGCTGTATTTCTCATATGAAAGGACTTGCGACTATGGCAAAACGTATTACCGATTCCACGCCGATCCGCGACGGCTATTTTATGCCGGCGGAGTTTGCGCCACAGGACGGCGTGTTTATGATCTGGCCCGAGCGCCCGGATAACTGGCGCGACGGCGCAAAGCCCGCGCAGGCGGCGTTCTGCGCCGTCGCGGCGGCGATCGCGCAGTTTGAGCCGGTGACGATGCTCGTCTCGAACGCGCAGTTTGAAAACGCGCGGGCGCGGCTGCCGGAGGCGGTGCGCGTGGTGGAGTGCACGACGGACGACGCGTGGGTGCGCGACTGCGGGCCGACGTTCCTCATTGACGGACGCGGCGGCCGCCGCGCCGCCGACTGGCGCTTCAACGCCTGGGGCGGGCTGTACGACGGGCTGTATTTCCCGTGGGCAAACGACGACCGCGTCGCGCAGAAAATTTGCGAGCTGACAAACACCGATTCCTACCGCACGGACGGCTTCGTCCTGGAGGGCGGCTCGATCCACGTGGATGGCGAGGGCACGGTGCTCACGACGGAAATGTGCCTGCTCTCCCCGGGGCGCAATCCCGACCTTGACAAGCACGCCATCGAAAAAATGCTCTGCGCGTACCTCGGCTGCGAAAAGGTGCTGTGGCTGAAGGACGGCATCGACCCCGACGAGACGAACGGGCACATTGACGACGTGGCGTGCTTCATCCGCCCCGGCGAGGTCGCGTGCATCTGGACGGACGACAAAAACCACCCGTTTTACGAGCAGGCGCGGGCGGCGTACGACGCGCTGTCGCGCATGACGGACGCGAAGGGGCGCGCGCTGAAGGTGCACAAGCTGTGCCTGACGAAAAAGCCGTGTTTGCTTCACGGCGCGGAGACGATCGACCGCGTGGCGGGCAGCATCCCGCGCGAGAGCGGCGAGGTCGCCATCGCGTCGTATATGAATTTCCTGATCGTCAACGGCGGCGTGATCGTGCCGCAGTATGACGACGAAAACGACGCGCTCGCGCTCTCGCAGGTACAGGCGATGTTCCCAGAGCGCCGGGTCGTGGGCGTCGCCACGCGCGAGATCGCCTACGGCGGCGGCAACATCCACTGCATCACGCAGCAGCTGCCGCGCGCATGAGGTAGCGCGATGGAGAAAAAAGTCAGCTTTGTAAAATGCGTGCTGTTCACCATTTGCAGCGTGCTCGTGCTCGACTCGCTCGCCGCCGCGCCCGCGCGGTTCGGAACGCCCTCGCTCACGATGTGGGTGGTGATGGCGGTGCTCTTTTTCATGCCGTACGGGCTTTTGTCGGCGGAGCTCGGCAGCTCGTACCCCAACGACGGCGGCATCACCTCGTGGGTCACGCGCGCATTCGGCGAACATCTGGGCGTGCAGACCGGCTGGTTTTACTGGATCAATGTCGCGTTCTGGATGCCGGCAGTGTTCGTGACGTTCGCGTGGTGGCTGAGCTATTCGTTCTTCCCCGCCGCGCCGCCGCTGGTGATGGCGGGCATCGCCGTGGCGATGTGCTGGGTGATCGTGGGCATCGGCATCCGCGGCGTGGAGCTGTCGGTCACGGTGACGGCGATCGCGTCCTACGCAAAAATGGCGATTTTGTTGCTGTTCGGCGTGCTCGGGGCGGTATATTTCGTGCGGTACGGCTCGGCGCACTCGTTCCGGGCGCAGGATCTCATGATCGGTTCGCTGGGGAATCTATCGTCCGGCGTGGCGGTCATCGCGTATAACCTGCTCGGCTTCGAGCTCATCGGCTCGATCGGCAGCAAAATTGAGAATCCCGGCAAGACCGTGCCGCGCATGACGATTTTAGCGGGCGTGGTCATCACGTTTTTGTACCTGCTCGGCACGTTCGGGATGCTGGTCGCGCTGCGGGACATCGACGAAATGGACGGCTTTTACAACGCCCTCGCGGTGCTCTGCTCGGTGTTCGGACCGGCGCAGAAGCCGGTATTGGACGTTTTGGTCGTGATCTCGTGCCTGACGCTGGTGTCGAATATGCTCTCGTGGACGCTCGGCGCGAACGAGAGCCTCATCGCGGCGGATCTTGACCGGCGCTCGCGCTTTCTCGGCAAACGCAGCGCCAAATACGGCACGGCGAGGAATCTCTACCTGCTGATGGGGCTGCTCTCCACCGTGCTGCTGCTGCTCAATTTCGCGTTCGGCTCGTCGGACGCGAACGCGGTGTTCTGGGACGTGCTGTCGTTCTCCTTCGTCATTTTTCTCATTCCGTACCTGTTTTTATTCGCGTCGGCGGTGCGCCTGCGCTATAAAGACCCGCAGACGCCGCGCGTCTACCGCGTGCCGGGCGGAAACTTCGGCGTGTGGCTGTGCGCGGGGCTGTGCACGCTGTGCGTGCTGACGGGCATCTTTTTCCTGTTTTTTGACGACGCGCGCAGCGGCAACTACTTTGCTCTCGGCGTCAAGATCGTCGGGACGCTCCTGTGCGTGCTGACCGGCGAATGGCTCTACCGCGAAAAACCGGCGAAAGCCGAATAATTGGAGGCTGAATTATGGTAAATAAACGCGATTTTATCACCACGCAGGATTTTACCCGGCAGGAGCTGCTGGACATCATCGACCTGTCGCTGCTGCTCAAAAAGTGCATCGCGCGGGGCTATTACCCGCCGCTGCTGAAAAATAAGACGCTCGGCATGATCTTTCAGCAGTCGTCCACGCGCACGCGCGTGTCGTTCGAGACGGCGATGGAGCAGCTCGGCGGGCACGCGCAGTACCTCGGCCCGGGCATGATCCAGCTCGGCGGGCACGAGACCATCGGCGACACGGGGAAGGTGCTGTCGTACCTCGTCGATGTCGTGATGGCGCGCGTCATCGAGCACAAAACGGTCGTGGAGCTGGCACGCGCGTGCCGCGTGCCGGTGCTGAACGGAATGTCCGACTACAACCACCCCACGCAGGAGATCGGCGACCTGTGCACGATCGTCGAGAACCTGCCCGCGGGCAAGCGGCTGAAGGACTGCAAGGTCGTGTTCGTGGGCGACGGAACGCAGGTCTGCGCGTCGCTCGGCATGATCTGCACGCATCTGGGGATGCACTTTGTGCACTGCGGGCCGGACGCGCACCAGCTCGGCGCGGATGTGCGCGCCATCTGGGAGGAAAACTGCCGCCAGAGCGGCGGCAGCTGGCAATCGACCAGCGACCGCGAGGCGGTGCGCGGCGCGGATTTCATCTACACGGACGTGTGGTACGGGCTGTATGAAAATGAAATGCCCAAAGAGGAGCGCGTGCGCGTGTTCCATGATTTCCAGGTCAACCGCGAACTGATGCAGCTCGGCAATCTCGGCTGCAAATTCCTGCACTGCCTCCCCGCCACGCGCGGCGAGGACGTGACCGACGAGGTCATCGACAGCGCCGCGTCGCTCTGCTGGGAGCAGGCGGGCAATCGGCTGACGGCTATGCGCGGCTTGCTCGTCTGGCTCACGCGGGGCAAAAAAGAACCGCTCGCGGAGCAAACCGCGGCGGTCAAGGCGGAGTTGGAGAGTTTTTTGGTGGAGAAGGGGTTGGCGTAAGGAAAAGCCCTCCCATTCGGGCGGGTTTTTCAGAACAAATCGCTGTGCGTGCCGGTGCGGGTGAGGTAGAGGATGAGGTCGCCGTCGGACAGCTCGTAGATCAGCAGCCAATCGGGTGCGATGTGGCACTCGCGGCAGCCGGCGTAGTCGCCGGACAGACTGTGGTCGCGGTTTTTCTCCGGCAGCCTCTCGCCGTCTGCAAGGATCTTGATCACGTCGGTCAGCAGAGAAAGGTCATAGCCCCGGCGCTGTACACGCTTGAGGTCCTTTTGGAACTTGCTGGTCGGGCGGACGTTGTATTTCATCGCAGCAGGTCCTCCATCATGGCATCAACGTCGGTGTAGGTTTTGCCGAGGGTGGGGTCGGCTTTCATGCGCCGAACCTCCTGCAATGCTTCTTTGGTTTCGGCGTTCGGGATTTCCGCGCCAATCTCAAACGGGATGCGATATTCCCGCACGGCTTTTTTTGCAAAGACGTTAAAGGCGGTGGTCATGGTCATGCCCATGTCCGTGCAGAACGCCTCAAACTGCTTTTTCAGGTCACTGTCCATGCGGATGTTGATGTTGGTGCTCGCCATTGTAATGACCCCCTTTCCTGGGATAGTGTATGCGTTGTGTGTGATTTTATTGACAGTGTCATTACAATTATTATACGCCTGAGGGCGGATTTGTCAAGGGGGGCTTTGGCGGTACGCACCGCACCCTTGCCTTCCCCATGTGGGGAAGGTGGCTCGCGCAGCGAGACGGATGAGGAGAAGGGTGGTACGTTCTGAGATGCTGCCACGTTTTGGCTCAAAAACGCGATGCAGCTCAAAAATAAGAACCCTTCCCCTCATCAGTCGGCTTCGCCGACAGCTTCCCCCCGAGGGGAAGCCTTGGGCTGTGCGAAACCTGCCCCGAGGGGAAGCCTTGGACTTGCGCAAACCCGCCGGTGTGCACCGCACCCTTGCCTCCCCCTTTGGGGGAGGTGTCCGAGCGCAGCGATGGACGGAGAGGGTCAGTAAGGAAGACCCTCTCAGTCGCCTTCGGCGACAGCTCTCCCAGAGGGAGAGCCAAGTACCCTCTCAGTCAGCTTCGCTGACAGCTCTCCCAGAGGGAGAGCCAAGGGACTGTGCGTGAGGCGGGGCAAAAAGAATCCCGGGGCGGAGTGCCCCGGGATCTTTTGCTGGGTATTCAGGATGAGACGAATCTCAATGAAGAATTACGCGAAGATGTAGGTCGTGGAGACGAGACCGTTACCGGAGGTAACGACGACGGACCATGCGCCCTTGTTGTTGTCATCGAAGTGCAGCTCGGAATCCGTATCAACGAAGTTCGCGCCGTACTTCAGCTCGATGGTCGCAACATCCTCGGACAGACCAGCTTCCAGAACGTCAAGCAGTTCGGAAACGGTGTAGTCCAGAGCCGGGGTGGCGGTGATGGTGGTGCTGGACACAGTGCCGAGACCATTAACAGTAGCCTTCAGGGTCGCAACCTTGTAGTTGGCGAGCCAGTCGAGGGTGATGGTGATGTCGCTGTTGACAACATCCTTCTGGTTGTTTTCCCACTGCTTAGCGGTAGTGTACTCAACATCAGTGTCCTTCTCGTTCTTGAAGGAGACCTTCTTCACTTCCATGCCAGCGGGGATCTCGGAGATGACCATACCCTGATAGGTGTGACCGATGGTCTGGTCATCGGAGGTGACAACGCCCAGAACGGTGTTCGGGGTCTTTTCGCTGTCAACAGCCTTGATCGCAGCCAGAGAAGCCGCGTTCACGATGGTGAACTTGTCGTCGGACTTGTAGACGTACAGCTTGTCGCCGTTCGCCAGGTCGGCAAAGTTGCCGTCCTTCAGAGCAGCGCCGTCGAGGACGTAGGTGACAACATCAGCGTCGCCGCCGTCAACCTTGACAGAGCCGATCTCGATGTAGTTGCCCTTCTCGTCAGCCTTGCCGGAAGCAGAAGTCGCGTTGACGACCTTGCCGGATTCGCTGAGGAGGTCAGCCTCGGTGATCTTGCCGTCGTTGTCAGCATCGGTCACGAGGGAGATCTCGTTGGAGTCGCTGACATAGACCTCATAGAAGCCAACCTTCATATCCTTCAGAGCTTCCTTATCGGAGGACTTGAAGATGTAGGTCGCAGCGGTCAGAGTGCCGGCGTCCTTGTCCAGAGCGTAGGCGTCAAATTCGATCGGGAACTTGCCGCCGGACTTCGCACCTGCGAAGCGGTCAGCGCCCGCGAAGAAGATGACGGTCTTGGTGCCGGAGACGGTGATGTTGTTGACATAGACAACATCGACCTTGTTGGTGTCCTTGTTGACATGATACTGCACATCGCCGGTCATGGACGGAACTTCGTCATAGCCAACGTAGGCAGTGTAGGTCGCGAACGGGACAGACGTGCCAGAGTCACGGACCAGAACGAGGGTCTCGGAGGTCATCTGGAACACGACGGACTTTTGGGCGTCCTTCACATAGGAAGAGCCGTTGGTAAAGCTGGCAGCCTTTTCGGTCTTGACCTCGTTGTAAACGGTGTCGTCCCAAATGCCCTTGCCGTTCAGGCTCAGCTTGTAAACGCCGTCCTCGGTGGTGTAGGCAAACAGAGTGTCGTACAGAGCGGTGAGCTTATCGTTCTTCGCAAAGACAACATTCGTCGTGCCGCCAGCCAGTGCGATGAGGTCATCAGCGCTGAACGCGGTGTCATCGTCCTTAGCAGCCTTCTTGTCGAAGAACTTGCCGTTCACGGTGACGGACGTGATCTCGACGTCTTCCAGCTTGTCGCCGGCAGCGGTGACGAGGTCAGCCTTGATGGTAGCCTTGCCCTTGATGGATTCGACCCACAGAGCGTCGATGACAGCGTAGTTCAGCGGAGCATAGTAGGCTTCCATGCCGATGACGTTGCCATAAGCGTCGAAGTACGCGACCATGTCGCTGCCGAGATCGTTAGCGTCGATGCCGTCGTAGAAGTACTTCGCAGCGATGTCGGAGAATTCGCCGTCCAGAGCGACCTGCGCAAACTTGCCGTCAACTCTCTTGATCTTGGTGAACTCAGCGATCTTGGATTCCGCGGTCTCAACAGTCTGCACGTCGCCGTCAGCGATGGTGACCAGAACCATGTCGTCCTTCGCAAACGCGTCAGACTCGAAGGTCTTGGGAGCGGTATCGCCAACCTTGTCGAACTGAGAACCGTTCGTGCCCAGCCACACGTTCATGGTGGTGGCAGCCTTGCGGGTGACATGATCCTTGGCGTCGCGCTTCTCGGTGACGACCTTGGTGACCTTGGCGAGGTAGGTGTTGATGAAGACGATGCGGTCTTCATAGACCTGCGTCAGAACGCCCTGACCGCCGATGTCGTTGGCAGTGGTGTTCTTGATGGTGCGGGTGCTGCCCTCCACGCCGTCTTCGTAGGTGGTCAGCTTGACGCCGTCCTCATCGAAGTCGCAGTCGTTCAGCACGTCGCAGCCAGCGACGGCAACAGTGTAGGAAGCGAGAGGAGCTTCGACATAAGTGCCGATGGTGTCCTTACCGTACTTCCAGATGTGGCAGGGACGACCAAACGCATCATCCTGATCGACCTTCTTGGTCAAATCCCAGGACTCGTACAGGTAGCTGTCGTTTTCGATAGCGCCCGCAGTCGTCAGGACGTTCTTGCGGCCGGAGGTCTTGATCTCCTGACCATAGGTAACGGTCTTTGCATTCAGAGCGTTGAGCATGATCTGCGCAGCGGCGTCACGGGTGAGCTCTGCATCGTAGTCATACTTCTTGCCCAGCACGTCGGTCAGACCGGCAGCGCGGGCGAGCTTCAGAACGTTGACCTTCCAGGACGTGCCAACAAGGCCCTCTTCCTTAGCATCGTAGCCCAGGGTGACCAGGACCATCTTCAGGAACTGGATGCCGGTGAGCTTGCTTTCGGGAGCGTACTTGTTGTTGCCAACGCCGGAGATGATGCCCTGCTTCGCGCAGTACGCGATGTAGGAAACTGCCCAGTAATCACTGGCAACATCCACAAAAGTGTTGGCGGGGTTGTACAGCTTGCTAATATCAGTGTCGCCATTGTCGAACATGGCAATGATCTTAGCAGCCTCGGAGCGCTTCAGGGTATCGTTGGGCTTGTAGGACGCGCCCTTACCATTCAGCACACCGATCGCGGTGAGAACGTCAACAGCCTCGACATACTTGACGTCATCGGCGTCAGCATAGATCGCGGTCGTGTCAACGGCGGCGCCTGCAACGGTGGCAAAGCTCAGCAGAGTTGCCAGAGCCAGAACAAGCGCCAGAACTTTCTTAAAGTTCTTCATTGAGTCTTCCTCCTGTTAAAATTTTGATCGCCGGAGCAGATAGCTGTCCCGGCTATCATCTACGCGTATGATATTCCACGAAACGCAAAACGTCAAGGGGATGGGGGGGATTGTAATGTGATTGTAACATTGGGTGTAATATTGGGCGCAGCACCAAGGCTTCCCTTGGTGAGCAAGGGGAGGCTTTGTGCTGTCAAAACGTGGCGGCAGCTCAGAAATAAGGACTCTTCCCCTCATCAGTCGCCTGCGGCGACAGCT
>CALACZ010000064.1 GCA_937890735.1 uncultured Bacillota bacterium
GCACTATGCCCGCTACCTGAAAAAGAAAATGACCACCGCTCAGTTTGAGCAGTGGTCGCGGTATGCTGTAGAGCTGCGGCAGAAGGCAGAGGCCGGTGAGATGGAACTGGCAGACTATCAGAGGGAATTGCGGGTTTGACAATTTTCTGCTTAATCTTTGTTTACTGCGGCGCAGTTTCTGCGCCGCTGGTTTTCTGGTCTGACCCAAACCGTGACCCAAACGAGGAAAAATCAGTTGGATTTATCAGTGCTAGAAACGATGCCGCTGTGAAAATTTCCGAGCGGAAAGGCGCGGAAATGCCTTGAAATGTCCGCTAAAAATATCCGACCAACCTTCGGGACCAAGAGGCCTCGGGTTCAAATCCCGACACTCCGACCAAAAACCGGCAAGTTTCTGTGGAAACTTGCCGGTTTTGCATGTTTATTCGCTTCTTTCTTCCCGCAGCTGGTCTTTGAACAGGACGCTCATATAATCGCTTCGACCATACAGAACGCGGTCAATGTAGACATCGTTGCCTTGCACACGGTAAAACACCATATAATTGCCGCTGACAAGAAAACGATAGTCAGTTCCTACATCTGCAATAGAGGATAACGGGGTTCCCATTTCTGCGAAATTTTTCAACGGGTCAACCGCATCCATAATGCGATCGATCACGCGCTCCGCAGCGGAACGATTTTGAAGTTCCGATACGATGTAATCCCAAATGTCATCCAAATCACGACGAGACTCGGGTGAATAACGAATTTTATTCTTCATTCGCTCTTGCGCGGAAGTGCGCCCTCATATCGTCCAGTGTCAGCCAGCCTTCCGCTTCACCGGAGTGACGGCCTTTTGCAAGCTCATTCATCAGGCGGATGGTCGCCTGTGTTCTCTCGTAGTCCTGCATATCCACGATAGCGTACCGCCCGCGCCCATTCTTCGTCAAAAAGACAGGAGCGCCCACAGCCACATCATGCAGTACCTCGCTGTAATTTCGCAGGTCAGAAATGGGTTTAATGTTCGGCATATCTATCAGCTCCTTTCAGACATAGTATATCCCATTCTGCCGTAAAATTCAACAGCAAGTTTGCAGCGCGCATTTCTATAAACGCGCGCTGCCTATGCATTTAGAATAAATACCTCTTGCCAACTGCCAGCAAACCGTTGATATATCTGCGTTTTCTGAAATTCTATAATTACGCTCCGACCAGATCCGGCTGAAATCTTTTGATTTCAGCCGGATTTTTCTACGCTTTGCTCCTATAAAAATCGCCGCCCGGCGCAAATAGCGCGCCTCCACCGCCGCACGCACGCCTTCATCCGCTTTTCTCGTGACCACAGAAGAAAGAATGTCTGCCCATATCCCAAACTCTGACGGATTTTGCGATGTATTTGCGGCGAAAGGCAATGTGTGTTTGGGGGCTTCGTGATATACTGAATATAATCGTACAAACTGGAGGTCTGTCATGGAATACATCTCTTGCAGCGATCCGCGGGTTTGGGGCTGCAGCGACGCGCGGACGATCCAAAACGCCATTGCGCTGGCAAAGCAGGAGGGGTGCGATCAGGTCATGATCCCGCGGGTGAACGCACGGACGGGCGAGACGGTCTGGCACATCGACGAGAATATCGTCCTGCCGAGCTCCATGACCGTCATCCTCTCCGGCGCGTATCTGCGGGCGGCGGACGATCTGCCCGTGCACGTTTTCTGCACGGAATTAAGTCAGGAGGAGCTGCACGACATCCGCATTCTCGGCGTGGGCGAGGCGACGATCGACGGCGGCGCATGGACGCGCGAAAACCGCCCGGAATACTACCACGAGCAAGCGCCCGAGCAGTACCCCGACGGCTGTGACTATGACCTCATCTCGCTCTTTAACGTCCGCAACTTCGAGGTGGCAAACCTGTGCATCACGAACGCCAAGCACTACTCCACCTGTTTCACCTTCTGCCGCTTCGGGCGCATCCACGACCTGCATTTCCGCAACTACGCAACGGTCGAAAATCAGGACGGCATCGACCTGCGCTACGGCTGTGAGTTCATCACGATCGAAAATATCACCGGCGTGACCGGCGACGACACCGTGGCACTCAATGCCATCGACGAGGCAAAGACGAACCGCGAGCGCGTCGCGGGCAAGGCGCTCGGCATCCACGACATTACCATCCGCAACATCATCGCCTCCACGCACGCGTGCTCGCTCGTGCGGCTGCTGAACACCGACGGCGCGAAGCTCTATAACATCACCATTGAAAATATCAAGGACACCGGCAAGACCATCAGCATCTGCGCCGTCTTTTTCGGCACGCCCGCGCCGGTCTGGGCGCGCAAACGGATGCACACTGAGGACGAATTTTACAACATCACCATCCGCGACGTCTCGACCTGCGCCGTGTTTGGCATCCGCTTTGCCGAGAGCTGCCGCGACGTGCTGGTGGAAAATATCCACACCTACGGAAACTGCGTCGTGCCCATCCAGTTCAGCAAGCCCTTCACCTGTCAGAATTTCACGCTGCGCGACGTATACCTTCGCTCCGACACGCCGCTGCGCGCGGCAATCAGTGTCTCGTGCGACCGGGAAAAGCTGCGAAATTTCCGCATGGAGCGCGTGTATGTGGAAAACGCGGAGTATATTTTCGCCGAGCAGGAGCTGCCTGTCGCCGACCTCACCTATGAGCCGCCGGTCAAGGGCTATCTGACAGAGCAGTTCTCCAAAACGCAGCTCCCCTATTACGGCAGATATTTCAAGCACTCGCTCGGCAAAATCATCGAAAACCGCACCCCCGACAACCGTTTCGGCGGCACAACGCCGCCGGAGGCGGATTATTAAGACAGAGAAAATGCCTGCCGCTCCTGTAAACAGCAGGCATTTTTATTTCAGTTCGGCGGGTTTACTGCCTATGCCACCCACACAAAAAACGGGGCTGCCGGAATGATCCGGCAGCCCCGCCTGTTTTTGATATGCGCCTGATGCTGTTTTCTGATTCAAATATCGGATCAGGAAACCTGCGTGCTTCGCACGCCGGAATCGCACGACTGTGCAATTCCCCGTCTCATACAGTTCTTAACGCACCTGCGGTGCTTTAAGAACTGGTATGATCATGCCAGCGTGAACGACTTTCTTGCCGAGTCCTCAAACATTCTGTAGAGGATGGCGGCAGCCTCGCTGCGCTTGATGCTGCTCTGCGCATGGAACGTGCCCTTCGCGTCCGAGCCAGTGAGGATACCGGCGCGGTAGAACGCATAGATCTCGTCCGCATACGCATCCGTCGTCTTAACGTCGGGGATGCTGTAGATCGTGTTGATGTCCGCATACTCGGACAGTGCGCCGTAGAAGATGTGCACAAACTCCGCGCGGGTCGCCGCCGCGTTCATCTGCGCGTCGGTGTAGTCCAGATAGCGCTGCTCGAGGATGCCGTTTTCAACCGCGTAGTCAACATAGCTGCTGTACCACTTGCCCGAGCCGTTCTTCAGCGTGACCTCGCCGGTCGTGTGCAGCTGATGCAGCGCTGCGGACAGCTTGATCGCCTGCGCAACGCTCAGCGATGCGTCCGGGCGGAACTCGTCGCCGGTCACGCCGTCGATCAGATCATGCTCCCATGCCGCCTTGACGCTGGAATAGTACCAGCTGCCGTAGGGAACATCGCGGAAGCCGAACGTGCGCGCAGCGCTGACGGCGTCGTTGTTCACGGAGTTTTTGCCGACCCCGTTGCCCGACGAGCCGGACGATGCGGGCGTATCCGGCGTATCCTGCTGTTCGGTGACCGTTACGGTGCAGGTGGCGGTGAAGCCGCCGTCCTCCGTCGTGACGGTGATGGTCGCCGTGCCTGCGCCGATCGCCTTGACCGTGCCGTTTTCATCGACCGTGGCGACGTCTGTATCGTCGCTTGCCCACGTCACGGCTTTGTTCGTCGCGTCCTCGGGCTCGACGGTCGCAGTCAGCGCCGCGCGGTCACCCTCGGTCAGCTCGAGCGTGGTCTTATCCAGCGACACGCCGGTCACCGCCGTTACCGTGATGCTGCTGATGGCGTCCGTTGCCTTCTTCAGCGCATCCTCCGCCGCCTTTACGGTCTCCTCGCTGGAGTTCTCGTTTGCAGCGACGCCCTTCGCGATCTCCAGATACTGATCCAGCGCCTCCTGCTTGTCCTTCGTCGCAGCGGTGTACTTGCCGGAAGCCTTGACCTCCTCCGCCGCAGCGATCAGTTCGTTCAGCTTCGTCATGTCTGCCGGTTCGCCAGACTTGCTGTAGCTGAGCTGGAACTCTGCGATATGGGACAGCCCCTGCCAATCAAGAACATTCAGGCGTACCTGCGTAGCGCTGACCGGCTCGTCCAGATTGATGGTGTATCTGAGGTCGGGGTGGAAGTCTTCCTTTTTACCAAGCTCCGTCCAGGTCTCGCCGTCGTTCGAGTATTCGACAGAAACGCTCTTTGTATATCGATTGTTGTAGAAATTAAATCCAATGACGTCTACCCGGTCAAAGGTCATCGGCTTATCAAACGTCAGCGTGAGCGTTGACGGCTTGCTCGCGCCCCAGTCGTTGCTCCAGTAGGTCGTCTCGTCTCCATCGACGGCTTTTTCCTTCGGACCTACATAATACTCACTGGAAGCCTCGATCTTGCTGGCGCTGGTGGCGAGATTGCCGCCGTTCCACGGGAAGGTGTATTCGTCGCTCATCCGCTGATCGCCGATATACAGCGCAGCACGGATGGTGATCGTCTTTTTGGGCAGCGTGACCGGCTCGGCGTATACAGGAGAGATCGTGCTCACCGCATTGCCGTCGATGGTATAGCGGATCTCAAACTGCGCATCGGATGCTGTCAGTGTGAGCGTGCCCGCAGTCGTATCGCCCGTCAGCGAGACGGAGTTGATGACTGCGGTGACTGCCGCCATCTTTGCATCCAGCTTTTCGGCGCTTGCGCTAAATTCGGTTTTACCGGCAGCTTCGTCCCTGAGCAGCGCGATCGCGTCGTCCAGTTCCGTACGCAGCGCTGCAACAGTCTCATTCAGAGTGTTCCAGATCGCTGCCTTTTTCAGGTTCTCCGCGTAGAAGGTCTCCGCCTCGGCGATCTTCTCTGCCA
>CALACZ010000065.1 GCA_937890735.1 uncultured Bacillota bacterium
GAAGAACCATTTTTGTACAATTTAATAAATACTATCCTGCTTTTTACGCAGTTGGTAGACAAACGAAGATTCGTCCAGCTCGACCATATCATACGTCAGGATCTCGCCTTTTCGGACATCGCGCTTGACTTTCATGTTCCGATTGACCAGCCCCAGCGGCAGGGCATTCATTGCTTTGGCAGTCTCATAATTCTCGATCAAACCATAAACTGTGAAACCGCCAATATAGTCCAACGCCTCGCCTGCCTTCAAATCGCGCTTGGCTGCCGTGAGCACCTCACATACCGGGCAGCCAATCGGAGCGATCGTCGCCATGTGATCAATGGACGCCATTGCCACGGAGAGCGGCGTTTCCAAACTACACAGATGGAACGGACGGAAGAGCGTATAGTTGGGTCCATCGCCCATACGCAGATAGCGCATTTCATCATTCACTGCCGGATTCTTGTGCGACACGATTGCAAAGACGCCAGGTGCAACACCATTTACATATTCAACAACGCCGTAGCTGTTCAGAATGCCGCCCTCTTCCTTACGCAGGAAGGTCTTTGCAAGCCCGGCAACATCCGTGCTCGGTCCATGCGCGCCGCGAATATCGCAGCGCAGCCCCGTCGAGTTCGCCATCGCGGTCATCTCGACCATCGTTTTCGTGCCGTCCTTAAAGGAACAGAGCATCTTCGGCGCAAGCGCCAGCTTTGCCGCTTCCTCCGCCACGCTCTCAGGCGTTGCAGCCCGGTTGATTGCATGGTTCTGTCCCTTGCCGAGCACACGCACCTCAAATCCCATCGCCTTCGCAAAGTCAAAGTACTCCTTGACCGCCCCCGGCTCATCACCAGCAGAGCCAGTATAGACTACATTTTTCTTATCCGCAAGGAGCTTCAGATACGATCCGATCGTAACGTCTGTTTCCACGTTCAGCATAACGATATTCTTTTCATGCTCGATCGTATCGACAGCGAGGTGTGCGCCGACCTCAGGAACGCCCGTTGCGTCAACGACCGTAGACACGCCATCTACTGCCGCAACGATCCCGGCGTCTTCCGTGATCACATATTTACCCTGACGCAGGGCGTCGTTGGCATCTGCGAGCACATTCGTGATGGCGATCTGCTCCTTGCCGATCCCCGCCTTTTCATATGCCTCTACCGCATTATCTACACGAATATCCGAAATAATGCAGGGAGTCATGCCGGGCATCTCCGCCATCTGGTTGATCATGCCGCGACCCTGATTGCCCGCACCGACAACGCCAACACGAACCGGCTTTCCTTCATCTTCACGTTTGAGCAGTTTATAATTCAGTCCGAACATAGCCTTATCTGCGCCTGAGCGCAGCTCCTTTCTGATTTACCACCATTTGATCTGGTCTGTAATATGAGTCCTGATGTCAATAAATTTTGGATCGGTAAAATCCCGCGGACGCGGTAGGTCAACATGGATTTCCTCTTTGATCTTGGCTGGCTTATTATCCAGGATCAGAACGCGCTCAGCCAGATACACTGCCTCTTCAATATTGTGCGTAATAAACACGACTGTGCTCCCGGTCTCCCGCCACAGGCGGATCACTTCATCTTCCAGATAATAGCGCAGCTTAATATCCATCTGCCCATACGGTTCATCCATCAGCAGAAGGTCGGGGTTCATGGCAAATGCCCGCCCGATGATGACGCGCTGCTCTGAGCTGACCGACAGTTCAGAAGGATAGGCATTCCTGTATTCCGTCATACCGAGGAGCTTGAGCATATGCTCGACGCGCCGTTTGATCTCGTCCTTCGGCAATTTTTTGATCTTCAGACCGAATGCCAGATTTTCTTCTACTGTCAGCCAGGGATATGCTGACGGCTCCTGAAACACAAATGCGAGGTTGTGCTTCTTCGGGTCTGCCGGTTCGCCGTCGATCAGCAATTCACCCTCCGTCGGCTCAATCAGCTTTGTAAGCAGATTGAGAAACGTTGTTTTACCGCAGCCGGTTGGACCGACAACGCAAACAAACTCTCCTTTTTTAATGTTGAACGATATATCGTCCAGCACCAGCAGATCACCAAACCGTTTTGTAAGATGTTTGACCTCAACTTTGACGTCCTTTTGCTCTTTCATTGCACACCTCCTCCATATTACAGCGCAAGATCTGTATTTTCCGCAATCATTTGGCGAATGTGCAGGAATTTGGGATCAACATTATTTCTGGGTCTCGGCAGATCAATGTCATAGATCTGCTTGACTCGTGCCGGGCATTCACTGAACAGGACGATGCGGTCGCCAAGATAGGCGGCTTCCTCGATATTATTCGTAACGAAAATCACGGTCCGCCGCTCTTTTTCCCAAATTCGGATCAGTTCATCCTCCATCGCATACCGCGTTTGCGCATCCAATGCACCGAATGGCTCATCCATCAGCAGTATTTCTGGATTATTGGCATAGGCTCTGGCAATACCGACGCGTTGCTTCATACCGCCGGACAGTTCTGCGGGGTATGATTTCTCAAATCCCTTCAAGCCGACCAACTCGATATATTTCTGTGCGCGCTCACGGCGGCTCTTTTTATCCTCTCCTGCCAGCTTCGGACCTAGTTCAACATTTTGCATGACCGTTTTCCACGGGAGCATTCCGGTTTTCTGAAACACCATTCCGATTGAGTTGTGTGTACCGCTGATCGCTTGCCCGTCCAGGAATATGTTGCCCTCTGTCGGCGGCTCCAGACCGGCGATCAAATTAAGCAGCACAGTTTTCCCGCACCGCCCCGGTCCGAGCAAAACAAGAAATTCATTGTCGCGGACCTCCAGAGACACCTCATGGACCGCCTCCACGTCGCCGTTTTTTGTTTGAAATCTTTTGGACAGACCATCCAACTTCAAGATCACTTTTTTCTCAGCCACGGGCAAACCATCCTTTCAATCAGTGAAATCAGCACCGCCAGCAATGCGCCAACCACGCCGATCGCGATCATGGCGACCAGCACAAGTGCAGTATCGCCGCTGTCCATGCCGCGCGTGATCAGGAAACCGACGCCAGATTTTGCACCGAGCATTTCTGCTGCCAGCACGACCATCCAGCCAGTACTTGTCGAGGTTTTGATACCTGCCATGATCGTTGTCAGCGCAGAAGGCAGTGCGATCTCAAACAGCAGCTGGCGGTTATTGGCATGGAACACCCGCCCCACATCCAGATACAGCTGCTCCACGCGCTCCATGCCGGACTGTGTGTTGACAATGACCGGCACGATCGAGCCGATGATCACGATCAGGACCTTCGGAGCTTCGCCGATCCCGAACCAGATCGTGATCAGAGGGATCCACGCCAGCGGCGGGATCGGGCGCAGCATATTGAACACCGAGCCAACAAGAGCCCGCCCTGTTTTCGTCCAGCCGATCACTGTGCCGATTAGGATGCCAAACACCCATGAAAACATCAGTGCCGTTATAACACGGCGCAGGCTGGCAAGAATATGTTCAAAAAAACTCAGTCGCATGATGGGCTTTTCAAATGTCAGCAGAAACCGCTCCCATGTATCCGCCGGCGTCGGGATCAGGTCAGGGCGCTGGTTGGAAACGCTGTACCATAGAATGAACAGGCACACCACGGAAAGCGCAGGCAGGATCGTATAGAGGATGCTCAAAAACAGATTCTTTTGTTTCATTGTTTTCTGCCTCCCCACTTGACGATTTTTCTCTCCGCAAACTCCAGAATGCCGGTCAGCAGCGCCCCGATCACGCCAATCACGAGCATACCAAGCACAATGATGTCAGGTCTTGCAAATGCGCGCCCCATCAGGATCATATATCCAAGTCCAGCGCTGGATGCCAGCATTTCCGCCGCCATCAAGGTTGACCAGGAGTTGCCCAGCGCCACGCGGATACCAGCAAACGTGATCGGAAGAGAATACGGGATGCCGACCTTCAGGAAGATCACAAAGTTGCTCGCACCACAGGTTTTTGCCACATTGATGAGCACCTTGCTTGTCTGTTTGATGCCCGTGTAAGAATTGATCACGCACGGGATGAACGCAGAGAAGAAAATGATAAATGCCTTTGCGCGCAGACCGATGCCGAGCCAGAGGATCGTCAGAGGGATCCAGGAGATCGGCGGGATCGGGCGCAGGATCTCAAACAAAGGCGTTACAAAACGATCGACCCAGCGATACCAGCCCATGACCCAGCCGAGCGGAATGCCTAGCAGCAGAGCTGTCAATAATCCTGTTAGAGAAACGCGCAGAGAGGCTATGATATTAAATGGCAGCGTATTGCCATCCGGGGCGGTATCCGTCAGCTTGACGAAAAAGAGGCGAATGATCTCGGTCGGAGCTGCAAGATATTTCTCCTGTACGATCCCTGTCATAACCAAGGCCTGCCAGATCGCCAAAAAGCCTAGAATACCAGCCGCTGACAAAAGCGCGTAGCGCGTTTTGCCCAACGACTTTTTATTATTGCTGTTTTGAAGTTTACTCATTACAGTACCCTCTGTGTTTTCATGTTCCCTGCCGGGGAATGTCCCCGGCAGGGTTTTGAGTCAGTCGGAGTTTTCTGTTTATTCGCTCCATCTGCCTCCAGCCACCATATCCGCGTAGACCTCTTCGGCGATACTGGTATCGAACATGTTGTTGTCCAAGATCGTTTCCCGGTCGGCATCGGAATACTTGCCGGTACTGATGAAGAAGTCCATCGTCACAAGCAGGTCTGCCTCAGCTTTGGTGACGGGGCGCTTGGCATACGCATCATACTCAACTGCTGTCCGCCCCTGCTCCACGACATCTGCAATCGTCGGGCTATTGCGTCGCTCGCAAATGTACTTTGCAGTTTTTTCATCGCAAGCGATGCCTTCGATCTCGCAGGTCTCCAGATAATATGCTTCCGCCTCTTCCATGTTGTCCCGGATCCACTCGCTGGTACGGTAGTAGATCTCATAGAATTTCTTGACCGCGTCGCGTTTATTTTCCAGTGCATCCTTTGTTGCGCACATACCGCACTCGATCAAATCGCCCGTCAGATCCAGACCACTGACTTTTTTGAATCCGGCTTCCTCAGCCGCCATGGCGACCGAGAGGGAAAGGCACACACCATCACCCTCGCCTGCCTTAAATGCCGCAAAGCCGGTGCTGTTATCCATATTGACCAGCGTAATATCCGCTTCCGTCAGACCGAACATGGCGAGCGTCGAATCCAGAACAATATTTGTCGTCGTGCCGACCGGCAGCAGCCATTCTGTTCCCTTCCATGCATCTGCCGTGCCATAAACCTCAGAGTTTACGTCGTTGTGCCCCTGCCCCGCCTGATAGATGGGCGAGTCCTCGCGGACATACAGATTCAGAACCGCATCATATTCGCAGTTACCAATGCAGTAGACGTCATAGCCAAGCATACCGACCAGCACGCCGGGGCTGCCTGTCGTTGCAATATCCCAGCTTTCATTGGCTTCCATCATTGCCGGACCACTGGTAAAGGAAGAATACTCCAGTTTCAGATTCACCTCATCAAACCAGCCTTTTTCATCTGCGATATAAATCGGAAGCGAGTGCATAACGCCGGAAAAATAGGCAATGTCCAGCGTTGTTTTCTCTGTCAGAGGCTCAATGCCCCAGGTGGTTTCTCCGTCTGCCGCATTCTGTGCACTCTCGTCGCTGCCTTTCTCGGTTTCGGTCGCTGTGTTTTTCTTTGCACATCCTGTAAACAGGCTCAGGGTCAGGACTGCCAGCAGGAACAGGGCGATCGCTCTTTTCATTTTGGTATCCTCCTCATAATTTTTGATTGTCTTTTAAGCGTGCTCTCACACGTTGCTCAAATCGTCGTCCTTCATACACAAATGCACCGCGCCGAGTTTGAACGTTTGGGGCAGCGCCAGGATGTTGGGGTTCGGACCTGTGTATTTTTTCATGGCATCCGCCAGCGCCTCTTCAAACGTCGCCCGGGTCTTCAGACCCATGCTCCGCGCGATGCCCGGTTCCTGCGCGCCGACGATGTAGATCGCGGCAGTGTTCATCTCTGCGATGTGCGCGCAGGACATCATGGAAAAGCCGTGGAACGGATGGAAGGCGTTGCAGAAGCGGTACTTGCGGATATATTCCTCGTGCGTTGCAAAATACTCGCCGTAGCGGTTCATGTCCGGCAGAGTCTGCATATAGTCGTGCTGGAACAGCTCGTACTGCTCGCGCAGATACGGCCAGCGCTCATCATGGAAATAGCCGTTGCAGATCGTCGAGCAGAGGATGACGCAGCGGTCCGACATCACGCGCTTGTGGCGGATGACCTGCGCCGAGAGCGCCTGCATCATCTGGATGGGGTTCGTGCCCATGCCGTTGCCGTAGTGGAAATCCTGCGGCATTCCGAACACCATGATGTCGTACTTCTTTTCCGCCCACGGGACATACGTCCGCTTATCCGCCGTGATCCACGATTTGGGCTGCATCTCGGCGGCATAGCCGGAATTGATCTCGATCTGACGGGAATAGGTATCAAGCACGGCATCGCAGCAGAAGAACGGGTGTCCCATTTTTTCTTCCATGTGCATCCCGATCTCGTCAAAGAGCGTGCGCATCATGCTGTGCCCCGAGACGGGCGTGAAATCCTTGCGGTGCATGACCTGCGGCACATGGTGGCTGGCAATAGAGCGCCAGTGGGTGATGCCGGTAGCGCAGTGCTTATAGCCGCCGGAGTAGCCGCCGTAGGGATTGCCCTGCGTGTGTCCGATGAGGATGGGGATGTCGCACTCAAAAACGTATTTGTTCATCAGCACCGGCGCATGGTGGCGGCTCGTGCAGCCGAGATCGACCATGTGCTCCGAGTCCTCCGAATCGTGGCTGGTGAGCTGCCCGGAGTCGTAGAACTCGCCGAACAGCTCCTCGCCGAGGATGCTCTTCATCTCCTTCACGGTGGCGCGCGGGTGCAGTCCGTTGGAGATGAGCAGCAGAATGTCCTTTTTCTCCACGCCGCCCGCGTACAGCTCATCCAGACACGCGCGGATGGCGACCTTGCGGTGACTCGTCGCCTGACAGCCGCCCTTGACGATGTCCGGGATGACGAACACGACGGTCTTTCCCGGCGCAGCAAGCTCGCGCAGCGGCTTCATGCCGTAGGGATGGCGGATGGATGCAAGTGTCGCGGCGTACAGGCTGTCCCAGTCCTGCGGCAGGCAGGGCGGATCAGGCACGGTCTGTCCGGGGATAAACACGTCGGTCGAATCCGGCAGCTCCGCCGCCATCAGCCCCGTGCCATATTCAAATTCCAGTTTCATTGTGTCCTCACTTTCCAAGATAGGTGCGGATGATCTCGATGTATTCCTCCGGATAGAAGCCGATCTCGCCGCCAAAACGCGTCAGAGCGATCAGACCGCCGTCGATCTCCCCGATCCCGGCGAGCATCGCGGCGTTGTCCTGCTTGAGCCCGCCGCCGTAGACCACGTCGATGCCGCCGGTCTCGTGCTTGACGAACTGCGCGATCCTGCGGATATACGGCGCGTCCGCCGGGGTCTTGCCCGGACCGATGGACCAGACCGGCTCATAGCCAATGACCACGCGGCTGCGGTCCGCTCCCGCCAGCCCCAGCCGGAGCTGCTCGCCGAGCACCTCCTGCCAGTGCGGCTGCTCCTCGCTCGTCTCGCCGATGCAGTACAGGACCTTCATCCCCCGCTCCTGCGCACGCAGCACCTCCTGATTGAGGATGCGGCTGACCGCGGCGGTATTTTTTACGCCGCCCTCGGTGAGAACACCGTTTTTATCGGCGCGCTCCTCACAGTGCCCAATGAGCGTGTATGTGCAGCCGAGTGCGGCGGCGGCGGACGCCGGCAGGTTCGTCGTAAATGCGCCGAAGTTGCCGCCGGGAGCGGTATCCGCCCGGTAAACGCCCTGGCAGCCGAGCTGCACGGGGCTGTCCGCCGCAAGCGCGCCCGCCGCGCCGAGCAGATGCGCCTCCGGGAAGAACTGGACGAACTCAGCGTCCGCAGCGTCAAACTCACGCAGCGCCTGCTGCGTGCTGCGGACGATACAAGCCCCCCAGTCCGCCGCCCCCGCCAGTCGGTTCACCCCGCCATACTCCGGCGGAATATCAAAGCGCTTGAGGTTCAAAAATAAATGCTTCAATTTTACCTCCTCCCACTTTTCGGCGGGCGATTTGGAATATGGATCGCACGACCATCCGCCGCCAGTGCTGCCTCATGCAGACATTCGCTCAAAGTCGGGTGTGCAAAAATAGTGTCCACCACTTCCTCCAGTGTCGCCTCTAAGCGCATTGCCAGCACTGCCTGTCCAATCAGTTCCGTTGCCTGCGGCGCATAAATATGGATGCCCAGTATCTCATCGCATTCCTCTGCAATCAAAATTTTAATAAATCCGTTTTTCTGCCCCTGCGTCAGAGCACGACCGTTTGCCGCAACAGGGAATGTGCCAACTCGATATTTTCTATTTTGCGCCTTTGCCTGTTCCTCCGTAAGACCGACAGAAGCAAGCTCTGGGTCGGAATAAATACCGCTCGGACACAGACTGCCGCAAAAAACGCGATTTGTACCCATACAGTTTTCCGCGGCGATCACACCCTGTTCGGACGCAGCGTGTGCCAGCAGAAGCTTTCCATTGCAGTCGCCGATCGCATAAATATGCGGGACATTTGTGCGCAGATGTTCGTCTGCCAAGATCCACCGTTCTGTTTTAATCCCGGCTTTTTCAGGCATCAATGCAGAAAACTCCGCCCGCCGGCCAATTGCGATGAGCATCTTCTCCGCCGGGAATTTTGTCTGGACACCATCGCGCTCTGCGCAGCAGGCTGGTGTTCCGGCGTCTGATTCAAAGCCGGTGACCTTGATCCTCGTCTCAATCTTAATTCCCTTATTTACAAGGTCCTGCCGCAACCGTTCCGAAAGCTCGACATCCATATTCGGCAGGATGTGCTCCGCCATTTCAAGGATCGTGATCTGCGTTCCAAACGCATGATATGCACAAGCAAGCTCGATACCGATCACGCCGCCGCCAACGATCACCATGCTCCGCGGCACATGATTCAGACTCAAAGCCGTCGTACTGTCAATGCAAAAAGCGCTGTGAATCCCCGGAATCGGAGGGTAAGATGGGATGCTCCCAGTCGCCAGGATCATATTGTCTGCCCGCAGTGTTTCGCTTGTTCCGTTCTCAAAATGGACGCACACTGTTTTTTTATCCACAAATGCAGCTGTGCCCGCAATCACATTCACACCGTTTGCCCGCAGCAATCCCTCTACGCCCTTTCTTAATTGCGCTGTCACAGCTTCTCTGCGTTCCTGGACTGCTTTCCAATCTACGTTCGCCTCGGCGCGAATACCGAATTGCTCCGCATTTCGGATCTGTTCATACAAGTGTGCACTTTGCAGCAGCGTTTTCGTAGGTATACAGCCAACATTCAGGCAGGTCCCACCGACCTTTTCTTTTTCGATCAGCGTGACCTGCGCACCTAGCTGGGCAGCACGAATCGCCGCAACATAGCCGCCCGGACCACCGCCGATTACAAGAACTGTCCTACTCATAAGTCCTCCCGATCAGGCAAGCATCATTGCCGGATACTCCAGCATCTGCCGTATCTGATCCAGCAGCTTTGCCGCGCCTGCGCCGTCAAATACCGCATGGTCAAAGGACATGGAAAGGCGCATACAGGTACGGACCGTGATCTCGCCGTCTACAACAACAGGGGTGGGCTTCATACAGCCGACGCCGAGGATCAGGCACTGCGGTGCATTGACGATGGGGTCAAACGATTCGATTCCAAACATTCCAAGATTGCTGATCGTGATTGTTCCGCCGGACATATCGTCGGGTGCGAGTGAGCCGCCCTTCGCCTTTTCAACAAGCGACGCAAATTCATCGGCAAGCTGTAAAATGCCCTTACTGCCAACATCCTTCAGAACAGGTACCAGCAGCCCGTTCGGTGTATCGACCGCGACACCGACATTGATCTTCTGATACACGCGCACGCCGCCGGGTTCTGTCACGCAGTTCATCTCAGGATACCGCCGCAGCGCACTGGCACAGGCGCGTGCCAGCAGTTCGTTGTAAGTGACCTTCTGCTGCTTTTTCAGCTCTGTGCGCCAGGCGATGAGCTGTGTGCAGTCAACCGTTGTAACTAGACTGACCCTCGGCTTTTCTGTCACGCTCTGCACCATACGCTTAGCAATGACCTGCCGCATTCGATTGAAGTCAGTATGGACTCCGTCATCGGAGGTCTGCATCACAGCGGCGCTCTGCTGCTGCTTTTCCTGCAAAGCGCGCAAAACATCGTTTTTGACGATCCGTTTGCCCGGTTCGCAAGGCTCAAGCTCGTCCAGACCGATCTGATGCTCCGCAGCAGTCTTGCGTGCCAGAGGGGAGATCTTCACTCTCGCAGCTGGCTCACCAGCGAGCTCTGTCTCTGCTGCTGACGGGCTTTGTGCCGCCTGCGATTCCTCAGCTGTACCATCCTGCGGCTCACTCTCCTGAGCCATCTGAGTTTCGGCATCCTCGCTGTATTCCTCACCTTCATCCAGCAGAATCGCAATTCTCTGCTGACAGGGTACAAGATCGCCCGGCTCAGCAAGCAGCTTATAAACAATGCCGGACTCTGTCGCAAAAATGTCCTGGATCGCTTTATCCGTCTCGGCGCGCACCACCATCTGCTCTTTTTCGACTTTGTCCCCCGGCTGGACCAGCCATTCGTCGATCATGGCTTCTTCCATATTCATGCCGATCTTCGGCAAAACAAGATATTTAGGCATACGCTCTCCCCCCTGTTACTCATTTGAAAGACACCGATGTACCGCATCGATCACATTTTGCTCATCGGGCAGCGCCGCCGCTTCAAGCGTCGCATTATACGGAATGGGGATATTCAGTGCTCCGACACGCAGAGGCGGTGCATCCAGAAGATCGAATGCCCGCTCGTTCAGCTCTGCAACGATGTCGCTGCCCATACCACCGCGCTTGGACGCTTCATGCACCACGATCACGCGCCCGGTTTTCGCAAGCAAAGCGATCACTGTGTCATAATCCAGCGGTAGAAGTGTCCGCAGGTCGATCACCTCACAGCTGATCCCCTCCGCTTCCAGCTCTTTTGCCGCATTCAAGCAGGTACGAACCATGCTGGAGTATGTGACCAGTGTCACATGCTTTCCCTCTCGGACGACAGATGCCTTCCCGATCTCGACAAGCACATCCTCGCCGTCCTCGACCTCACCCTTAACGGCATACGTCCGCTTGTTTTCCAGGAAAATGACCGGGTTATTATCGCGGATCGCTGCTTTCAGCAGACCCTTGCAGTCTGCTGGAGAATAGGGCGCAACAATTTTCAGACCCGGAACATGGTTGAACCACGCCTCCAGTGACTGGCTGTGCTGCGCAGCCTGTCCGCCGCCGGCACCGATCGGAACGCGCATCACCAGCGGCATTTCGACCTTGCCGCCAAACATATAGCGCATTTTAGCCGCCATATTCACGATCTGATCCATCGCCAGCGTGACCCAGTCACAGAACATGATCTCAACAACCGGGCGCATTCCTGTAGCCGCTGCGCCGACGCCCATGCCGGTAAACGCCGGCTCAGAGATCGGCGTATCGATCACGCGTTCCAATCCGAATCGCTTTGCAAGTCCAAGCGTCACACCGAACGGATTTCCCTTTACGCCGCAATCACAGCCCATGATAATAACGTGCTCATCGCGTGCCATTTCCTCCGCCAAGGCTTCGTTCAGAGCTTCTCTGACAGTTTTGATGCTCATTTTCTGCCTCCTTATCGAATGATCTCGCCGTTTGCATAGACATCTTCATAAAGCGTGTCCAGCCCTGGCTCATGGCACTGTGTATCCGCATAGTCGATCGCGTCAAGGATCTCCTGCTTGGCGCTTTGCTCGATCGTATCCAGTTCTTCCGCCGGAACGCCAAGCCCTTCCAGGCACTCTCTTGTTCGTTTGACCGGCTCGATCTCATACAGCACCTGAATCCGTTCCAAATCCTCTCTGTCGCGATAGTTCTGATCATCACCTACATGGTGTCCGAGCATTCGCATATAGCGAGCTTCGATCAGCGTCGGACCTTTCCCCATCCGCGCCGCAGATGCTGCTTTTTTTACTGCCTCATATACCGCGAACACATTAAAGCCGTCGATCTGCACACCGTGCATTCCAAAGCCCTCTGCCCGCTTATAAACGTCATGCTCCTTTGTTACGCGCCAGTAGTCTGTGCCGATTGCCCACTGATTGTACTCGCAAAGATAGATCACAGGAAGATTCCACGCCGCTGCCATATTCAAGCTCTCCGAAAACGGTCCCTGGTTTACCGCGCCGTCTCCGAAAAAGCTCAGCGACACCTTTCCGCTTTTCTGGAGCTTTGCAGAAAGCGCTGCGCCGGTCGCCGGTGCGATGCCGCTGCCAACGATGCCTGTTGCTCCGAGGATACCGCTGTCAACATCTGCGATATGCATGGAACCGCCCTTGCCTCTGTTATATCCTTCGACTTTGCCGAAAAGCTCTGCATACATTCTGGCAGGCGATGCACCCCTTGCCAGTGCGTGTCCATGACCGCGATGTGTGCTCGTGATATAGTCTCCGCTCTCAAGTGCGTGACACGCGCCAACGGCGATCGCTTCTCCATAATAGTAAGCGTGGCACATTCCACGAATTTTATTGGCACGCCACAGATCCCGCACCTTCAGCTCAAATTCCCGGATACGGCAAATATCCGAAAACATTTGCTTTGCCTCGTCAAGGCTAAGCCCCTTTGGTAGCTTGTCCATCGGTGTATAGCATGGCAATACTTCTTTGATTCGTTCGGCAGTCGATAATTCCATCCAAATTTCCCCCAAACTTTCGCTAATTTTGATTCGCAGCAATTTACTGATTTGTATGTTATATTGTTCATTCCCGCCAATTACAACTACAGGCTACCACATAATTTTTCTATTTTCAACATATTTCCGCCCAAACTTTTTGGATTACAATATCTTTGTGCAATGTGCCCTCTTTTGTATATTGCTATTTATCCAAAACGCATATCCAAATTATCCAATTTTATCTTGATTTTTGGGGAATATGCATTTATAATTACAATATCTCTTCACAGAGGAGGGGGCTCTCATGCCTGTCAAGCTATACGAAATTGCAAAAGCCGCCGGCGTTTCCATTTCGACTGTATCACGTGTACTCAATCACGACACCTTGAAACCAGCCAGCAAGACCACAGAAGAAAAAGTCATGCAGATCGCCACTGATCTTGGATATTTCGCTGGACATACCGTCACTCCGGCTACTCAGAAGTCAACCGGTGAACGGCGTAATCTGGCTTGTCTGCTTGCGTCGGCTTCTGATACCTTCAACGACGCTTTCTTTTCCAAAATAATGGTTGGCATTCAGGAGGAAGCGCTGTGCCTGAATTATCTTGTCAGCCACACGCTTTCCGGCGTAGATACCAATATCGAGTCCATCTGTACCCAGATCCGTGCCGCCAACTCTGACGGCGTCATTCTGATGGGCCGTGTCCGAAAGGATGTTATGGACGCCGTGAAATCCATTACGCCAAATATCGTTTACGCCGGGCTGAACCGCCCTGATGCTGGAATTGACGAGGTGATCTGTGATGCCTACAGTGCCATCTCGGAAAGTGTGGACTATCTTCTCTCGCTAGGGCATCGTAAGATCGGCTTTATTGGTTCGATCCCGTCAGAAAGTTCTGACGTACTCAATGAGCATCGGTTTGCTGCATTTTCCGACACCATGCAGAAGCATGGGTTACCGGTCTATGCGGAATACTGCAAAAACATCACGCTCAGCACAGAGCAGGCATACCACGCCACCGCAGAACTGGTCGAAACAGGAACGCTGCCGGAGGCGTTCTGCTGTGCAAACGACAATGTTGCGATCGGAGTCATCAGCGCGTTGACAGAACGTGGGATTCGTGTTCCGAACGATATTTCCGTGATCGGCATCGACAATATTGAGCCCGCGCGATTTATGTATCCGCGGCTCACCTCGTTTGAAATGCAAAACGAAGAGCTCGGTCGATTTGCCGTCAAGATCCTAAACGACCGCATTCTTGGTAAACACGACATTCCAATATCCTTGCGCCTGCCCTGCACCTTGATCGTCCGCGACAGTTGCCGTGTGCGTACAATGGATTCGAACGCATAAACGACACCCCGCCATCCTATGTTGGGATGGCGGGGTGTCGCTTGCACTTATTATTCGGCCGCCCTGCACAGTGCCTGGAATCTGATCATATTTTCAGTCAGGTATTTGCTTTTATGCCAGACGATGTGGAGCGTGCGCTCGATAGGAGTGGTCAGGGGGAGGAGCTTGACAGCGCCGTCGTGTGCGTCGCGGCGCGCCATGCGTTCCGGCAGGACCGCCACGCCCAAGCCCTCCGCCACCGCGCGCAAAATTGCCTGCGTGCTGGCGCTTTCCCATGCGGGGCGGACGCGGAGCTGCCGCAGGGCAAAGCACGCCTCCAGGATCGTGCGCCCGGAGCTGCCCGGCTCGCGCAGCAAAAACGGATACCGCGCCAGTTCCTCCAGCGAGACCGTCTCCTGCGCCGCCAGCGGCGACGCGGGCGGCACGACCGCGCACATCTCGTCGCGTGCGAACGGCTCTGCCTCCAGCTCCGGGTGCGACGGCTGCGTCTCGATCAGCCCCAGATCAATGTCGTTGTCGATCAGGCGCTGCTCGATGCGCCCAACCTGTTCGACCACCGCCTCGATGCGCAGCTCCGGCGACTGCTCGTGATAGCGCCGGATCAGCCCCGGCAGGAGATGCACGCCGATGGTGACGCTCGCGCCGACGCGCAGCGTGCCGGAGACGTCCCAGTCGCGCATTCGTTTCTCCGCGTCCGCAAACAGGCTGACGATGTGCCCGGCGTAGCCGTACAGCTCTCTGCCGCAGGTCGTGGGCACAAGTCTGCGTCCGGCACGCTCAAACAGGCGCAC
>CALACZ010000066.1 GCA_937890735.1 uncultured Bacillota bacterium
AAGCCAGCGCCACGGTCTCGGCGGCGAAGTCCGCCAGCGCGCTGCCGCGCTCCGCCTTTCCGGCGAGGATCGAGCCGAGCGTGCGGTACATCTGCCCCATATTCGCAATATCCGCGTCCAGGAAGATGACGGGGATGCCGATCTGCTCCTGCAAAGCGTCCAGGCTGTCGGCGGTGTCGTCCCGCCGGTCACCGAGGTCGATGATGACCTGCGGCTCGCATTCAAGCAGCGTTTCGAGGTTCAGCGTGCTTTTTTTGCCGAACATCTGCCCTGTGGTGGGCAGCGTGAGAAGATTTTCCGGCAGATACGCCGCCTGCGCGCTCGAGGGCGTGGCGTCGATGCTCACCAGATACTCCGGCGCGATCGTCGCCAGGATCATGCTGGCGGTCGGTCCGCTCGGCGCGATGCGCGTCAGCTCCTGCGGCAGCTGCACCGTGCGCCCGAGATCGTCGGTAAATTCTACAGTTGCCTCCGCGGCGGCGCTTTTTTTCGCGGCGCAGCCGGAGAGGAGACACAGCAGCGTTGCCGCCGCCAGAAGCAGAGCCAGAAAGCGTTTCATGGGAATGACCTCCATCGTTATTCTTTGTTAAGAATAACATATGCCATCCGGGCTGCCAAGTCAAGAAATTCCTATCTGTCCACGCCAAAATTCGTCATGGTCGCAATCCCGATACCCCGCACTTGACGCTGCCGCGCAGACGTGGTAGTTTATAAAGGATAACGAAAAGGGGGGACGGCTATGAAAAAACACAGGCTCTGCGACCGGCAACTCTGGCTTCTTGCGGCGCTGTCCCTCGCGGTGTTCGTTGCGGCGTTCGCCGTCGGGCGCTACGCCGTGCGCGTCGATAAAACGGTGTGTATCCTGCTCGACGGCGCGCTGCGCAGAATTTCGCGCGGCGCGTGGGGGCTGACGCAGTTCTGGACGGACGCGGAGGCGACGATCGTGCTGAACGTGCGTCTGCCGCGCGTGCTCGCTGCGGCGCTCGTCGGCGCGGGGCTCAGTACGGCGGGTGTGTGCTATCAGGGGATGTTCCGCAACCCCATGGTCTCGCCGGACCTGCTCGGCGCGTCCACCGGCGCGGGCTTCGGCGCGGCGCTGGCGATCTTATGCGCGGCGGGGTATCTTGCCATCACGTTCAGCGCATTTTTCTTCGGGCTGGCGGCGGTGCTGCTGGCGTATCTCATCAGCCGTAAGAGCCGCCTGGAGGAGACGCTTTCCATGGTGCTCGCGGGCATGATGATCTCGTCGCTGTTTACCGCCGGAACGTCGTTTATTAAATTAGTTGCCGATACCAACAATCAGCTCCCCGCCATCACCTACTGGCTCATGGGGTCGCTGACGAGCGTGCGCGCGCAGGATGTAAGATTTGCCGCGATACCGATCCTCCTCGGGCTCATCCCGCTGTTGCTTCTGCGCTGGCGTATCAACCTTTTGACGCTCTCCGACGCCGAGGCGCGCAGCATGGGCGTGGATACGCGCCGGCTGCGCCTGGTGGTGATCGTCTGCGCCACGCTCATGACCGCCGCAAGCGTCGCCATCAGCGGCATGATCGGCTGGGTGGGGCTGGTGATCCCGCATTTCTGCCGCATTCTCTTCGGCTATGACTACCGGCGGCTGCTCCCGGCGTGCGTGATGCTGGGCGCGTCGTTCCTCATGGTCGTGGATACGCTTGCGCGCACGCTCACCACAGCGGAGATCCCGCTCGGTATCCTCACGTCGTTTGTCGGCGCGCCGGTGTTTTTGTATCTCATTTTGAAGGGAGGCGCTGACCGTGCCGATCGACGTGCGTGACCTCTCGTTTTCCTACGGCAGCACGCCGGTGCTGCGGGACGTCACCTTCCGCGCCGGGCCGGGCGAGGTCATCGCCCTGCTCGGACCGAACGGCGTAGGCAAGTCCACGCTCTTTTGCTGCCTGCTGGGCTTTTTGCAGCCGGCGGCGGGCGAGGTGTTGGTGGACGGGCGTCCGCTGCGCGCATTTTCCCGTCGGGCACTGGCGCGCGAGATCGCGTATATCCCGCAGTCGTACACACCGGCGTATAATTACACCGTCCGCCAGTGCGTGCTCATGGGCGCGACAGCGCAGCTCGGCGCGCTGCAAAGCCCTGCGGATGTGCAGCAGGCGCTGACGGAGCGCACGCTGGAGAGCCTCGGCATCGCGCATTTAGCCGAGCGCGGCAGCCAGCGCATCAGCGGCGGCGAGCGGCAGCTCATGCTCATCGCGCGCGCGCTCGTGCAGGACGCGCGGGTGCTCATCATGGACGAGCCGACGGCAAATCTGGACTACGGCAACAGCTTCCGCGTGATGCAGCGCGTGGCGCAGCTTGGTGCAGGCGGCTATACCGTCATTTTTTCCAGCCACGACCCCAATCAGGCGTTCCGCTACGCAACGCGCGTCCTCGCGCTCAAAAACGGCGCGCTTCTGGCAGACGGCGCGCCCGCGCAGGTGCTGACCGAGCAGACGCTGTCTGAGCTCTACGGCATCGAAGTGGCAGTCCGCCCGATCGAATTGGGCGGGAAGACGATGCTGACATCTGTGCCGGTGTAAGCGAGTAGCGGTTCACAGAAGTCCAAGGCTTCCCCTTGGGGGGAAGCTGTCGCCGGAGGCGACTGATGAGGGGTGGAGTTCTAATTTCTGAGCTGTATCGCGTTTTTGAGCCGAAACGTAGCAGCATCTCAAAACGTACCGCCCTTCTCCTCATCCGTCTCGCTGCGCGAGCCACCTTCCCCTCAAGGGGAAGGC
>CALACZ010000067.1 GCA_937890735.1 uncultured Bacillota bacterium
AGTGCTGGAACATATAGTAGAAATCATACGACTGCATGATCATGTAGTTGAACTCCAGGAAGCTGAGTCCCTTTTCCATGCGCTGCTTGTAGCACTCCGCGCGGAGCATATTGTTGACCGAGAAGCACGCGCCCACCTCGCGCAGCAGCTCCACATAGTTGAGCCCCAGCAGCCAGTCGGCGTTGTTGAGCATCATTGCCTTGCCCTCGCCAAAGTCGATGAAGCGCTCCATCTGGCGCTTGAAGCACGCGGCATTGTGGTCGATGTCCTCTTTGGTGAGCATTTTGCGCATATCCGTGCGCCCGGAGGGGTCGCCGATCATGGTCGTGCCGCCGCCGATGAGCGCGATGGGGCGGTTGCCCGCCATTTGCAGGCGCTTCATCAGGCACAGCGCCATAAAATGCCCGACGTGCAGGCTGTCCGCCGTGCAGTCAAAGCCGATGTAGAACGTCGCCCTGCCGTTGTTGACCATGTCGCGGATGTGCTCCTCGTCCGTGACCTGCGCGATCAGCCCGCGCGCTTGCAGTTCTTCATAAATACCCATGTTGCTTCTCCTTCTATCCTTCCTATTTTATAATTCCATCAAACGCCTGCCGCAATGCGGACAGACGGCGTCATCCATGTCGTGCATATCACCGCAGTACGGGCACGCAGCCTGTGCAATACCGTCGGGCTCTTCCGCGTCCAGTTCGCCCAGCAGATAAAACTCCAGCTTTTTGCAGCGCTCACAGCACAGAACGTCCACATCCAGCGCGCCGGACAGAAGCTGCGGGAGGCTTCCGAGCAGAGCGCTGTACTTTCCCTTTTGCAGCTCCATGCTGCCGAGACTTTGCAGCCTGCCGCCGCAGGCAGAACAGGTTTTCTGACGCATAAAATGCTCCTCTCTGTCAAAAACGCCCCCTGTCCTTGCGGACAGAGGGCGAATAAACGCGGTACCACCTCTGGTTCGCCGCTTCCTTGCGAAAGCAGCCTCACGGAGCGCAAGCACGCTCCTGCGCGATAACGGGCGCACCCGACACACCCCTACTCAGCGCTTCGCTTTTCAGAGGGCGGCTCCGGGATGTATTCACACGCGCCGCCGTCCTTCTTGCACCTGACCGAAGGCTCTCTTTGCAGCGGGGAGGCGGGCTACTTCTTCCCTTCAACACCGTAATCCTATGTACTTAGCGCGATTATAGCCAATCGCGCGCACTTTGTCAAGCCCCGGATTTATAGCGCTCCGCCGCCGCCAGCAGCTCCTCCGCCCCGGCGAGCATCGTCTCGCTCGCCTCGCCGCCGGACGTGAGCCGCGCCAGCTCTGCACGGCGCTGCGCGCGGTCAAGCTGCATAACGTGCGTAAACGTGCGCCCATTCTCCACGCGTTTTTCCACGGCAAAGTGCACATCCGCCATCGCGGCGATCTGCGGCAGGTGCGTCACGCACAAAACCTGCTTGTGCCGCGCGACGCTTGCCAGCTTTTCCGCCACCTTTTGCGCGGCACGCCCGCTCACGCCCGCGTCCCCCTCGTCAAAGATGAGCGTGGGCACGGCGTCCTGCTCCGCCATGACGTTTTTGATCGCCAGCATGATACGCGCCAGCTCGCCGCCGGAGGCGACCTTGCTCAAAGGCTTCAGCGCCTCGCCGACGTTGGCGGACATCAAAAACCGCACCGCGTCGCCGCCCTGAGCGCCGAGCACCGTCTCCTCAAACTGGCAGCAAAAGCGCACCTTTGGCATATCGAGCTGCGCCAGCTCGCGCTCCATGCGCCCCTCCAGCTTCTCCGCCGCCGCCTGACGCGCCGCGCGAAGCTGCGCCGCCCGCGCCTGCGCCAGCGCCGTTTCCTTCTCCAGCTGCTGCGTGAGCTGCTCGCGGCGCTCGTCGGAAAATTCGATCTCGTCGAGCTGCTGCTGCGCGCGCGCAAGATAGTCGAGGATGTCCTGCGTCGTCGCGCCGTATTTGCGCCGCAGGCGGAAGAGTACATCCAGCCGGGATTCGATCTTTTCCAGCTCAAACGCAGAATCGTCCAGCCCGTCCTGCACCGCGCGCAGCTCGTCCACAACGTCCTGCGCGCCGTACATCAGCTCGCTCACGCGCTCGTGGAGCTGTGAGAGCGTCTCGTCCGCGCCCGTGAGCGCGCTCAGCGCGTGCTCCGCATCGCCGAGCAGACCTGCCGCGCCGTCGCTGCTGTCGCCGCCGTAAAGTGCCTGGAGTGCCCGCGCGATCCCGGCAGTCATTTTCTCGGCGTTTTGCAGGAACTTCCGCCGCGCCTCCAGCTCCGTCTCCTCGCCTGCCTTTACCTCGGCGCGCGTGATCTCGTCGATCTGATAGCGCAGATTCTCCAATAAACGCAGCTTTTCGCCCTCGTCCATCTGCAAATGCGCCAGCTCCGCGCGCGTGCGCTGCATCTGCTCATACGCCTGCGCGTACTCGCCCAGCAGCGCCTCGTCGTGCGCGAACAGGTCGAGGTACGACAAATGCGCCTCCTCGTCAAAGAGCTGCTGCGAGTCGTGCTGCCCATGGATATTGATGAGCTGCATCCCGAGCTGCCGCAGGATCGCCGCCGTCACCGGGCGGCCGTTCACGCGGCAGGCGCTTTTGCCGCTCTCGGAAATTTCGCGCTGGATCTGCAACTCGTCCGCGTCAAACGGCACCTGATTGTCCGCGAACCACGAAAGCTCCGGCACGCCGGTAAAAATGGCGCTCACGAATGCGCTCTTTGCGCCCGTGCGGATGCAGTCGCGATACGTCCGCTCGCCGAGGATGGCGGAGATGGCGTCGATGACGATGGATTTGCCCGCGCCGGTCTCGCCGGTGAGGGCGTTGAAGCCGCGGTCAAAGCGGACCTCCGCCTGTTCAATGACGGCTATATTTTCGATATGCAAAACACTCAGCATAACGCTTCACCTTATTTTGCGGCGACCTGGCTGCGGATCTCCGCGCACAGATTTGCGGCGCTGGCGGTATCGCGCAGCACGACGAATGCCGTGTCGTCGCCCGCCAGCGTTCCGACGATCTCGGGGATGTTCATGGCGTCGAGTGCCGCCATGGCAGCGTTCGCCATGCCGACCATCGTTTTGATGACCAGGATGTTCTGCGCGTAATCGACCGAAGTGATACTCTGCTTGAAGATCACGTTCAGACGCTCGGAGAACTGATGCTCCGCCGGATGCACGGCGGTCTGATATCGGTACGCACCGCTCGGCGCGAGCTGCTTGACGATGCGCAGCTGCCGAATGTCGCGCGAAATGGTCGCCTGCGTGGCGGTAAAGCCCGCGGCGGCAAGCTCCGCGAGGAGCTGCTCCTGCGTCTCCACGTCGTGCTCGCGGATAATTTCCAGAATTTTTTCCTGTCGTTTGGATTTCATACCGTCACCCCCGGTCCGTAAATTTTCGGTTCAGAATTTCAAAAAAGTTCGTGTCCTTCAGGCGCACGAGCCGCGTGACCTTGTCCGACACGCGCACCGTGATCCTGTCGCCCATGTTCAGCCGCAGCGCCCGTCCGCCGTCCACCGACAAAAAGGCGTTGTGCCGCCCGACCTTGCCCATGTACACGTCGATCACGCGCTTGGGCGCGACGACGATGCTCTTCGCCTGCATCGCGTGGGCGCAGATGGGCGTGATGAGGAAGTTCTTTGCCGCCGGCTCGATGATCGGGCCGCCGGCAGAGAGCGAATAGGCGGTCGAGCCGGTGGGCGTGCAGAGAATGACGCCGTCGCCGGAGAAATTCGCCGCCTCCACGCCGTCACAGTGAACGGACATCTGCACCACGCGCGCGATCGCGCCCTTGGTGATGACGGCGTCGTTGAGCGCCGTTTCATGAAGTAAATGCTGCCCGCTCGCGCCCGTGACCGTCACGTCGAGCATCGTGCGCGGCTCGAGCGTATATTCCTTTTTCGGCAGCTTCCGCAAAAGCTCCAGCTCGCCCGCTTCCAGCTCCGCGATAAAGCCCATCGTGCCGATGTTCACGCCCAAAATCGGCAGATGATTCGCCGTTGCCAGCTTGGACGCGTGCAGGATCGTCCCGTCGCCGCCGAAGCACACGAGCATATCCGCGCCGCGCACCTCGGTCTTGAGGTCGTCAAAGTGCATCCCGGCGGGGGCGTCAAAATCGCGGTCCACGTCAAACGGCAGGCAAAGGTGCACCGCCGCGCCGCTCTCCTCCAGAATCTCGCGCGCCCGCATGGCGTATTTGAACTGTTTGTCCCGATAGGGATTCGGCATCAGAATGATCTTCATGGTTTTATCCTTTCAGCATCTCGTGCGCCTGCCGCACCAGCGCCGGAACATCCGGCGTGATGCCGCCCTCCGGCACGAGCGACAGATGCGCGAGAAACTCGATATTCCCCTCCGGCCCGCGCACCGGCGAAAACGTCAGCCCGCGCAGCGTAAAGCCCTGCTCCTGCGCAAGCGTGAGAAATCCGTTCAGAACCTCTTCATGCACGGCAGGGTCGCGCACAACGCCCTTTTTGCCGACCTTTTCCTTACCGGCTTCAAACTGGGGCTTGATGAGGCAGACGACCTGCCCGTTCTCCCGTAGCAGCCTGCGCACGGCGGGCAGAACGATCCTGAGCGAAATAAACGATACGTCGATGACTGAAAGGTCCAGCGGCTCACCGAGGTCCTCAGGCGTGACATAGCGGATGTTCGTCCGCTCCATCACAACAACGCGCGGATCTTCGCGGATCTTCCACGCAAGCTGCCCGTAGCCCACGTCAATGGCAAACACCTTTTTTGCGCCCTGCTGGAGCAGGCAGTCGGTAAAGCCGCCGGTGGACGCGCCGGAGTCGCCGCAAACGAGCCCCGTCACATCCACGCCGAAATCGCGCAGCGCCTTTTCGAGCTTCAGCCCGCCGCGGCTGACATATGGGCAGGTGCTGCCGCGCACCTCAATGGGCGCTTCCGCGTCAAATTCCTGCCCGGCTTTCTCTGCCTTCTGCCCCGCCACGAACACCGCGCCGCTCATAATGATCGCCTGCGCCTTGGCGCGCGACTCCGCAAGCCCGCGCTCCGTCAGCAGCACATCCAGCCGTTTTTTATTCTTCACGCGCCGTTTCCTCCATGACCGTTTCAAATAGCGCCTGCCCGTCCAGACCGCACGCTGCCAGCAGCTCGCCGCGCGCGCCGTGCGTCACAAAGCCGCCGCCGAGATTTTTTTTGCAGCAGCGCGCCTGCACGCCGCGCGCTTCCAGCGCGGCAAACAGCTCGTCCGCGATGCAGCCGTGGTCGGAGACCTCCTCGGCAACGACCAGCCGCCCCGTGCGCCGCACGGACGCCTCCACCGCGTCAAAATCCGGCGGCGTGAGCGACGCCAGCTTCAAAAGCTCCGGCGAAACTCCTGCCTCCGCGCAAAGCTCTCGCGCACGCAGCGCCTCATTATACAGCGTTCCATACGTCACGAGCGTGCAGTCCTCGCCCGGCTCGATGAGCGTTGAGGTATGGCACTGCTGATACTGCCCCTCGCCGCCGGTGGGATAGCGCACGGCGACAGGACCTTTGCAGTCGTAGAGCGCGATGTCCAGCATCCGCCGCAGCTCGGCAAGGTTCGCCGGGCAGAAGATCTGCATCCCCGGCACTTCGCGCAAATATCCCACGTCGAACATCCCGTGGTGTGTCTCGCCGTCCGCGCCGACGAGTCCCGCGCGGTCCACAGCAAACACGACGTGTAAATTCAAAATCGCCACGTCGTGCAGCAGCATATCAAAGCTGCGCTGCAAAAATGTGGAGTAGATCGCCACGACCGGCAGCATCCCCTGCTTTGCCAGCCCCGCCGCCATGCACACGGCGTGCCCCTCGGCGATGCCCACGTCAAAAAACCGGCGCGGGAACGCGCGCGCGAAGCCGTCCAGCCCCGTGCCGCAGCGCATTGCCGCCGTGATGGCGCACAGGCGCTCATCGCTGTGCGCAAGCCTGGTCAGCTCCGCGCCAAATGCGCCGGAAAATGTATTTTTATTCTGCCCAACCGGGCGGCCGCTCGCCGGGTCAAAGCGCCCCACGCCGTGGAAATCCTGCGGCGTTTTTTCCGCCGGGGCAAAGCCGCGCCCCTTTTGCGTGATGAGGTGCAGCAGCACCGGCTCTTGCAGCGCCGCGCTTGCGCGCAGAAGCTCCGCGATGCGCTCGGTGTCGTGCCCCTCCACAGGTCCGAGATAGGTAAAGCCCATCTGCTCAAAGATGGTCTTGCCCAAAATTCTGCGCCGCAGCCACGCCTTGAGCTTGTGCGTAAAGGCGTAAATTTTCTGCCCGCCCGGGAGCTTCGCCATCAGGCGGCGGTAGCGCAGCTTGAGCTCAAAATAGCGCGGTTTGAGGCGCATCTGCCCCAGATAGCGCGAGATCGCGCCGACGTTCGGCGTGATGGACATCCCGTTGTCGTTTAAAATAACGATGAGCGGCTCGCGGCTCGCGCCAGCGTTGTTCAGCCCCTCGTAGGCAAGCCCGCCCGTAAGCGCGCCGTCGCCAAGCAGGGCAATGACATTATAGGTCTGCTTTTGCAGCGTGCGCGCCCGCGCCATGCCCAGCGCCACCGAAACGGCGTTGGAGGCGTGCCCGGCGATGAACGCGTCCTGGTCGCTTTCCGACGGCTTCGGAAAGCCGGACATCCCGCCGTAGGTCCGCAGACCCGCAAAGCCGTCCATCCGCCCGGTGAGCAGCTTGTGCACATACGACTGATGCCCCACGTCGAACACGAGCCGGTCCACCCGCGTATCAAACACCTTGTGGATGGCGAGCGTCGTCTCCACAATGCCGAGGTTCGACGCCAGATGCCCGCCCGTGTGCGACAGATTCTCCACCAGAAACGCGCGGATCTCCTCGCACAGCGCCGCGTCCTGCTCTTTATTCAGCTTCAAAAGGTCCTCGCGTAAGCGAATTTTTTCGAGCATAGTATCCCCGTTTCAGCGTTTTTTCCGCCGTTTGCGGAACAGCGCCGGTATCTTTCTGAAAAAGCACAGCACACGCGCCGTCATCTGCACGATGCGCGTGCTCTCACTGATGGCAAAGGTCTTGCCGAAGGCTTTGCCGCCCACGGTGAGCGCGGCGACGAGCGCCGACATGAGAAGATCCACGATCATCTGCGTCCCGCCGACACCCGCGGCGATCACGCGCGCGGCGATCACCGCCGACGCTGAGCCGGAAATAACGCCGCAAATATCGCCGATGACGTCGTTGCAGAACGACGACACGCGGTTTGCGTTGCGGATGAGCTTCAGCGCCTCACGCGCCTCGGGCACTTTGCGCGACGCCATGGCGTGGAACGGCGTTTCGTCCGCCGTAGTCACCGCCACGCCGATCACGTCAAATAGAATGCCGATGAGCACGATGCAGATGAGAATGATAAACGAAAGCGCCATCCCAGCGCCGTCCAGCAGCTGTGAGGATGCCAGGCTCATCACGGCGGAGATGACCATCGTCATGGCAAAGATCATCACGATCCACTGATAGTCAGGGCGGGATTTCCTGCCCCCGCGTCCCTTCTTCGGTTGACTCAAATCGGATTCCTCCAAAAATAAATGCCTCGCAGAGTTTTGCGCAAAAAGCCTCGCAGAGTTTTGCGCCCGCAGGCGCAAAATAAAATTGGAATCATTTTTGCCGGCGACACGCGCGTCGGCAAAAATACTGCTCGCTCTGCAAGTGTGGAATTTGTGTGCCCACGGCACACAAATTATGCGCGCGCAGGGTGCAAGCCCCATCCGACGGAAACCTGTTTCCGTCGGGGAATGTGGCGGCAGATATGGTTAATCTTACGGCTTAGGTCGGGTTTGTTTTCCCCGGGGGTAACCTGCCGTCGCCGTGCAGGCGGTTTCCCTTTGATGCCCTCGCCGGTCTGTTTCCACGACCGGTACCCGATTGCCACTTAGTCCGTACCGCAATCCCATATCTGCCCTTTTCAGACAGCCTAGGTGCTTTCCACTACAGCACCGTCCGTTTTCTATCCTCTTTTGCAAGCAGACTTTCAAGAGAATATCGGCATGGACTCAAGGCCATGAGAACTGCCGCTTAGCTCCTCTTTCCCTGTCGGCTCACGCAAGGCAGGCTACGCTGCACACAGCGTTCACGGCGTAAAAGCCGGGTAGCACCGCAATGCAGGTTCCTATCCGGGATCGTACACAAGTCGCTTAAAACCGCAAAGGGAGTACGCTCGTGCACAATATCCGGTCTCCGCAGACCCAGGGTCGTGGATTCCCATGCCATTGGGAGCAGCCCTGCGGTCCGCAGGCGATAAACGCCTCCCCCCAGCATCCACCCCAAACTGGGCGTAAGAAGCAGACACCACGGGATTCATAGTTGTGCCCTTGTAAGGATTTTTAGGCCCTTCCTCAAAAACGGCGGCGCTGACTAGGATACTGCGCCATCCTGCTCAGTATAGCACATAATTCATGTATATACAAGATAATATTCACATACTCAAACGAAAACCACTTCGCTGGGTTTTCGTTTGAAAAGGCTTGCACTGCGCTGCGCGCATAATTTTTGCGCGGGCGCAAAAATTCTACTTCGACGCTTTGCTCTGCATAAGTTCGACTTAGCCAAGAGCGCTGCGCAGAGCTTGCGCTCTTGGAGTCTCACTTAACTCCGCTCCGTGAGCAGAATTTTTGCCGACGTACACGCCGCCGGCAAAAATGATTATAATCGCTTTTGCGCCTGCGGGCGCAAAACTCTGCGAGGCTTTTTCTTTATAATATGAAAATAGAGCTTAATATTCCCGAAGGGCAAGTCTCGCGGCGAGCTGGTCGAGGAACTGCGCGTCGTCAAAGATCGACAGCGCCGCGCAGGCGCGTTTGGTGTACTGCTCCACGAGCTGCGAGCACTTTCCCACGCCGTAGAGCGTGACGAACGTATTCTTATGCTCGTCCATGCCGGTCTTTTTGCCCATTTTTTCCGCGTCGCCCAGCACGTCCAGCATATCGTCGCGGATCTGGAACGCCATGCCCAGCGCCTGCGCATAGTCGCGCGCGGCGTCCATCTGCGCCTGCGTACCGCCCGCCGCCGCAACGCCCATCTGGCACGCGGCGCGGATGAGTGCGCTGGTTTTCAGGTCATGGATGGTGTGCACCTCATCCTCGGTGAGCACCATGTCCTCGCCCGCGAGGTCCAGCACCTGCCCGCCGACCATGCCGAGTTCACCCGCCGCGCCGGACAGAATGCCCACCTCGCGCACGATCACGTCCGCGCCGGTCTTTGCCGTGCAGAGCGTTTCAAACGCCGCCGTGAGCAGCCCGTCGCCCGCGAGCACCGCGTTCGCCTCGCCGAACACCTTGTGGTTCGTCAGCCGCCCGCGTCGGTAGTCGTCGTTGTCCATGCACGGCAGATCGTCGTGGATAAGGCTGTAGGTGTGCACCATCTCGATTGCCGCCGCAAACGGCAGCGCCGCGTGCCAGTCGCCGCCGCACAGGCGGCAGAACTCCAGCAGCAGCACCGGGCGGATGCGCTTGCCGCCCGCAAGCAGGCTGTAGCGCATCGCGTCAAACAGGCGCTTCTGCGGCAGGTCCTGCGCCGTAAAATAGCCGTTCAGGGTCTCCTCTACCGCGCTGCGGTAGCTTTCCATCTGATTCTGATACTCATTCATCTCGCACATACTCCGTTTCCGCCGGGGTCCCGTCCGGCGTTTTCATCAGCTTTACGACCTCAAGCTGCGCCCGGTCGAGCTGTTCATTGCACGACCGCACCAGCGCCGTGCCCTCCTGAAACAGCGCCAGCGCCTGCTCCAGCGGCACGTTCCCCTGTTCCATCTGGCGGGTGATGGCGTCCAGCCGCGCAAGCGACTGCTCAAAGCTCAGTTTTTCTTCACTCATCGGTCTCCTCCTCCGTATGCGTTACCTGCGCCGTCACGCGTCCGCGGGAAAGCTGCAATTCAATATTCTCTCCCGGCTGCACCTGCCGCGCGTCGCGCAGGATGCCGCCGTCCTCCGTGCGCGCTACGCTGTAGCCGCGTGCGAGGACCTTCAGCGGGCTCATCGCGTCGAGCCGCGCGGCAAGCTGCACGAACTGCCGCTGCCGGTCGGCGACGCATTTTTGCGCCAGCGACGCAAGGCGCTGCTGCGCGTGGTCGAGCGCGAGGCGCTTGTCTTCAAAATAATTCTCCGGGCTTTGCAGCACGCGCTTTTTGGAAAGCGCCGTGAGCTGCTGACGCTGGAGCTGGAGCTGACGCGTCATCATCTGCCCCAGGTGTGTGCGCTGGCTCAGCAGCCGCGCGCGCAGCTCCATCTGATCCGGCACGGCGAGCTCCGCCGCATTCGACGGCGTTGCCGCGCGCACATCGGCGACAAAATCGCTGATGGTCACGTCCGGCTCATGCCCGACGGCGGAGATGACCGGCAGCTCGGAATCGTAGATCGCCCGCGCCACGCGCTCATCGTTGAACGCCCACAGATCCTCGATCGACCCGCCCCCGCGCCCGGTGATGATGAGGTCAGCAACGCGATAGCGGTTTGCGTAGCGGATCGCCCCGGCGATCTCGGCGGGCGCTTCCGCGCCCTGTACGCGCACCGGCAGGAGCTTGACTTTCACCAGCGGATAGCGCCGGTTGAGGATCCGCAGCATATCCATCACCGCCGCGCCCGCGCCAGAGGTGACGATGGCGATGGTCCTGGGATACGGCGGCAGCTTTTTCTTGTGCGCGGGGTCAAACAGCCCCTCCGCCTGCAATTTCTGCTTGAGCTGCTCAAACGCGACGTACAGGTCGCCCACGCCGTCGGGCGTGAGGCTGTCACAGTAGAGCTGATACGCCCCGTCACGCGGGAACACGCTCACGCGCCCGGCGGCAATGACCTTCATGCCGTTCTCCGGGCGAAAGCGCAGCCGCAGCGCCGAATTTTTGAACATCACGCAGCGCAGCGCGCCGCCCTCGTCCTTGAGGGTGAAATAATGATGTCCCGAGGGGTAAATTTTATAGTTGCTGATCTCGCCGCGCACGGCAAGCGAGGTCAGATGCTCGTCCCGGTCAAACAGGAACTTGAGGTAGCCGTTGAGCTCGGAGACGGAAAGAATAGTCTGCTCCATCAGCGCGCCTCCTGCAAATACGTCAGCACCGCCACGCCCAGGGCGTTATCGGTCGAATACTGCGGCTGGGCGAACACGGGCGCAAACTGCGCGCAGCGCGCGCGGAGCATCGCATTGGACGCAACGCCGCCCGAAAATACGACCTCCAGCCCCGGATACGCCTTCTGCGCCGCCGCCGTGACCGCGCAGACCGCGTGACACACGGACGCGACGGCATAGCGCGCCGTGGAAGCGTCATCGTGCCCCTGCGCACGGAACTGCGCGATCTTATTTTCCAGCCCCGAGAGCGAGAATTGCAGCCCGTCCAGCTTCACGCGGAAGAGATCGCGGCAGTCGCTGCCGCCGGAGAGCGCGTCCAGCGCCTTGCCCGACGGGAACGGCAGCCCCAGGAGCTTCCCTGTGCGGTCCATGACCTGCCCGGCGGAAATATCGCTTGTGCCGCCGATGCGCTCGGCGTGTACGTTTTTTCCTTCCGGCGTGACAAGCAGCAGCTCCGTCGTGCCGCCCGATAGATGCCACGCCAGGTGCGGCGTGTGCATCAGGTCCAGCCGCCCCGCCGACCACAGCGCCGCGGCGATGTGCCCCTGCTGGTGCGAAACGGCATAAAACGGCACGTCCAGCACGCTGGCGATGCAGCGCCCGAGCGTCTGCCCGGCAAGGAAGCACGGCATATACGAGCCCTCCACCGCGCGCGGGCGCGTGCTCGCGCCGACGGCGCAGATCGGTTCGGTATGCCCTACAGCGTCAAACAGCGCCGCCATCTGCTCCGGCAGCTGCTTGGTGTGTGCAAAAAGCGCGTCGCTCTGGCGCAGACCGAGCTGACCCGGCGCAACGCCCAGCAGACGCGAGCAGTTTTGCCCCTGCGCGCCGTCAAAAACGGCGGCAGAGGTGGTATAGTTACTGGTATCCAGCCCGAGCGTTCTCATGCCGGGGCGACCTCGCGCGCGAAAGCGCCGAGAATGCCGTTGACAAAGCTGACGACATCCTCGTCCTCATATTTGCGCGTCAGCTCGACCGCCTCACTGATCGCAGCGGATGTGGGCACGTCGTGGACATACAGGCACTCATACATCGCCAGCAGCATGATCGCCCGCGCCGTGCGGGAGATGCGCTTGAAGTCCCAGCCGATGGCGTATTTGCGGATGTAGCCCTCCAGCTCCTCGCGCTTTTCCTCGATGCCGCAGAGCGTCGATTCGATATACGCCGCCTGCTTAGCATCGGGCTTTTCCTGATACACGTCCGCCTCATCCCGAAGCGTGCCGAAATAGTCCGGCTCCATGTGCGCGCGCGCAACGTCGTGCGCGCTGTCCTCGCGGAACTGCATCTCATACACGAGCTGCGCCACGATCTCACGGGCATTGGTTCTGGTCATATCTCTCTCCTCAATAATGGGTCGTGCCCCCTGCGCGGCAGGAGGCAGCCCGATTCTTATTTCTTTGCTTCGCGCGGCAGCGCAACGCCGCAGATGTTCACATTCACCTGCTGCACCGTCAGCCCCGTTACGGATTCCACACTGCTTTTCACAACGTCCTGAAGCGTTTTGCCCAGTTCAAACACCGGCGCGCCGAATTTTGCCACCACGTCGCACTCGATGCACAGCGCCCCGTCCTTCGCGCCCGTCAGGCGGATGCCCTTGGCGGGATTTTTCTTGCCGAGCATCATCTCCGCGATGTCGGTGGTGATGTTCGCGCTCAGACCGCACACGCCCTCCGTCTCCAAAATCGCCGCGGCGGCGATGGACGCGACCACGTCCTCCGAGATCTGGACCGTGCCGTTTTCGGCGTTCTGCGTATAATATTCACGGTTTTCTGCCATGATGATTCCTCCATTCCGGGTAACTTGGCGTAAAGTACGCACACTATGCTCTTATTGTAGCATAAACCGCGAAATTTTCAAGGCTGCAATGCACGATTCGGCAAAAACATTCGCAAATGCGTTTATGCTTTGACCTCAACGATGCGAACTTGAGACAGATCATACGTTGTCTGCGCCGTCACAACGTCGGAGATGAGCGCCACGTCTGCCTCCGTCAGCCCCTCCGGCGGCGCGCTGACCGCCACACTCACGGTGTCGTCCGAGATGTACGTCACGCAGTCGTCATAGCCCTTGGCGATGACCAGGCTCTCGATCTGCGCCTCGCACAGGGCGGTGGAGACGAGCGTGTTGAGCGTCTCGGCGGCATTCGTGCCGAGCTCGCTGCCCTCGTCATAGGCGATGGTCTGCTCCAGCAGCTCCACGGCGCTGTCGCGCGACTGCTGGCGGCTCAGGCGCACCTGCGCAAAATATTCCGCCGACGAAGTGCTTCCCTCTCCGTCTGCCAGAAGCTGCTGCGGGTCGCTCTCGCCCATGACCGTCTCCGCCGCACCGGGCACTTGCTCCGCGCTGAGCGTTTCGGTCAGCTCCGGCGTCTTGCTGCGGTTATACGACCAGTTCAGATAGATCCCCGCGCAGATGAACAGCAGGACCGCCGCGATCACGGCGTTGCGTTTCCAGATTTTCATAATATCTCCTCCTATTTGCTTTTCATTTTGATAACACTGATCTTATCGCTCCCCAGCCCCGTGAGGCTGGAAACCGCCTCCACGATGGCAAGGCGCACCGCCGCGCTTTCCGCGCCCTCGCACACCACCACCGCACCCTGATACACCGGGTAGAGCGTTTTCCGCACGACGGGCGTGCGCTCCGAGCCGTTCTGCTGCAAAACAGCCGTCGTTTTGGACTGCGTATCTTCGCCGCTGCGGCTCGATTCGCGGTCGGTCTGATACACCTGCTCCGCGCCCGCGCTGTAGCTCAAAAGCACATCCACCTCGCCCGCGCCGTCCACCTGCCGCAAAAGCGCGCGCAGCGCCTGACAGGTCTCGTCAAGCTGTGAAAGCTCCGCCTGCCGTGTGTCGGGGGCACTCGCAGCGGTCTGCTTATTGCCGCCCGACGGAATGAGCGCCAGCGCGATGCCGAGCAGCAGCACCAGCAGCGCATATTTGTATTTTCCGAGCTGCGCCGCGATCTTTTGCAGCCGCGCCGGCGCGCGGATCTTTTCTAAGGGCTGCTCCATGTCTGCTCCTCCTTCGGGATGGCAAGCTCGCGCTCGATATAGCGCTGCAATTGCAGCTTCTGCTCCGCAGTCGGCTCGCCGGTCAGATGCACAGCCGTCGGATACGGGTACACATTCTCCCCGCCGACCGTCACCTCGGCGCTCAGCGCCAGGTCAAGCTGCGCGGCTTTGTCCAATATATATGTCTCGCATTTTTCCTTTATGATGGCGCTCACCAGCTCCCGGTTCTTGACCTCCACGCCCGTGCGCGACGCGTCCTGCTCCATCTCCAGGCGGCTGATGGAGCGCGCGAGCGTCTGCGTGTCGATGTGCAGCAGCGGGCGCACCGCGCACACGAGCGTTAAAAGCCCGCACGCAAAGCTCACCGCCCGGCGCGACGCGCCCTCCGGCAGCAGCGCCGACGAGAGCGCCGCCAGCAGCGCGCACGCCACGAGCGCCATCAGATATTCCCGTAGCGCCGCGCTCATCCGCCCGCCGCCTTCAAGAAACAGCAGCAGCAGAACATTGCCATCAGCACGCTGCACCCCGTCATCGCCAGCATATAGCCCATGGCGGTCGATAAATGCCCCAACAGCGCCGGCAGGCGGTCATTTCCCGTCAGCCCGCCCGCCGCTGCCGCGACCTTCAGCGCCAGATAATGCAGCGCGATGCGCAAAAACGGCAGCAGACCCATCGCCAGCAGCGCCAGCAGCCCGAACGCGCCGACGCTGGATTTGAGCGTCTGTGCGCCCGCAAGGACGCTCTCCGTCGCGTCCGAGACAATGCCGCCCACCACCGGCAGCGCGGCGGAAAACGCCGCCTTTGCCGCCTTCAGTCCGGCAGCGTCCGCCGTGCCGCTGACGATGCCGCTGACGGTCAAATATGCCGTAAACAGATACATCACTCCCTTGAGACTTATCGAAATGACCCACCCCAGCAGCTCCCGCAGCCGCGCGAGCAGCTGCTCGCCCGTTGCGCACTGCGCCGCCGCCAGCGCGCAGAAGGCGTAGACCAGTGGGATGAGCAGGCGCGTGATGAGCGTGAGCAGAACGTTCATAAAGAGGGTCGAGCCGGCGTATAAAACGCCCGCCGACGTCGGCGTCCCTGACGCCGCGATGACCGATGACAGCACCGGCAGCAGCAGCTCCGAAAACGCCGAGACCTGCGAGATCGTCTCGCGCGCCAGCGCGATCATCGCCTGCAAATCCACCGTGCACGCGCCCGTCACCGCCAGCGCCCCCGCGAGCGCCGCCGCCTGTTTGGACACGCCGCCCTGCACATTGCCCGTCAGCGCGCACAGCAGCACGATCGCCAGCAGCACGCTCAGCGTCCGCGCCGCGCCGCGCGCCGCGTCCGGCAGGCTTTGCAGTGCGTCGCGCAGGACGGTGCGCATCACGCCGGAAAAATCACGCGTCCCGGTCGGGTCGGCATCCTCCAAAAGCGCGTCCGTGCGCGCGTCCAGACCCGCCCGCAGCCCGTCCGCGCCGTACAGCTCCGCGTCCACCGCGCGCGCCGGGAGGACGAGCAGCGCCAGCAGCAGCGCCGCGATCAAGAATCTCCGCACGCCTACCCTCCCATCAGCTGCTCTGCCGTTTCTAAAACCGCCTGCGCCAGCGGCAGCGCCGCGTACAGCGCCAGCGCCGTGCCGCTCAGCTCCGCAATGCGCGAAAGCGCCTGCTCGCCCGCGTCGCGGCAGAACGCGCTCGAAATCTGCGTCAACACGCCGATCGCCAGCGTTTTGAGAAGCGGCGCAAACAGCGCCTCTTCCACGCCTGCAAGGTTTTGCAGCCGCCTAAAAAACGCGACCACCGGCTCAAGGGCCCCGGCGGCAAGCCCCAGCGCCGCGGCGCACGCCGCCATGGCAAGGCACAGCGCCAGCTCCGGCTTTTGCCGCCGCACGAGCTGCGCAAGCACCGCGCCGATCACGCACAGCCCCGCGATCTGAATCGCCGTCTGCATCCTAAAACCCAAACAGCGACTTGACGAGCGCAAACAGGTCCGCAATGCGCTCGACCACGATCATCAGCACCACGACCAGCCCCGCCAATGACGTCATCGTCGCCTGCTCGCCGCGCCCGGAGCGCTCGAGCACCTGGTTGAGGATCGAGACGATGATGCCCACGGCGGCGATCTTGAAAATGAGATCAATTTCCATATCACAGTAAGATCACGGCGATCGCCAGCCCCGTACACACGCCGAGCGTGCGATAGCTGCGGCAGCGGGCGCGGCTCGCCAGCTCCACATCCTCCAACGCCTCGTCCACGCGCGAGCGCGCCAGATCAATGGCGCGGCACTGCCCGTCCACGTCGAATTTTCCCAACACGCCGGAAAGCGCCAGCAGCGCCCGCCGCGCGCTCTGCGGAAGCGACAGCCCCGGCGTGTGACCGAGCGCCGTCTGCATCGCAAACTGCACCGTGCTTGTCCGGCGGCGAAGCTCCAGCGCGCAGCGCGAAAACAGCGCGCCCACCGCGCCGTCCGTGTCCGCGCCCACCTGAGAAAGCAGCTCCGGCAGCGGCGTCATGCGGTACGCCGTCTCGCTTTTCATCTGCCCCAGCGCCGTTTGCAGCGCCCGGAGCTGCTCCGCCTGCCGCCGCACCCCGGCGGCAAAGCCGAAGCCCACCGCCGAGGCGCTCCCGACCACGCAAAGAAGTCCCAGAATTTTCAGCATCCCGCCGTCTCCTCCCGCCAGTTTTTCTGCCCGTCCAGCCACAGAAATGTCTCAAATACCCCCAGTGCCAGAAGTTCCCGGTAAATTGGTCTGCGCGCCAGCTCCTCGGCGCTTTCCGCGTGCGCTGTTGCCAGCAGCCGCACGCCGCAGTAGCTGCACTGCCGGATGGCGTTTAAATCCTCCGGCGCAGTGATCTCGTCCACCGCGATCCAGTCTGGGCGCATCGCGCGCAGGAGCATCATCATGCTCTGCGCCTTTTTCCCGCCCGTCAGCACGTCCGTGCACGGACCGACGTCCATCTGCGGCTGCCCGTTTACGCACGCGGCGATCTCGCCGCGCTCATCCGCCACGCACACCCGCTGCCCCCGGCGCGACAGCGCCCGGATGCACGCGCGCAGGAGCGTCGTTTTGCCGCTTCCCGGCGCGCCGAGCAGCAGCGCCGGGCGCGTCAGCTCCGGCACGGCGCACGGCACGTCCCGCGCCAGCCGGATGCACACGGAGCTGACAGTCCGCACGCTCACCGCGCTCCCGCCGCGCACCGCCAGCGTCCCGCACACGCCGATGCGGTGTCCGCCCGGCAGCGTTACGAACCCGTCCGCAAGCTGCTCCGACGCCGCGTAATATGAATGATCCGTCGCCGCCATGAGCACCTGCTCCAGCTCCTGCCAGGTGACCGGTGCGGCGGCAAGCGATGTTTCGCGTCCCGCAGCATAGACGCTGGGAGGCTGTCCCACCCGCAGGCGGATGTCCTCCGGGCGCAGAGAGGCAAAATGGCGCAGCGGCGCGTGCAGGCGCGCGGGCAGCACCGGCAGAATGTCCTGTAAGCTCGTATCCATCGTTTCACTTCCCGTACATCCTATTGCCCCCGCCGTGTGTTTAGACCGGCAAAATAAGCGCACCCGCACGCATTGACACGAGCGTCCGAATATGCTAGAATGATGCCGCTGATACGAGCGGTGGAGTCTGTCATAGAAGCGCCTTGCTTCTATTCGTGTCGGTAATCGTCCATTCGATTGATGCCCGCAGAAGGCATTTCAGGCAGAACCGTGTCGGTTCTGCCTTTTTCTGCGGCAGACAGGCTCTGTCTGCGCTCAAGTTCGTGCGCGGATGGATTTTTATTTTGAAAGGACGGCTGTACCATGAGAAAAACCAAGATCGTCTGTACCATCGGACCTGCCAGTGACAACGCGGAGACTTTTGCCGCCATGTGCCGCGCGGGTCTGAACGTCGCGCGCCTGAACTTTTCGCACGGCACGCATGAAGAGCATCAGAAAAAGATCGACATGATCAAAAAGGTCCGCGAGGAGCTGGGGCTGCCCATCGCCATCATGCTCGACACGAAAGGGCCGGAATACCGCATCCGCACGTTCGAGCACGGCGGCATCGACCTGCCCGACGGCGCACCGTTCACCTTCACCACCCGTCCGCTCGTCGGCGATGAGCACATTGTGAGCGTCAGCTACGCGGGTCTGGCGGAAGAGCTCGCCCCCGGCGATACGATCCTTGTCAATAACGGGCTCGTGAGCTTCCAGGTCGAGCGCATCGAGGGCACGGAAATTCACTGCACCACCCTCATCGGCGGCAGGCTCACCAACCAGAAGAGCATGAGCTTCCCCGGAAAGCTCCTGCACCAGGACTATCTCAGCGAGCAGGACCGGCAGGACCTGCTGTTCGGCATCCGCAACGGCGTGGATTTCATCGCCGCGTCGTTCGTCTCGCGCAGGCAGGACATCGCCGACCTCAAGGACTTTCTGGCGGCAAACGGCGGAGCTTCCATCGACGTCATCGCCAAGATCGAAAACCGCGCGGGCGTTGACAATATCGAGGAGATCTGCGAGGTGTGCGAGGGCATCATGGTCGCGCGCGGCGACCTCGGCGTGGAAGTGCCGTTTACGGAGCTGCCCGCCATCCAGAAATACCTCATCACCAAGTGCCGCCTGTTGGGAAAGCGCGTTATCACCGCCACGGAAATGCTCGAATCCATGATCCAGAACCCGCGCCCGACGCGCGCGGAGATCTCGGACGTTGCCAACGCCGTGTACGACGGCAGCAGCGCCGTCATGCTCTCCGGCGAGTCCGCCGCGGGCAAATACCCCGTCAAGGCGGTGGAGACGATGTCCTCCATCTGCGCCGAAACAGAGCGCCACATCGACTATGAGGCGATGTTCCGCGGCTCGCAGTTCAAGATCAAAAACCTGCTCGACGCCATCTCGCACGCCACCTGCGGCATGGCGGTCGATATTCACGCCAAGGCGATCGTTGTCAGCTCCCTCTCGGGCGCGACGGTGCGCATGGTCTCGCGCTTCCGCGTGCCGACCGACATCATCGGCATGGCGACGAACAAAGCGGTGTGGTATAAACTGGCACTCTCGTGGGGCGTGCTGCCGGTACTGAACGAGCGCTTTGAGTCCACCGACGTGCTGTTTTACCACGCCCGCAAGGCAGCCGTCCGCGCGCTGAATTTGCAGCCCGGCGACAACATCGTCATGACCGGCGGCATGATCAACGGCACCTCCGGCAATACGAACCTCATTAAAGTCGATACGATCTAGCGCAAAATCCCCGACCGTCACGCAGACAGCCGGGGATTTCTGTGTTGCCTTGCAGACAGGTGCGTATTTCATCATAATCTGGGGCGGAGTTCTACCCCGCCAGTTTTCCCTCTGAGGCAGCGCCGATTCGCAGAGATCCAAGGCTTCCCTTGGTGATCAAGGGAAGCTGTCGCCGAAGGCGACTGATGAGATCAGAGGGGTGTACGTTTTGCCGCACCACCTCCCCTTGGTCACCAAGGGGAGGCTTTTGTGCGCACCGTTTTGCATTGGTGCGTTCAAATTTGCGCTGTGATACTGCACGGGGCAGAGCGCCTCCCCTATGTTACGGCGAAACGCGCCACAGCTCAAAAATAAGAACCCTTCCCCTCATCAGTCGGCTTCGCCGACAGC
>CALACZ010000068.1 GCA_937890735.1 uncultured Bacillota bacterium
TCCATCATGATGAGCTTCGGGCGCGCCATGAGCGCTCTGCCCACCGCGAGCATCTGCTGCTCACCGCCGGAGAGCGTACCGGCAAGCTGCCATTCACGCTCCTTCAGGCGCGGGAAGAGGCTGTAGACGTTTGCCATGTCATCCTTCAGGCTGTCTTTGCGCAGATACGCGCCGATGCGCAGATTTTCCTCCACCGTGAGGTTCGGGAACACGCGCCGCCCCTCTGGCACGAGCGTGACGCCCTGCGAGACGATAAAGTCGGAGGACTTGCCGGTGAGCACCGTGCCCTCCATCTCGACCGTGCCGCTCTTGGGCTTCACAAGACCGGCGATTGTTTTGAGCGTGGTCGATTTGCCCGCGCCGTTCGAGCCGATGAGCGTGACGATCTTGCCCCTGGGCACGTCCAGGTCGATGCCGCGCACGGCTTCGATGCCGCCGTAGGAGACGACCAGATCGCGGATCTCCAGAATGTTTCTCGGATCATTCATCTTCGTCCACCCCCAGATATGCGTCGATGACGCGCTGATCGTTCTGAATGTCCGCCGGGACGCCCGCGGCGATCAGCTTGCCGAAGTCGATGACGTAAATGCGGTCGGAAATATCCATAACAAGGTCCATATGGTGCTCGATGAGGAACACCGTCAGACCAAATTCGTCGCGGATGCGGCGGATGAACGCCGTCAGCTCCTCCGTCTCCTGCGGGTTCATACCGGCTGCCGGCTCGTCGAGCAGCAGCAGCTTCGGCTCGGTCGCAAGAGCCCGGGCGATCTCCAGACGGCGCTGCTTGCCGTAGGGCAGGCTCGTCGCCAGCTCGTCCTTTTCCGCCTCCAGACCGACGATCTTCAGCAGCTCCAGCGCGCGCTCGCGCTGCGCCTGCTCCTCCTTATGGTTCAGGCGGAACGTAGCGGTGAAGAGGTTGCTGGTGCGGCGGACGTGCATGGCGGTCAGGACGTTTTCAAACGCCGTCATGGACGAAAACAGCCGGATATTCTGGAACGTGCGCGCGATGCCGCGGCGCGTGATGGCGTCGGGCGTGAGGGACACGGTTTTCGTATACAGCCCGTTATGCTCGCCCGCGTACAGGCGCTTCATCTTGCCGCGCGGGAAATTTTCGGCGATGGTCTCGCCGCAGTATTCGATCTTGCCGTTGGTCGGCTCGTACACGCCGGTGACGCAGTTGAAGGCGGTGGTCTTGCCCGCGCCGTTCGGACCGATGAGCGCGACGATCTCGCCCTCGCCAACTTCCATCGACAGGTTATTGACCGCGATGACGCCGCCAAACTGCATGGTCACATTTTCGAGCTTCAGAACAGGATTCATTCCACACGCTCTCCTTTCCGTCTGCCCCGCCTGCGCAGCAGGTCGGTCAGCTCGCGGTCACCCATGATGCCCTTGCGGAAGAACAGCACGACCACCATGATGATGACTGACACGACCGCCATGCGGAAGCCGTTTTTGAACACGCCGGGGGCTTCGATGCCGAGGAATTTCCCGGAATCCAGACCGCGCAGCAGCCATTCCAGGCTCGCCATATACAAAAAGCTCGTGAGGATCGACCCGGTGAGCGAGCCGATGCCGCCGATGACCACGATGAGCAGGATCTCATACGTCATCGTGCTCTTGAACGACAGCGCCTGCACCGTGCCCATGTACATTGCCAGCATCCCGCCGCCGACACCGGCGAAGAAGGACGAAATGATGAACGCCGTGCGCTTGTGGTGCGCAAGGTTGATGCCCATCGCCTCCGCGGCGACCTCGTCGTCCCGGATGGCTTTGAACGCCCGCCCGTAGGTCGAGTTGACCAGCAGCAAAATCATGCCGATGAACACGGCGATGAGGATGAGATACGCCGTCGCGCCGCCGAGCTCGGGGTAGTTTTGCAGCAGGTTCGAGGCGTTCGTGAGGGGTCCCAGGGCGCTCCACTGGATGAGCGCGCGCAAAATTTCGGCAAAGCCGAGCGTTGCGATGGCGAGGTAGTCCGACCGCAGCCGCAGCACCGGCAGACCGATGAGATACGCGACCAGCCCCGCGATCATGCCGCCGATGAGCAGCGCGAGGAGCATTCCGACGATCGGACCGATCGACTCGCCGAAGATGCCGGAAAAGATCTCCGGCAGGGAGAATTTGACGATGCCGCCGTCAAAATACTGGTACACGCCCGCGCGCTTGGCGACGGGGATGGACAAAATGGCGTAGGCATACGCGCCGAGCAGCATGAAGCCCGCCTGACCGAGGGAAAACAGCCCCGTAAAGCCGTTGAGCAGGTTCATGGACACGGCGACGAGCGAATACACGCACGCCTTTTTGATGACCTTGATGGCGATGTGATAGCTGGGCAGCTTTGCGTCGAGGAAAATTGCCGCCGCCAGCACGATGAGCAGGATGAGCGCCAGAATGAGGCTTTCGCGGTGATTGTTTTTCTTCATACCAAAGCCTCCTTACACCTTGTCGGTGACCTGTTCACCGAACAGACCCGTGGGCTTGACGCACAGCACCACAATGAGGATGACGAACGTGAACGCGTCGGAGAACGTGGGCTGAACCGCCTTGATGAGCTCCTCGCACAGACCGATGATGAACGCGCCCACGACCGCGCCGGGGATCGAGCCGATGCCGCCGAACACCGCCGCAACAAAGGCTTTGAGTCCCGGCATACTGCCCGAGCCGATGGCGACGTTGGGGTAGTTCGTAAAGTACAGCAGCGCACCGACGGCAGCCAGCGCCGAGCCGATGACAAATGTGAAGGAGATGACGGAGTTGATCTTTACGCCCATGAGCTGCGCCGTTTCAAAATCCTTGGACGCGGCGCGCATGGCAAGACCGACCTTCGTCTTTTTCGTTAGCCACACAAGCGCCAGCACGAGCAGGATCGTGAGCACCGGCGTGACGATGGTCACGCGCTTGGTGGACGCGCCGAGGACGCTGATGGTGTCGGAGATCCAGGGGATGGGGTGCGTGACCGGCTGCGGCTGCCCGCCGGTGATATAGAACGCGAGGTTCTGGATGAGATAGCTCACGCCGATGGCGGAGATCATGAGCGACATACGCGGCGCAGTGCGCAGCGGCTTATATGCCGCGCGCTCAATGAGAAAGCCCAGCAGCGCCGTGGCGACGATGACCAGCGGCAGCGCGATGTACATCGGCATGGACGCCGAGGCGTACACCATGATGAGCCCCGCGACCATGAACACATCGCCGTGGGCGAAGTTGATGAGCCGCAGGATGCCGTAGACCAGCGTATAGCCGATGGCGATCAGCGCGTACTGGCCTCCGGCGGAAATGCCGTTAATAATGTAGGGAAGCAGTCCTTGCATAAGCGGAGTCCTCCTGAAGATCGTATGGGATAACGGACGATCCCCGCGCCCGATCGCACAGAATACCAGATCTGCCGCGCGGATCTTCCGTTATCGTAATAAAAGATGATAAACACGCAGGACCTGGCGGGGCAAACGCCCCGCCAAGTCCGAAAAGCTGCAAAAAGCCTCGCAGAGTTTCGCCGCCGCAGCGGCGAAAATAATTTGAATCATTTTTGCCGGCGACTTGCGCGTCGGCAAAAATTCTGCTCACGGAGCGGAGTGTAGAATTTTGTGCTTGCACAAAATTATGCGCGCAGCGCAGCGCAAGCCTTTTCAAATGAAAACCCAGCGAAGCGGTTTTCATTTGAAAAATGTGTCATCGACACATTTCATTCCACGCCCTGGACCGCGTAGAACTCCCACTCTCCGGTCTCGGTGTTCGCGGCTTTGATGTAGGCGGTGTCGCGCTTGGCGTCGCCGATGTCATCAAAGGCGATCTTACCGGACACGCCCTCGTAGGTGACGGACGGCAGAGCCTTCAGCACGTCGGCAGGCGCGGTCGAGCCGGCAGCCTTGAGCGCCTCAAGGGCGGTAAAATAGGCGTCATAGCCCATCGCGGTCACAGCCGCGACCATGTCGTTGCCGCCGTTGTTGGTCAGTGCGTCGGGATTGGCGTTCATCCACTCCTTGATGCCGGAGTCAAATTCCGGCGCGCCGCCCTCCTGATAGAAGGTGGTGACCTTGATGCGCACGTCCTTACCCTTGGCGGACTCGACGACCATGTTGTTGTCCCAGGTGTCAGAGCCGAGCAGTTCGCCCTCGTAGCCCTGCGCGGAGGCAGCCTCGATGATGAGCTGCGCGTAGTTGGTGGAGACCGGCGCCATAATCACGCCTGCGCCCGCGGACTGCGCGTTATTGATGTAGGAGACGAAGTTGGCGGTGCCCTCCGGGAAGTCCTCGGAGACGACCGTGCCGCCCAGCGCCTCGAACGCCTGCTTGAAGTAGTACACAACGCCCTGGTCATAGTCAGAGCCGAGCATCGCCAGCGTGTAGGCGGTGGTCACGCCGGAGTTCCAGGCGTAGTTTGCAAGGACCGTGCCCTGGAACGGGTCGAGGAAGCAGATGCGGAAGTAGACGTCACAGTCTGCCGTGACCTGCGGGTTGG
>CALACZ010000069.1 GCA_937890735.1 uncultured Bacillota bacterium
ATCCCTTCAGTCGCCTTCGGCGACAGCTTCCCTTGGTCACCAAGGGAAGCCTTTGTGTTGTGCAAGCGCGGCGGCGCGGTCGAAACCTGTGGCAGCGGGCGGGGCAAGCCCCGCCCCTACATTACGACGAAGCCTATCAGCCGATAAAAAGGAGAAACCATTATGAAGATCATCACGCTGGTGCTTGGACCTTTGGAGACGAACTGCTATCTTGTCTCGGATGAAAAGAGCGGGCTGTGCGCCGTCATTGACCCCGCGACGCGGAGCGCGAAAATTTTGGAGACCGCGCAGGCGCAAGGCTGGCGCGTGGGGTGCATTTTGCTCACGCACGCGCATTTTGACCACACGGGCGCACTGAAGTCTCTGCACGCGGCGCTGCCGGACGTGCCCATTTACGTCCACGCGCTGGATGCTGACAACAACACGAACATGAGTAACGGCAACCTCGTCTACACGAACACCTACGCCGACGGCGACGCCGTTTCGTGCGGCGGTCTGACGTTCCGTGTGCTGCACACGCCGGGGCATACGCCGGGGTCGGTGTGCCTTGCCTGCGGCGATGCGCTGTTTACCGGCGACACGCTCTTTGCCGGGTCGTACGGCAGAACGGACTTTATCGGCGGCGACGAGCGCGCCATGCGCGCGTCTCTCGCCCGGCTGGGTCGGCTCGAGGGCGACTATACGGTGCTGCCGGGTCACGGCGAGCGCTCCACGCTGGACGAGGAGCGCCGGACGAATCCGTATTTGCGAGAGGCAATGCGATGAAGCTGTATTTATTGGGACATTCCGAGCGCTATGCCGTAGAGCAGCTGCAAATGCAGCTCTTCCCGGACGACCCGGCGGAGATCTGCGACGAGCCGTTTACCGGCGACGGCATTATCTCGGCGCTCTTCCGCGGCAAGACGTGGGTCACGGCGACTACGCGCATTATCCGCGGCAGGACCGTCATCCGCTCCCGCGCACATATCCGCACGGAAAAGGCGGACGTGCGCGCCACGAGACGGCTGCTTCAGCGCAGCTTTTACCGCGCGGCGGCGCAGGCGCGCGATCAGCTCCCGCCCTGGGGCGCGCTGGCGGGCGTGCGCCCGACCAAGCTCGCCACGGCGGCGCTTTTGGAGGGGAAGGACGACAAAGCGGTCGATAAAATGCTCCGCAAGGAGTTTTATGTGACCACGCCGCGGCGCAAAATGTGCATCGAGGCGGCAAATCAGACGCTCGCGGCGATGAAACATCTTGCGCCGCGCGATCTTTCGGTGTATATTGGTATCCCGTTCTGCCCTACGCGCTGCGCGTACTGCTCGTTCGTGAGCCAGTCGATCGAAAAATTCGGCGACCTGCTCGCGCCGTATCTGGACGTGCTCCTGCGCGAGATCGAATACACCGGCAAAAAGCTCGCCGAGTCGGGCTGGCACATCCGCACGCTCTACATGGGCGGCGGCACGCCGACCACGCTCTCCAGCCCCCAGATGGCGCGGCTGCTGCAAGCGGTTCAGGACAATTTCGACCTCTCGCGCTGTCTGGAATTTACTGTGGAGGGCGGACGGCCCGACACGCTGGACGCGGAAAAGCTCGCGGTCATCAAAAATGGCGGCGCGACGCGCATCTCCATCAATCCGCAGACGATGTCCGACTCCGTGCTGCACACGATCGGCCGCCGCCACACGGCGCAGCAGACCATTGAAGCGTACCAGATGGCGCGCGCGGCGGGCTTTACGGACATCAACATGGACATCATCGCCGGGCTGCCGTGCGATATGCTGATGTCGTTCACGAACACGATGCAGGAAATTCTCGCGCTTGATCCCACGAACATCACGGTGCACACACTGGCGCTCAAAAAGGGCGCGGCGCGCTCGTGGACGCAGGCGCAGCTCCCGGGCTGGGAGATGGTGCGCGATATGCTGTCGATCGCGTCGCGCAGCCTGCGCGCGGCGGGCTTTACGCCGTATTATCTCTACCGACAGAAGTACACGACCGGCGGCTTTGAAAATACCGGCTGGTGTCGGGAGGGCTATCCGGGGCTTTACAACATATATATGATGGAGGAGCTGCACACCATCCTCTCGCTCGGCGGCGGGGGCATGACGAAGGTGCAGCTCGCGCCGGGGCAGCTCGAGCGCTTCCACAACCCCAAATCCCCGCAGGACTACATCGCGCGCGCGGACGAGCTGCCGCGGCAGAAGGACGAAATTTTTGACCTGCTCGCGCGCATAAAGGAGTAACTATGGATACACTGTTTTCCCACGTCACCGTGCTGACGATGGATGCGCGGATGAGCCTGTGGACGGACGCGTTCGTCGGCGTGACGGACGGCAAAATTTCGTGGCTCGCCAAAAAAGCGCCGGAGGAGCAGCCGCAGCGGATCATCGACGGCAGCGGCATGGTGCTCCTGCCGGGGCTGGTGAACGCGCATACGCATCTGCCGCTGTCGATCCTGCGCGGCTACGCGGACGACGCGGCGGCGGAGCGCTGGCTGAACGACTATATCCTCCCGCGCGAGGAAAAGCTCGACGCGCGCTGCGTGAAGGCGGCGACGCTGCTCGGCATCGCGGAGAGCCTGCGCTTTGGCGTGACGAGCGTTTCGGAGATGTATTTTTATTCCGACGCGCAGGCGGAGGCGTTTGCCGAGAGCGGCATGAAGGCGAATCTCGCACACTCGGCGACGATGTACCTCGGCGATGACTTTGATTTTGAGCGCGACCCCGCCTGTCAGGAGCTGGCAGCACTGCACGAAAAATGGCATGGGTACGACCACGGGCGCATTCAGGTCGAGGCAGGCATCGACGCGGTGTACACGTCTACCTACCAGCTCTGGGACGCGCTGGCGGAGTACGCCATCAACAACAAGCTCGGCTTGCAGCTCCACCTTTCGGAGACAAAGCAGGCGCAGGACGAGTGCGAGGAGAAATACGGGCTCACGCCCGCGCAGCTGCTGGACTGCCACCATGTCTTTGACCCCCGCGTCACCGCCGCGCACTGCGTGCATCTGACGCAGGAGGATATGCAGCTGCTTGCCAAGCGGCGCGTGTCCGCCGTGCACTGCCCGGTGAGTGAGCTCAAGCTCGCCTCCGGCTGCGCGGACGTGATGGGCATGGTGAAGGCGGGCATGAACGTCTGCCTCGGCACGGATTCCGCCGCGTCAAACAACAATCTGGACCTTTTTGAAGAGATGAAAGCCTGCGCGCTCATGGCAAAGGGGCGCACCGGCGACCCCACCGCCGTCCCGGCGGAGGCGGCGCTGATGATGGCGACGGTCTGCGGCGCGCGCGCCCAGGGGCGCGAGGCGGAATGCGGGCAGATCGCCGTGGGCATGGACGCGGACCTCATCCTCGTCGATTTCAATCAGCCGCACCTCATCCCGTGCCACAATGTGATTTCCAATCTCGTCTATGCCGCGTCGGGGCACGATGTGGCGCTGACGATGGTGCGCGGCAAAATTTTGTACGCGGACGGCAAGTTCCCGACCATCGACTTAAACGCCGTCGCGCGCGAGCTGCACGACTATGTGATCCCCAAGGTTTTCTCAGATAGCCCGGAGGCGAAGAACGCATGAACGAAAAACCCATCCGCCAGCAGACGTTTTTACAGGGCACGGCGGTGCTCGCCATGGCGACGGTGCTCGTCAAACTCATGGGCTTCTTATTCAAAGTCCCGCTCAACAACATCATCGGCGACACCGGCTTCGGCTACTTCAACACCGCCTATGACGTGTATAACGTCCTGCTGATGATCTCCACCACGGGTCTGCCCGTGGCGATGAGCCGCATGATCTCCGAGGCGAAAACGCTGGGCAATTTCGCCCAGATCCGCCGCATTTACAAAACGTCGCTCGCGGCGTTTCTGACCATCGGCATTCTCGGCACGCTCGGAATGCTCATTTTCTGCAAGTCCCTGTCCATCATGGTCACGACGAACGAAAACTCGTGGGCTGCCATTGCGGCGCTCGCGCCGTGCGTGCTGCTCATCTGCCTCGTCTCCGCCTACCGCGGCTTCTTCCAGGGGCAGAGCGATATGACCCCGACCTCGGTCAGCCAGATCTTTGAGGCGCTCGTGCGGCTCATCGTCGGGCTGGGCCTTGCGTGGCTGGTGATGAAGCTCACCGGGCAGGCGTATGTGCAGAAAAACAATATCCCCCTTGCCGCGGGCGAGAGTGTGATGAGCTACGGCGACCTGACGCTTGCCGCCGGCGGCGGCATCCTCGGCGTGACGGCGGGCAGTTTGGTTTCGGTATTCTATCTGAGCGCGCGTTTCCGCAGGGCAAGCGGCGTGCTGGCGCAGTCCGGCGGCGCGGTCAAGACGGGCAGGAGCACCATGAAGGAGCTGCTTGCCATCGCCATCCCCATTACGCTGGGCTCGGCGGGCCTTCAGATCATCAACCTGTTTGACACCATGGTGTATATGCGCAGGCTCACCGGCGCGCTCGGCTGGACGGACGCGCTGGCGGACTCCGCCAAGGGCGTGTATAACTTCTGCCAGACGGTGTTTGCGCTGCCGTGCTCGTTCATCCCCACCATCACCATCGCTATTATTCCGGCGATCACCGCCGCTATCACGCGCGCCGACCTCAAGGAGGCGCGGCAGACGGAGGAATCCGCCGTGCGCACGATGAGCCTCATCGCCATGCCGTGCGCGGCGGGGCTGTTCGTGATGGCAGAGCCGGTCATAAGGCTTCTGTGCAGCAGCTACACCGAGGATAAGATCGCGCTGGCAGCGCCGATGATGGCGATCCTGGGCCTCGCGGTCATCTTTAATTCGCTCGTCCTGCTGCTCAACGCCATCATGCAGGCGCACGGCGACGTCATCACGCCGGTCGTGAATATGCTGCTCGGCGGCATCGTGAAGATCATCGTGAACTACATTCTCGTCGGCATCCCGGCGCTCGGCATCGTCGGCGCGCCGGTGGGCACGCTCGTGTGCTATATCTTCATCACCGCGCTCGATGTGCTCGCCATGCGGCGCTCCATCCCCTCGCGCCCTGCGATCTTCAAAAACCTCGTCCGTCCGCTGGCGGCGTCCGCCATCATGGGCGCGGCGACGTGGGTCGTGTGGCAGGTGCTGGATCGCGTGCTGCCGTCCGCCACGCTCGCGTGCCTCGCGGCGCTGGCATTCGCGGTCGTTTTGTACGTCGTGCTCGCCGTGTGCCTGCGCTGCGTGACGTATGCCGACTGTATGCTGCTGCCCAAGGGCGAAAAAATCGCGAAGCTGCTGCATATTCGAGAAAAAAATTAAACTTTCCTCTTGCGATTGAGGGCAAATTATGTTAGATTTTACAAGGAAAGCGCGATATGGCTTTGACGATCTCGTCCGGCTCGTCACGCTGCTGCGCGCCCCGGGCGGCTGCCCTTGGGACGGCGTGCAGACGCACCGATCCATCCGCCGGAACTTTCTGGAGGAGGCGTATGAAGCCTGTGAGGGCTTTGACCGCGACGATGCGGCGCTCATGCGTGAGGAGCTGGGCGACGTGCTGCTTCAGGTCGTGTTCCACGCAGACATCGAACGCGCCGCCGGGCGCTTCACGGTGGACGACGTGTGCGACGGCGTGTGCAAAAAGCTGATCTTCCGCCACCCGGCGCTGTTTTCCGACGAGGAAGCGCCCGACTGGGAGACGCTCAAGCGCCGCGAAAAGGGGCAAAAGACCACGTCCGAGGCGATGGACGGCGTCGCAAGGTCGCTGCCGGCTCTGTGGCGGGCGGAAAAGCTCCGCAAAAAAGCCGGAACGCTGCCGGGCGCGGAATCGGACGAGGCGCGTCTGGGCAAACTGGAAGAAGAAGTCTCCGCGCTGCGCCGCGCCGTAACGGACGGCGGCGATGTGGAGCAGGCGCTGGGCGGCGTGCTGTTTGCCGCCGTGTGCGCCGGGATGAACAGGAAGGCTGATTCGGAGCGGGCACTGCACCGCGCCTGCGATGACTTTATCCGCCGCTTTTCGCGGGTAGAGCGCGCGGCGGCGGAGCGGGGGCTGGCGCCGGACGAGCTGCCGCAGGAGGAGCTGCTTCGCCTATGGGTAGACGAGGGGACACAATGCGGTGAATAAACTTCGGAAATTCGGACGAGCAGGTGTGGATTTCCCAAAACAATACGAAAAGAGGAACAATTTTATGAACAAAACTGAACTGATCGCGGAAGTTGCAAAGAAATGCGCCATGTCCAAGAAGGACGCCGAAAAGGCGATCAACGCGACCTTTGACACCATTGCCGACGCTCTGTGCGCGGACGATAAGGTGCAGCTCGTCGGCTTCGGCGGCTTTGAGACCAAGAAGCGTGAGGCGCGCACCGGTCGTAACCCCCGGACCAAGGAGACCATCGAGATCCCGGCGACCACCGTGCCCGTGTTCAAGGCAGGCAAGGCGCTCAAAGACAAGGTGTCCAAGTAATTTTGCGAATTTCCGGCGGGCTTCTTTATGCCCGCCGGTTTTTGCTTTTTGGAGGAAGCATTTATGCGTTTGGATAAATATCTGAAGGTCTCGCGCATCATCAAGCGCCGGACCGTGGCAAATGACGCCTGCGACGCCGCGCGCGTGAGCGTCAACGGAAAGCCTGCCAAGGCGTCGTATGACGTAAAGGTCGGCGACATCATCGAGATCCCTTTCGGCGCGCGCACGCTGAAGGTGGAGGTCTTGCGCGTTGCCGATAACGTCCGCAAGGACGACGCCGTGGGGCTGTACCGCGAGGTGCAATAAGTGGAATATCCCCCCCTCCCGCCGCATACAATGCTGATATAGGACAGGCGGAAAGGCGGGGGACACATGGCAAACGAACCAAAAGCGGCGGAGCTGCCGCACCGGCTGACGCTGGACGGGCGCAGCCGGCTGACCGTGACGGGCGTGCTGGAGGTCGAGAGCTTTGACGAGGAGTCCGTGGCGCTCGTCACGGCGCGCGGCGCGCTGCTCGTCCGCGGGCAGGGGCTGCATTTGCAGATGCTCTCGCTCGACGGCGGCGAGGTGCGCGTGGACGGGACGGTCGATTCCATTGTGTACGAAGCCGACGCGCCCACGGGCGGCTTTTTCGCCCGGCTGTTCGGCTGATGGAGCTGCCGCTGGCGCTTCAGGGCGCGCAGCTCGGCGCGGCGGCGCTCTACGGCGCGGCGCTGGGGCTTTTTTACGACGCGCTGCGCGTGCTGCGGCGGCGGCATTCCCGCGCGCAGGCGGCGCTGGACGCGCTGTTCGTACTCGCGTGCGCGCTCGCGCTCGTGCGGCTGACGCTGCTGCCCGGGCGCGGCGAGTTCCGGCTGTTTTTTCTCCCGGCGCTGCTGCTGGGCGCGGCGGTGTATTTCCTGCTGCTGAGCCCTGTTTCACTGCGGCTGCTGGGGGCGGTTTTCGGCGCGATGGCGGCAATTTTTCGCGTTTTGAGCGCGCCCGCGCGATGGGTGCTGAAAAAAACTGAAAAATTTTTGATTTTTCTCTTTGCAATCGTGAAAAAATGGGGTACAATGTTCGGTAAGATGATCCGCCGGCGCATATCCCGGCTGGGAGAAAGGAGCGCGCAGCCGCATGAAATTTGTCCGATCGAGCCTACTTGTGAAGCTCGTGCTTCTGATCCTGGTGGTGTATGCTACCGTTACCCTGGTGTCCCTGCGCTCGCAGGTCACGCAGAAAACCGCCGAGGCGGCGGAGCTGACCAGCAGCATCACCGCGCAGGAGCAGGAAAACGAGCGCCTGCAGGACGCCATCGACAACCTGGAGACCGACGAGGGCGTGGAAGCCGTCGCGCGGGAAAAGCTCGGGATGGTGTCGGATAATGAGATCGTGTTCCGCGATGTGCGGAACTGATATAAATCAAAACGGGAGAAAACCGCAGTTTATGGAGCTTACAGTCGGCACAGTCTATGAAGGAAAAGTCAAAAGTCTGACCAAATTCGGCGCGTTCGTGCTGCTGCCGGACGGCGCGACCGGGATGGTGCACATCTCGGAGGTCGCGTATACGTTCGTGAATGATATTCACGACTACCTCACCGAGGGGCAGGACGTGAAGGTCATGGTCATCGGGCTGGAAAATGGGAAGATCAACCTTTCCATCAAGCGCACCCTGCCGCAGCCGCGGCGTGACGCGCCCCGCCAGAGCCGCCCCGACCGGGGCGAGCGCAATGACCGCCCGGACCGCGGCGACCGCAGTGATCGCGGCGAGCGCAGCGACCGTCCGCGCCAGCAGAGCCGCCCGACGCCCAATCCGGGTGCCGGCGCACAGGGTCAGGTGCGCTCGTTTGACGATATGCTCAAGCAGTTCATGTCCGACTCCAACAGCAAAATGTCCTCCAGCCGGCTCTACGCCGACCATAAAACCAAGACCCGGAAGCGGTAAAATAAGAACGGCAGCCGCAGCGCGGCTGCCTTTTTGTATGCACTGCCCAAAGCCTTCCCCATGTGGGGAAGGTGGCTCGCGCAGCGAGACGGATGAGGGTCGGGGAGCTCTTGCGATTTGCTTTGCAGTTGTTCCAAACCGCAACTGCTCCCCGACCCTCATCAGTCAGCCTTCGGCTGACAGCTTCCCCTGGGGGAAGCCATTTGGTGCATTCCGTCCTACGGTGCATGCGAAATCCACCGCTGCCTACCAGCGGGCGGGGCAAGCCCCGCCCCTACGTTACGACGAAACGCGCGGCAGCTCAAAACGTACAACCCTTCCCCTCATCAGTCGGCTTCGCCGACAGCTTCCCCCCAGGGGGAAGCCTTGGGGCTCAAAAACAAATCGAATCGAGGAAAGCATATGCGCACTGTACTCATCACCGGCGGGTCGCGCGGGATCGGCGCGGCTTGCGTGCGGCGCTTTGCCGCACGGGGCGACCGGGTCTGGTTCTTCTACGAAAAAAACGACGCCGCCGCGGAAACCGTCGCGCGTGAGACCGGGGCGACTCCGATCCGCTGCGATGTGGCGGACGCAGCGCAGGTCGCGCGCGCGTTTGAGGCGCTTCCACCGCTGGACGTGCTCGTCTGCAACGCGGGCATCGTCCAATATGGGCTGCTCTCCGCGATCACGGACGCGGAATGGCGCAGACTGTTCGCCGTGAACGTGGACGGCGTGTTCCACTGCGTGCGCGCGGCGCTGCCGGGGATGCTGCAAAAAAAGGACGGCTGCATCGTGACGGTATCGTCCATGTGGGGGCAGGTCGGCGCGAGCTGCGAGGCGGGCTACTCCGCCACCAAGGGCGCGGTGATCGCGCTCTCGAAGGCGCTGGCGCAGGAGCTCGGGCCATCAAACATCCGCGTCAATTCCATCGCCCCGGGCGTGATCGACACGGATATGTGCGCGAATTTGAGCGCTGATACGCGCGCGATGCTGCGGGATGAGACGCCGCTGGAGCGGCTGGGGCAGCCGGACGACGTGGCAAAAGCCGCCGAATACCTCGCGGACGCGGAGTTCATCACCGGGCAGGTCTTGGCGGTGAACGGCGGCTTTGTCATCACATAATAAAAAGCCTGTCAAAAAGCCTCGCAGAGTTTTGCGCCCGCAGGCGCAAAAATGATTTGAATCATTTTCTGCGGCGGCGTGTACGTCGCAGAAAATACTTTACGCCCTGCAAGTGTGGAATTTTTTGTGCTTGCACAAAAAATTATGCGCGCGGCAGGGTGCAAGCCTGTTCAAACGGAAACCCAGCGAAGCGGTTTTCGTTTGAAAGCTTTTCAAAAAATTTTTTGAAAAGCTCAAACGCCCGGCTTTTTCAGAAAAGCCGGGTGTTTTTGCGCCTGTTTTTGCACGCGCGCGTGCAACTTGTTTTTCTGCCGCCGCCTCGGGTGAGGGAGCGCCGCTCCCATCACTGAAGGAGGCGATCACCATGCAGAAAACGACAAATTGGGATCTGAATACCTGGGCGGGCAGCGACCCGGTCAGTCTGGACCAGATGAACGAGAATTTTACAAAGATCGACGCGGCGGGCGCGCAGCTCGCGGCGCGCCTGACAAAGCACGACGCGGGGCTGCTGGCGGCGGCGTATCACACGGCGCACCGCGCGCTGGAGAGCCTGCACGCCGATACGCTCGGC
>CALACZ010000070.1 GCA_937890735.1 uncultured Bacillota bacterium
CAGAAAGCCGGAAAAGCCCGGAGTATCAAGGGAAAACAGCTCAAAAACTCGCGCAATACGGTCTCAAAGCAGCCCGTCGCGCGCCGCAGTTCTCCAAGCGCTAAAGTTTGCAAAATTACAAGCACTCACGAATGTGGGTGCTTGTTTTTTATGCGCGGGGCTGCGAGAAAACGATAAATCATACTGTTTTCTGATTAAAATACTTAATCAGAAAACCCGCGTGCTTTGCACACTGGAATTGCACAATTGTGCAATTCCCCATCTCATACAGTTCTTAACGCACCTGCGGTGCTATAAAAATCTTTTCAAGATTTTTAATAAGAACTAGTATCAGCATTATTTTGACATTATTTCTAAAAAGATTGCATTTTTTGTCTTTGTCTGTTATGATAGCAGGACAACAAGAAATATTTTCCTGTGATAACGGTTTAAAATGCTCAAACAATGATATTTGGAATGAAAGCCCCGCGTTTTCGGGGTAAGGAGGCGGCAGATTTGAGTTTGGAAATTCAGCAGCTCACGGAGCTGCTCGACGGGATCGCACAGCCAGTGTTTGCGGTGAAGGACGGCGCGGTGGCGTACTGCAACCGCGCTGCGCAGGCGCTGGAAATTCATGAAAACACGCAGATTCTCGCCCTGACGGACGCGGCGCTGTACCGCGGGGACTGGACAGGGGCGGTGAATCTGCCGCTGCGGCTGCCGGGCGGACCGGCGGAGGCGGCAGTGTACCCTCTGGACGGGTGGCAGATCTTTGTCATCCAGTCGAAAACGGCGCAGCCCACGCCGGATATGGCGTTTTTTGCCGCGCAGGCGCTGCGCGTGCCGTTGTCGAACCTGTTCGGCGCGTCGGCGGCGCTGTTCCCGCGCCTGGAGGAGCTGGAGGACCCGGCGATCCAGCGCAGCATGGCGTCGCTGAACCACGCGTTCTATCAGCTCCTGCGCACGACGTGCAATCTCACGGACCTGCGCGCCGCGCTGGACGGCGACATGAAGCTGAATCTGGAAAAGACGGAGCTGACGAGCTTCCTCTACGGCATTTTCGAGCGCACCGCGCCGCTCTGCCGCACGCGCGGCATCACGCTCGAGTGCAGCATCCCGCCGCAGACGTTCTATGCCTGGATCGACCGACAGCGGCTCGAGCGTGCGATCTTGAACCTTCTCAGCAACGCCATCAAGTTCACGCCCGCAGGCGGCACGATCAGTCTGCGGCTGGAGCGCGGGGAGATGAGCGCGCTCATCCGCGTGCAGGACAGCGGCGAGGGCTTTGCGCCGTCGCTGATCGCGTCTGCGTTCTCGCGCTATGCGCGCGCGCTGGAGCTGGGCGACCCGCGCTGGGGCGTCGGCGCAGGTCTGCCGCTGGCGCGCAGCATCGCACAGCTGCACGGGGGCAATCTCGTGGTGCAGTCGGAGGCGGATCAGGGGACGTGCGTCTGCCTGTCTGTTTCGCTGCGCACGCCGGACGCGCAGGCACGGGTGCTCAAAAGCCCGGTCGCCGCGGCGGACTACACCGGCGGCTATTCCCACGAGCTGACAGAGCTGGCGGACGTTCTGCCGCTGGAAGTGTTCGACTCGATCAATGTGAATTAAAAAAGAAAAAACGCCCTTCGGGGCGTTTTTGTGGTTTTATGAGGCGTTTATGGCGCACCGGCGGGTTTGCAAAAGCCCATGGCTTCCCCTCGGGGGGAAGCTGTCGGCGAAGCCGACTGATGAGGGGAAGGGTTCTTATTTTTGAGCTGCATCGCGTTTTTGAGCCGAAACGCGGCAGCATCTCAAAACGTACCGCCCTTCTCCTCATCCGTCTCGCTCCGCGAGCCACCTGTCCCTACCCTCTTTGTCCCTGCGGGACATTTCCCCCTGATAGGGGGAATCTGCCCCTCAAGGGGAAGGCATGGGTGCGCAGCGCACCGGCAGGCTTGCAGAAACCGTGGCGCTGCCCTATACGCACAAAACCCCGGCAGCCTGCTGTTTGGCAGGCCGCCGGGGTTTCTCTTTACTTCGCGTACTCGACCGCTTTGGTCTCGCGGATGACGTTGACTTTGATCTGACCGGGGTATTCCAGCTCGGACTCGATCTTTTTGGCAAGATCGTGCGCAAGCAGGATCATGCTGTCCTCGCTGACCTCCTCGGGCTTGACCATGATGCGGACCTCGCGCCCCGCCTGGATGGCGTAGGACTTCTCGACGCCGGGGAAGGAGCTGGTCAGCTCTTCGAGCTTCTGCAAACGGCGGATGTAGTTCTCTACATTCTCGCGCCGCGCACCGGGGCGTGCGGCAGAAACAGCGTCGGCAGCCTGCACGAGGCAGGCGATGATGGTCTGCGGCTCGACATCGCCATGGTGCGCCTCGATGGCGTTGATGACGACGGGATTTTCCTTGTACTTGCGGGCAAGCTCCACGCCAAGCTGGATGTGGCTGCCCTCCATCTCGTGGTCCACGGATTTGCCGAGGTCATGCAGCAGACCCGCGCGCTTGGCAAGCGCGACGTCCTCGCCCAACTCGGCGGCGAGCAGCCCCGCGATGTGGGCGACCTCGATCGAGTGGTTGAGCACGTTCTGACCGTAGGACGTGCGGTATTTCTGCCTGCCCAGCAGCTTCACCAGCTCCGGGTGCAGGTTGTGGATGCCGACCTCGAACGTGGCGCGTTCGCCCTCTGCCTTGATGGTGTGCTCCACCTCGCGGCGGGCTTTTTCCACCATGTCCTCGATGCGCGTAGGGTGGATGCGCCCATCGGCGATGAGCTTTTCCAGCGCCAGCCGCGCGATCTCGCGGCGGACGGGGTCAAAGGACGACACGGTGATCGCCTCGGGCGTATCGTCGATGATGAGATCGACACCCGTGATGGTCTCGAGCGTGCGGATGTTGCGGCCCTCACGCCCGATGATGCGGCCCTTCATCTCATCGTTGGGCAGCGGCACGACGGAGACGGTGGTCTCGGCGGCGTGATCGGCTGCGCAGCGCTGGATGGCGGTGGCGAGAATTTCTCTTGCGCGCTGGTCGGATTCCTCCTTGAGCTGCGTTTCGACCTCCTTGATCTTCATGGCGGTCTCGTGCCGGATCTCGGATTCCACGTCCTTGAGAAGCTGGGCTTTTGCCTCTTCCTGCGTCAGCCCCGAGATCTTTTCCAGCATTTCGAGCTGACCGCGCTTGATGGAGGCGACCTCCTCCTCCTGCTTCTGCACGGCGGCAACGCGGCGGGTGAGCTCCTCTTCCTTCTTTTCGTGTGCGTCGAGTTTTTTATCGAGTGTTTCTTCCTTCTGCTGCAAGCGCCGTTCCTGTTTCTGGACCTCGGTGCGGCGGTCTTTCAGCTCCCGTTCGTTTTCGGTACGCGATTTATGGATCTCTTCCTTTGCCTCGACCAGCATTTCGCGCTTCTTATTTTCGCCGCCCTTGATGGCTTCGTTGATAATACGGCGCGCTTCTTCCTCGGCGCTGCCGATCTCTTTTTCGGCGACGCTCTTGCGATACGCCTTGCCGACAAAGAAGAAGATCAGCCCGCCCAGCACGAATCCGGCGATGCACAGGATGAGCGTGAGCATATTAAATTCCATAAACTACGGACACACCTCCCTTTCTTTCGTATTTGGGTTGCGGGTTTGAATCAGTCAAGCCGCGGCGGGCGTCCCCATAGCCTGCCTGCGACCATACAAATCCCACCCTACATTGTACTGTTTCCAGGGGAGCGTGTCAAGCAAAATTGTGCAATCTGCACGTTATCCCGTCGCCGGAATTGTGAAAGCAGACGATTCGGCGGTCAAAGGTCAGGTACGCGGCGCGTCACGGCGCAGCTCAGAGCGCTGCCCGCCGCGATCTTGAGCATATCACCGGGGAGGTAGATGAGCATCCCGTTTTTGAGCACCTGCCAGAACGTCAGACCCTTGCCGAGATAGGCGTTGGCGATGAGTGCCATGTACGGCACGCCGATGGCGTACAGCACCGCCAGCCCCGCCAGCATCGCCAGGGCCGACCGCCGGAACGTCAGCGGGCGCTTTGCAAGCGCGCCGATGACCCACGCCGCCGGGATCAGCCCCAGCAGAAAGCCGAACGTCGGCTGAAAAATATACGAAAACCCGCCGCCGAGCGCGAAGATCGGCACGCCGACCAGCCCCAGCAGCACATACACCGCCTGCGACAGCGCGCCGTATTTTTTCCCCAGCAGCGTGCCCGCCATGGCGGTAAAGAAAAATTGCAGCGTGATCGCCGACAGCGGGAACGGGATCTTCAAAAATGCGCCGACGGCGGTCAGCGCCGCGAACAGAGCGGTCAGGATGAGCGAGCGTGTTTTCATGATAGCCTCCGATTGTAAACCTTAAAATTTTGAAATTGGTTTACAATCGAGAGTATAGCAGAGTATAATAGAAATATCAAGGGCGACACCGCACAATTCGGCAGACGCAATTGTGCGGTGTTGCTCAAGAACAAAGTTCGGAGACGGATATGCGTACAAAGGAAGCGGTATTAGAGCTTTTGCAGCGCGCGCAGAGCGACCTGTCGGGCGAGCAGCTCAGTCAGCAGCTCGGGCTTTCGCGCGCGGCGGTGTGGAAGGCGGTGCGCGCGCTGCGCGCCGAGGGCTATGAGATCGCCGCCGGGACGAACCGCGGCTATCGCCTGACGGCACAGCCGGACGTGCTCACGCGCGAGGCGGTCGCGCAGGCGCTGGCGGGGCATCCGTGGGCGCAGCGGCTCACGGTCTGCCAGAGCGTGGACTCCACCAACCGCATGGCGCGGCAGCTTGCGGCGCAGGGCGCGCCGTCGGGGACGTGCGTCATCGCCGACCGCCAGACCGCCGGGCGCGGCAGGCGCGGGCGGAGCTTTTACTCGCCCCCCGGCGAGGGGCTGTATCTGAGCGTGGTGCTGCGCCCGCGCGCGCTGCCCGAGGAGATCATGAACCTGACGGCGCTCGTCGCCGTGGGCGCGTGCGACGCGGTGGAGGCGGTCTGCGGCGAGCGCCCGGGCATCAAGTGGACGAACGACCTGGTGTTCGGCACAAAAAAGCTCGCGGGCATCCTCACGGAGCTGTCGGTCATCGCCGAGACGCGCGAGGTGGAGTATGTCGTGGTCGGCATCGGCGTCAACTGCGCGCAGACGCAGTTCCCGGAGGACATCCGGGACGTGGCGACGTCGATCTTACTGCACACCGGGCGGCGCATCGCCCGGGCGAGCCTTGCCGCGGCGCTTCTGCGCGCGCTCGCGCGGCTGAGCGCACAGCTCCCCGGCGGCTGCGCGGAGGATATGGCGCGCTTTCGCGCCGGGTGCGTCACGCTCGGAAAGCGTGTGACCGTCCTGCGCGGAGACGCGGCGCGCGAGGCGTTTGCCGAGGACGTCGCGCCCGACGGCGCGCTCATCGTGCACTATGACGACGGCACGCAGGAGCACATCGCCTCCGGCGAGGTGTCCGTGCGCGGTCTCTATGGATATGTCTGAAAAGGAGTGTATTTTTATGACGAATGAAGTATTAAAGTGCATCGAAACGCGGCGGAGCGTCCGCCGCTACCGCCCGGAGCAGATCCGGGACGAGGAGTTGGACGCCATCCTGCGCGCCGGGACATATGCCGCCAGCGGCATGGGGCGGCAGCCGGTCAAGTTCGTCGTCCTGCAAAAGCCGGAGGACGTGGCGGAGCTGGAGGCGATGAACGCGGACATCCTCGGCACGCCCGGGGCAAAGCCGTTTTACGGCGCGCCGACCGTGGTGGTCGTGCTGGTGGACGCAAACGTCCCCACCGCCGTGGAGGACGGCAGCCTCGCGCTCGGCAGCCTGATGCTGGCGGCGCACAGCGTGGGCGTCGGCTCGTGCTGGATCCACCGCGCGCGGGAGGAATTTGCGTCCGAGCAGGGCAAGGCGCTGCTCAAAAAGTGGGGCGTCACGGGCGACTGGCTCGGCGTGGGGCACTGCATCCTCGGCTACGCCGACGGCGCGGAGGGCAAGGCTGCCCCGCGCAAAGACGGCAATATCGTGCGCGTATAAGCACTTGCAAAAAAATCAGAAATCGGGTATACTGAGAAAAAGACTAAAAACGGAGGTAGTACCGATGAAGAAAAAATGTCTGGCGCAGATCGCGGCGGTCGTCGCGGCGCTGGCTGCCCTGGCGGCTGCGGCGTATGTGATCTATCAGAACTGGGAGCTGATCGTGGGCTTCGTCAAAGAAAACTGCCCGGCGTGCCGCCGCAGAGCGAAGCGCATTGAGTTCGAGGACTATGTAGACTAAGTGAAAACAAAGAAACGCGGCAGGCAAGCGCCTGCCGCGATTTTCTTTAATAATGATATTTCTTCCGCTTGGCGATGACGAACGCGACGCTGACGACGAAGGCGAGGGCGTCGGCGGTGAGCATGGACCACCAGATGCCGTCCACATCCCAGAACATCGGCATGATGATCACGCAGCCGGTGCGGAACACGAGCGTGCGCAAAAACGACACGATGGCGGAGATGAGCCCGTTGTTGAGCGCGGTAAAGAACGACGAGATGAAAATGCAGAAGCCTGCGAGCAGGAACGACGGCGAGAGCAGCCGGAACGCGTGGATCGTCAGCGCCATCAGCCCTTCGTCGTAGCCGACGAAAATGTGGGAAAACGGCACTGCGCCGAGATACGACAGCACCGACAGCACCACGCCCGAGAGCGCCATGAGGATGCTGCTCTTGCGCAGCATATTTTTGAGCTCCGCGTGATTGCCCGCGCCGTAGTGGAACGAGATGATCGGCGCACTGCCGATGGCGTAGCCAATGTCGATGGCGACGAACACGAACTGCACATACATTAAAACGCCGTATGCCGAAACGCCGTCCTCGCCGAGGTAGCGCAGGAGCTGGAAGTTATACAGCACGCTCACGAGCGACGACGAGATGTTGCTCATCAGCTCCGACGAGCCGTTGCCGCACGCCTGCAAAATGGCGCGCGCCTCCAGCCGTGTTGCGCGCAGGTGCAGCGGGCTTTTGTTCGGGCGGAGGAAGTAGATGAGCGGCAGGATGCCGCCGACTGCCTGGCTCAGCCCCGTGGCGATCGCCGCGCCGGCGACGCCCCAGCGGAATACGCCCACGAACACCGCGTCGAGCACCATGTTCGTCACGCCCGCCGCCACGGTCACGATCAGCCCCAGCTTGGGCTTTTCCGCCGCGATGAGGAAGCTCTGGAACACGTTTTGCAGCATGAACGCCACGGTAAAGCCCGTCACGATGCGCCCGTAAAGCACGCAGTCGGCGAGCATCTCGTCCGTCGCGCCCAGCAGCCGCGCCACCTGCGGCATGAGCGCCACGCCGAGCGCGCTGAGCACAGCGCCCAGCCCCAGCGTGAAGAGGATCATCATGGAAAAATAGCGGTTGGCGCGCGCCTCGTCGCCCTCACCGAGGACCTTGGACACCAGCGCCGTGCCGCCTGTGCCGATCATAAAGCCCATGCCGCCGAGCACCATAATGAACGGCATGACGAGATTGATGGACGCGAACGCCGTCTTTCCGGCAAAATTCGACACAAAGAAGCCGTCCACCACGCCGTAGATGGACGTAAAGACCATCATCACGATCGACGGCAGCACAAAACGCAGCAGCCGCCCGTAGGTGAAATGGTCCGAAAGCTGGATGGGCGTCCTGGACATAATGGATCACCTCCTGATTACTATAGTATATCGTCCGCAGAGCGAACGAGGGGGACTATATCACAGAAAGAAAAAATTGTCAACATCCGGCACGCAGCCTTTATATTTTTTAAGGAAGTGCAGCGGCGTACAAAAAAGCCTCGCAGAGTTTTGCGCCCGCAGGCGCAAAATAAAATTCAGATCATTTTTGCCGGCGGCGTGTACGTCGGCAAAAATTCTGCTCACGGAGCGGAGTTAAGTGAGACTCAAAGAGCGCAAGCCCTGCGCAGCGCTCTTGGCTCAGTCGAACTTATGCAGAGCGAAGCGTCGAAGTGGAATTTTTGTGCTTGCACAAAAATTATGCGCGCAGCGCAGTGTGAGCCTTTTCAAACGGAAACCCAGCGAAGCGGTTTTCGTTTGAGCGCAAAGCGCCCGCTTCGGCAGGAACGCAACTGCGTCCGCCGGAGCGGGTACAGATTTACTATACGCCCCAAAGTGCCGGATTGCAAGGATTTTTTCGCGGTTTTCCGAAATTTTGTGGATTTTAGTCGCACGGTTTTTCCGTGGTTTGGATTATTCGGTCAATTTGCGATATTGACGAACGCTCACTTTGCATGTATCATTTGTGCATATTTTAAATTTCCGATTTTTAAGGACAGATGTCCTTTTACCGGAAACACTTTTGAAGGAGGAGTCATCATGCAGTCGAAAGAAAAGATCCCGGAATTGTTCGGAAGCAATGTATTTAATGAGGCGGCCATGCAGCAGTATGTGTCCGGCTCTGCCTTCCAGGCGTGGAAGAATTGCCTGGCAAACGGCAGCGCGCTGCCGCTCGACGTTGCCAATGACATCGCCGACGGCATGAAGGTCTGGGCGCTGGAGCACGGCGCGACGCACTATACCCACTGGTTTCAGCCGCTGACCGGCGTGACCGCCGAAAAGCACGACAGCTTTATCCACCCCGTGGGCGGCGGCAAGGTCATCATGGACTTCTCCGGCAAGGAGCTCGTCCGCGGCGAGCCGGACGCGTCCTCGTTCCCCTCCGGCGGTCTGCGCGCCACGTTTGAGGCGCGCGGCTACAGCGCATGGGACCCCACGGCGTTCGCCTTCATCAAGGACGGCAGCCTCTGCATCCCCACGGTGTTCTGCTCCTACTCCGGCGAGGCGCTGGATAAGAAAACGCCGCTGCTGCGCTCCATTGACGCCGTCTCCCGGCAGGCGATCCGCGTCCTGCGCCTGTTCGGCGACGAAAGATCGCAGCGCGTGTTCGCGCAGGTCGGTCCCGAGCAGGAGTATTTCCTGATCGACAAGGCGCTCTATATGCAGCGCGAGGATCTGCGCCTGTGCGGCAGAACGCTCTTCGGCGCAAAGCCGCCCAAGGGGCAGGAGCTGGACGATCATTACTTCGGCACGATCCGCCCGCGCGTGGCGGCGTATATGCGCGATCTGGACGAGGAGCTGTGGAAGCTCGGCGTCCTGTCCAAGACCAAGCACAATGAGGTCGCCCCGGCGCAGCATGAGATGGCGCCGATCTATACCGACGCAAACTCCGCCAGCGATCAGAACCAGCTGACGATGGAGATCATGAAAAAGGTCGCGGAAAAGCACGGGCTGATCTGCCTGCTGCATGAAAAGCCCTTCGCGGGCGTCAACGGCAGCGGCAAGCAC
>CALACZ010000071.1 GCA_937890735.1 uncultured Bacillota bacterium
AGCTGATCTACAACATCGCCACCGAGCACAATGGCTACTCCGTGTTCACCGGCGTCGGCGAGCGCACGCGCGAGGGCAACGACCTCTATTATGAAATGAAGGAGTCCGGCGTTCTGTCCAAAACGGCGCTGGTCTACGGTCAGATGAACGAGCCGCCCGGAGCGCGTATGCGCGTGGGTCTGTCGGGTCTGACGATGGCGGAGTATTTCCGCGAAGTCGGACATCAGGACGTGCTGCTGTTCATCGACAACATCTTCCGCTTTACGCAGGCAGGCTCCGAGGTTTCGGCGCTGCTGGGGCGGATGCCCTCCGCCGTCGGCTACCAGCCAACGCTGGCGAGCGAAATGGGCGCATTGCAGGAGCGCATCACGTCCACGAAAAACGGCTCGATCACGTCCGTGCAGGCGGTCTACGTCCCGGCGGACGACCTGACCGATCCCGCACCGGCAACGACGTTCGCTCATCTGGACGCGACGACGGTCCTCGACCGCGGCATCGCCTCGCTGGGCATTTACCCGGCGGTCGATCCGCTCGACTCCACGTCCCGCATCCTCACGCCCGAGATCGTCGGGCAGGAGCATTACGATGTGGCGCGCGGCGTCATCCAGCTTTTGCAGCGGTATAAGGAATTGCAGGACATCATCGCCATTATGGGCATGGACGAGCTGTCGGAGGACGACAAGCTCGCCGTGAGCCGCGCGAGAAAGGTGCAGCGCTTCCTGTCGCAGCCGTTCCATGTTGCGGAGCAGTTCACGGGCTTCCAGGGCAAGTATGTGCCGCTGAAGGAGACCATCCGCGGCTTCAGGGAGATCATCGAGGGCAAGCACGACGACCTGCCCGAATCGGCGTTCCTGTTCGTCGGCTCGATCGACGAGGCGGTCGCCAAGGCAAAGGGTGCGGGCGCATGAGCAGCTTCCATTTGCAGATCGTAACGCCAGACGGGCTGTTTTATGACGGCGAGGCGGAGAGTCTGGACGTGCGCGCCGTGACCGGCGGCGTGACCATTCTGCCGGGGCACATCAACTATGTGACGCCGCTCGGCATGGGGCAGGCGCGCGTGGTGACCGGCGGCAAGACCCGCCGCGCCGCGTGCATCGGCGGGATGCTGATGGTGAAAAACGGCGCGGTGCGCCTGATCGCCACCACGTTTGAATGGCAGGAGCAGATCGACCGTGCCCGGGCGCAGCGTGCGCTCACGGCGGCGCAGGAGCGGCTGAAACACCGCGGCGCGCTGACCGACGAGGAAATTCGCCTTGCCGAGGCAAAGCTCCGCCGCGCGCTCGTACGCACGAGCCTGACCAAAAACGCGTAACGAAGACTCCCTCCGCGCCGACGCAGTAAAACGGAGAGAGCCGCGTGTGACGCTGCCCAAACGGACTTTTGGAAAGACGCTGCCGGCGAGTTCGGCATCCCGGAAAGGATCGGCGAAGCTGCCGCCCTGTCAGACATGGCTGAATAAATGCAAGAAAAAGCCCGCTGGAATTTCTCCGGCGGGCTTTTTGCGCGAAAAGGCTATTCGATCACAACGTTTTTGACGCCGTATGCGAGAAGAATATTGATGAGCTCATTGCGCGAGTAATTCGTCTCCGCCGCCAGCCGGTCCAGCTCGGTAAGCGTTTCCTCACGGATGCGCACAGAGATCATGCGATTGCCATCCTCCCCACGGCGGCGGATCTTTAAGGGTTCGTTGTTCATAGTAAATACCTCTCATACTGTTTTCTGATTAAATTCTTTAATCAGAAAGATTCCGCCTTTGGCGTAACCAATTTCGTGATTTTGAAAAAATCACGAAATCTCGTCTCATACTGATCTTCATATTAAAAACTTCAATTCTATGAATTAAAGTTTTAATTGAATATCAGTATCAATCTGTATTTATTATTATAGATTAGCAGATAGATGCGATATATATTACAATAAGATATGTAAATAGATATTAATAATGATATAATCGCGGAGGATAAGGGTATGATGAGCAATGAGTATCAGGAAGCGTTTGACCGTTTTTTGGAATCGAGCGTATGCGATGAAACAAATGAGGCGGTGTTCGCGCTTTCACGTGCCGCATTTCTGGCTGGATGGCTGGCGGCAGGCGGAACGCCGGTACAAGAGACAAAAATCTTTGAGGTCCTGAAATCAGAAGGAAAAGAGAAATAAGGACGGGTCATGCCTCGCTCTTACGTTCGGCTTTGATTGCACCGCCAATCGAACTTTGGGGGGGCGGGGCGGGAGACCTCTATGTTACGATCAAGTACGGAAGATAGCAAGACCCGGGAGCGGCTTTGAACTGCTCCCGGGGTTTTCTTTATTTTTCTGCGTTCAGCGCCGCTTCTACGAAGCCCTGGAAGAGGGGGTGGGGGCGATTGGGGCGGCTTTTGAACTCGGGGTGGAACTGCGCGCCGACGAACCACGGGTGCTGCGGATTTTCCACGATCTCGACGAGCGAGCCGTCGGGTGATAGACCCGCCAGCCGCAGCCCCGCCTGCTCAAAGTCCGCGCGGAAGGCGTTGTTGAACTCGTAGCGGTGGCGGTGGCGCTCGGAAATTTCGCGCGTGCCGTAGAGCCTGTAGGACTTCGAATCCTCGCGCAGGACACACGGGTATTTGCCCAGACGCATCGTGCCGCCCTTGGCGTGTACGCCGACCTGGTCGAGCATGAGGTCGATGACCGGGTGCGACGTTGTTTCGGAAAATTCGGAGCTGTGCGCGTCGATCCATCCGATGACGTGGCGGGCAAATTCGATGACGGCGATCTGCATCCCGAGGCAGATGCCGAGGTACGGCACACCGTGCTCGCGCGCGTACTGCGCGGCGACGATCATGCCCTCGATGCCGCGGTCGCCGAAGCCGCCGGGGATGAGGATGCCCGCGCAGCCGGAAAGAATTTCAGCGGCGGTATCGGGCGTGAGCGTTTCGGACTCGACCCACTCGATCTCGACCTGCGCGCCGAGCGCCGTGCCGGCGTGGAAGAGCGATTCAACGACGCTCAGATACGCGTCATGAAGCCCCGTATATTTGCCGACGAGGGCGATCTTCACGGGGCGGCGCGCCTCGTGGATACGCTCGACGAGCGCCTGCCACTCCGTGAGATCCGGCTCGCCGCAGTCCAGCCCCAGCTTGCGGCAGACCACGCGGCGCAGCCCCTCGCGCTCGAGCAGCAGCGGGACTTCATACAGCGTGGAGGCGGTGAGGTTTGCGATGACGCAGTCAGGCTCGACGTTGCAGAACAGCGCCAGCTTCTGGCGAATATCGTCGGGAATGGGGCTGTCGGTGCGGCAGACGAGCACGTCCGGCTGGATGCCGACGGACAGCAGCTCCTTGACCGAGTGCTGCGTGGGCTTGCTCTTGAGCTCGCCGCTGCCGGGGATGGAGACAATGAGCGGAACGTGGATATACAGCACATTCTCACGACCCTTGTCGGTCGCCACCTGCCGGATGGCTTCCAGGAAGGGCTGGCTCTCAATATCGCCGACCGTGCCGCCGATCTCGGTGATGACCACGTCCGCCGTGCCGTCGTCCATGGCGTAGATGCGGTGCTTGATCTCGTTGGTGATGTGCGGGATGATCTGGACGGTCTTGCCGAGGTAGCCGCCCTCGCGCTCGCGGTTGAGGACGCTCCAGTAGATCTTGCCGGAGGAGACGGAGCACTTGCCGTCAAGCGTTTCATCGACAAAGCGCTCGTAGTGTCCCAGGTCGAGGTCGGTCTCCGCGCCGTCGTCGGTGACGAATACCTCGCCGTGCTGATAGGGGCTCATCGTGCCGGGGTCTACATTAAAATAGGGGTCGAATTTCTGGTTTTTGACGCGCAGCCCGCACTGGCGCAGCAGCCGTCCGAGCGACGCCGCGCAGATGCCCTTGCCGAGTCCCGACACCACGCCGCCGGTGACAAAAATATACTTCATAGTCCGCTTGCAGCTCCTTCCGTTCGTTCCAAATTCCGTTCCTGCACAAAATACGTTTCGTATTGTACTGCGATAGAGCGCGGCACGTCAATTATTCAGAATTACAGATATTTTTCGGGGCGTTTTCCGCTAAAACTGTGCGCTGCTACGAAAATTCGGAAGAAAACGAAATAGTTCTTGCGTTTTCTTCCTGAAGGTGGTACAGTTAGTCTGTCCCCACCTCTGAAGCGTGTCAAAATTCTTTTGACACGCTTTCAAACGCGAACCGCTTCGCTGGGTTCGCGTTTGAGCAGGTTTGCACTCCGCTGCGCGCATAATTTGTGCGCGAGCGCAAAAATTCTACTTCGACGCTTCGCTCTGCATAAGTTCGACTGAGCCAAGAGCGCTGCGCAGAGCTTGCGCTCTTGGAGTCTCACTTAACTCCGTTCCGTGTGCAGTATTTTTGCCGACGTACACGCCGCCGGCAAAAATGATCTGCATTTTATTTTGCGCCTGCGGGCGCAAAACTCTGCGAGGCTTTTTTTCGCTATCTTTTCTTGCTGTCGGAGACAGGTGTTTTTGTCGAAAATGACCAGAGCGCGTTTTGCCTGTGTTTGTGGGAAAAACGGAAAATTTTCTTCGCCAAATCGACAATTCCTGTTGACTGTATTCGTCAATTCTGCTATAATTCAAAGCTGTGTGGGTATACCCGCAGTCTGTGCGGAGGGAAAACGATGCTGGAAGAACTGAAGCAGGGCAATACGGTCGTCGGCATCAAACAGCTCCGCCGGGCATTCAACGGCGGCAAGGTCAAAAAGGTCTTTTTGGCGGAGGACGCCGACCCGATCCTGACCGGACCCATCGCGCAGCTCTGCGCCGAGACGGGCGTAGAATGCGAAGCAGTTCAGACCATGCGCGCACTCGGTGCGGCGTGCGGCATCAGCGTCGGCGCGGCGGCTGCCGCGATCCTCGTCTGAGCCGCCCAAGTTTCGGTCCCAACGGAATATCTTTGATATTTCGGGATATGATAATCGCTGTGTATGCAGCAACCATTTGAGAAAGGAGGAACCAGTTTTTATGCCTACTTTTAACCAGCTCGTGAGAAAGGGCAGAGAGCAGCTCACTTCCAAGTCTACCGCTCCGGCTCTGCAGAAGGGCATCAACACGCTCAAGAATCGCGCGACGGACCTGTCGTCCCCGCAGAAGAGAGGCGTGTGCACCGCCGTTCGTACCACGACCCCGAAGAAGCCGAACTCCGCTCTGCGTAAGATCGCCCGTGTGCGTCTGACCA
>CALACZ010000072.1 GCA_937890735.1 uncultured Bacillota bacterium
CTCCTATTCGCTATCTTTTTTTACTTCCTGTCACACATCATTGTAACTCCTACAGAAACTCAAGAGGAGGCAGCAGCATGGCACGAAAAGCCGCGCCGGAGTTTTATTTTGACGCGCGCCTTAAACAGTATCGCAAGCGTCTCAAGGACCCACGAACGGGCAAATGGTCGATAAGCGTTTATGGCAAAACCAAAGCCGAGTGCCGCGAAAAGGCCGCGCGCCGTGCCGCCGATCTGGCAGCAGCGGTGGAAGAGAGCACGGGCGGCGCGCTCGTGTATCAATACGCCAAGACGTGGTACGACCTCAACACCCGAGACCTCGGCGCGAAACGCCGGGACGATTATCGCAATGCGATAAATAATCACATCTGCCCCGTCATCGGCGAGAAGCGGCTGTCCGACGTCACGCTTGACGACGGGTTGGAGATCCTCCGCCGATCGCCGCAGTCAAAGTCGGCGCAGCAAAAGATAGTCACCGCGCTCAAAAGGATTTTTAAAGCGGCCGCAGACAATGATATGATCCGCCGCTCTCCGTTTGCGGATCTAAAGCCGGGCGGCAAGCCCGCCGCCGAGAAGCAAGCCCTGACGCGCGAGCAGCAGGCGGCGCTGCTGGACGCGGTCAAGAACTGTGCCGTTGAGCCGTTTGTGCACCTGTGTCTGTTTGCCGGTCTGCGACGGGAGGAGGCGCTCGGTCTGCGCTGGGCAAATGTGCACCTTGATGCCGTGCCGCCTTATCTTGATGTTCGCACTGCGTGCAGCTGGCAGGGCAGGAATCAAGCTGTCGTATCGGAAACGCTAAAGAGCGCCGCCGCGCGCCGGTCTATTCCTCTGCCTCCGCCGCTCGTTGAGAGCTTGACGGCTTTAAAAGCCGCGTCGGCGAGCGAGTATGTCGTCTGCAACCGCTCCGGCGGTGCAGTGTCCGCCACCGGTTTCCGTCGTATGTGGGGCGTGATTGCGCAGCGCACCGTGCGCGACGGCTATGCTCTCGGCGACAAAATTAAAAACCACAACATCACCGTGACATTAGACTTCCACGTCACGCCGCACCAGCTCCGGCACACGTATATAACCGAGCTCGTGCAGTCCGGCGCGGACATCAAGACCGTGCAGTACCTCGCCGGTCATGCGACCGTCCAGCTCACACTTAATATCTACACGCACTTGATGACGAACCGTCCCGAGGACACGGCGGTGCAGGTACTAAAAGCGTTTGGGGCTTTTTATTCGGGCTACAAAAGCAGTTCAGGCAGCGGTCAACCCGTTGATGGCACTGCGCTTCAGACGGTTTGAGATAATTGCCTTTTAAGCAGGGTGTCCGGGGTTCGAATCCCCGCTGGAGCACCACGCGGAAAAGCCTGCAATCATTGCGATTGCAGGCTTTTGGCATTTACGCAGGCACTAACAAATGACAGCAGGATTGCGCAGACTTTAGGGCTAAAATAGGGGCTACAATACCCTCTGGGGTTAAAAATGGGGCTACATTTTTAACGCACCACACCGTCACTCTCCGACGCACTTTGCGAAAATTCTCAAGGAAAATTCTCAGAACCCCCTTGACATTTTTCTTGGTGTGGTGTATACTTAAACCATGCTAAGAAAGGGGAAAGCTGAAATGAAAGAGTTTAAAGAAAATATCGTTAACAAGATGGTCGAGAAGTCGCGCGAGATGCGCATCGTCTCCCTGCGGGAGACAGCCGGGGAGCTGGGCATTGACCACATCAACGCCCAGGACGTTCGGGACATTGCGCGGTGTCTCCGCAGTGTGGAGGGCTTCCACCTCGTCCAGATGATGAACACGCCGCACGACAGCCTTTTCTGCTCGCTCTGCATGGTCGAGGACGGCGTGGAATTCGACAGCGGGGAGGGACTTGTTCATGCCTAAAGGCGGACGCTGGGAGGGCGAGTACGGCATCGAGTATCGCAGGGACTTCAAGAGAGAGACCTATGACGCGCTCACTCTGCAGTTTCGGAAGGACGGTCGCGATGGGCTGACGCGGGAAGCTGTAAAAAAAGCCGCCGAGGAGCAGGGGCTGACGGCAGCGGAGTACATCAAGGCACTTATAAGAAAAGACCTCGAAACGAGAGACGAGCGGCAGGGTTAACCCCGCCGCTCGTCTACGCAACGCTCGCTATTCTATTCTTTTTCAGCGCCGGTCTCGTGATACCTGTCGTTAAGCTCCTTCACTGCCGCCTCTACAAGCGCGTGCAGCTCAGTGTCGGATATGACTATGTTTTTCTCCGCAAGGATCTCCGATGCTGTCTTGAGTGCGACGGCAAGCTTTTCATCACCGTGGATGTCCTTATACACCTGCTCAACGTAGTTGACCGTGGTCTGCGCGACTTTCTTCGCGGTGTCGGTCGTGATGTACTTCGCTGCAAGGTTTTTAAGGACGATGCCGACATAGCCGAAGATCATGATGACGATCGCCTTGACTATCTCCATGCCGTAGGTTGAAAGTATTTCGTTCATGTTTTCTCCTCCTGTGCCCATCTGGGCACATTTTTTTATTTCGGTTTATGAAATTCCTCAAGGTCAGCCAGCCTGTGGTTGACCACCTTGATCTGCTCTTCGACCACGGGGACGCGGCGCGCGAAGTTGTTGTGCTCCCGCACCTCGCGGGTCAGTTCATCCAGCCGCGTCTCCGTGATTGCCTGGGCTTTTCCGTTGCTGATCAAGACCCCGGCGAGCGTCAAGCCGCCGGTTATGATCGCGGTGACAATTGTTTCCGTCATGGTTTCCTCCACTTTCATTTTAAGGGTGCGCGCGATGTGTTTACATTGACACGCCTCACCTCCCCATCAGCGCCGTCCATGACTGAGCGCCGCAGATGCCGTCCGCATCAAGTCCGTGCTCTGCCTGAAACGCCATGAGCATCGTTTTCGTTCTATTCCCGAAGTCTCCGTCGATGCCCTTGACGTCGTATTTCAGGTATGTCAGCGCCGCCTGAAGCGCCGCCACTGCCGCGCCTGTGCTGCCTGAGGAAAGCTCCGGCAGCTTGACGGTGCAGGTGCTCGCTGCGGGCTTAGGTGTTTCGGGCGTGGTGGTGGTGGGCTTGTCCTCCACGGTCGCACCGGCATAGCCGTCGTTGTACGCCGGTC
>CALACZ010000073.1 GCA_937890735.1 uncultured Bacillota bacterium
TCACTTTTTGCGCCTTTTGTCATCTTTTTTTCGCTTTCTACTATTGATTCGCATCAAAGGGGGGAAGCTGTCCGCGAAGCGGACTGATGAGGGGAGGCGTTCTTATTTTTGAGCTGCGCCGCGTTTTTGAGCCGAAACGTGGTAGCAGCTCAGAACGTACCACCCTTCTCCTCATCCGTCTCGCTGCGCGCCCCAAAGCCTTCCCCTCAAGGGGAAGGCTTTGGGGCGCGTGGTGCTTGCAAAACTTCCCGATTCAAGGTAGAATGTTCAAAACAACAAAAATCGAGGTTCGCCATGATCTACACCGTCACCACCAATCCCTGCATCGACTACTACATGGACCTGACCGCGCCGCTGCGCGTGGGCGAGATCAACCGCGCGGCGCGCGAGGAATGCCGGCCCGGCGGCAAGGGCGTGAACGTTGCGATCCTGCTCTCGCGGCTGGGCGCGGACGCTTGTGCGCTGGGCTTTTGCGCGGGCGCGTCGGGCGGGATGCTGCGCACGCTGCTCGCGGGCGCGGGCTGCCGCAGCGACCTTACGGAGCTGACCGGCGGTATGACGCGCATCAACGTCAAAATTTTAGGCGATCCCGAGACCGCCTGCAACGGCAGCGGCCCGGCGGTGGACGGCGCGGCGCTCGAGCGCCTCGTGCGCAAGCTCGAACGGCTGACAAGCCGCGACACGCTCGTCCTCAGCGGCAATTTGCAGCCCTCCATCGCCGACGCGTATGCGCGGCTGGCGCGCTGCGCCGCCGTGGCGGGCGCGCGGCTGGCGGTGGACACGACGGGCGCGGCGCTGCTGGGCACGCTGGAATACCGCCCGTATTTTATCAAGCCCAATCTTGACGAGCTGGGCGAGCTGTTCTCCTGCCGTGTGGAGAGCCGCGCGCACGCGCTGGAGCTGGCGCGGCGCTTGCAGGCTGGCGGGGCACAGAACGTGCTGGTGTCCATGGGCGCGGAGGGCGCACTGCTGCTGGCGCAGAGCGGCGCGGCGTATCACGCCGTGTGCCATGCGCGCGGCGAGGTCGTGAGCACCGTGGGCGCGGGCGACAGTCTGGTCGCGGGCTTTTTGTCGCAGGAAGCGGGCGGTGAAGCCGCGCTGCGCATGGGCGTCGCCTGCGGCTCAGCCACCGCCCTCGCCGGACGGCTCGCAAATGCCGACCAGGTCGCGCACTGTCTGGAGCAAACGGTCAGCGAACAGATCGAAGCATAAAAGATCCCCGGTTTCTTACGAAACCGGGGATTTTCATGATTATTTACCAAAATGCGGGGTCGTTGGGGTCAATGTAGCCGGTGTTATCATCGTCGCCATTGTCAGGGTCGGTGGGATCGACGGACGGGTCGCCGATGTAGTTGCCGTTTTCGTCGTAATCGTCGGGATTCGCGTCCTCGGGGATCTCCGGCGCAACGGTGAGCGGCTCGAGCAGGAGCTTGCGGTCACGCTTGGTGTAGACGCTGCTGGCGACCTTTTCCTGCGAAATTTCGTTGTTGTCCTTGTCCATGAAGTGGCGGTAGGTCACGACGGTCGAGCCGGTGTACGCCGTGGCGAGCACGCTCTTGACGGTGTAGGTGTTGCCCTGCGCGTCGGTGGCGGTCGTCCCGGCGGCGTCCATGGTGACCTCGAACGCGTCCTCGTCCTTTGCGTCCGCGCTCAGAACGCCCACGGTTTTCCACGGCGTGGTGGAGAGCGTGGTGTAGGTCATCTTGATGTGGTCATAGTCCTTCTCCTCCGCCGTGCCCACGAGCGCGATGTGCACATAGCCGCCGGAGACGGACGCGTCGATGCGGATGGGGTGTTCGGTGGAGTTTTTGAACTTGAAGTCCAGCGAGCCCCAGTAGATGGTGGCGTCCTGCCCCATATCAACATAGGTCACGGTGAACATATGCGGCGCGCGCTCCACAACGTCCAGATCGGCGTACAGCACGCACTCATAGATCGTGGACGCGACCTGGCAGACGCCGCCGCCGGTCTCGGCTTCGCTCTTGCCGCCCGCCTGATAGATGGTGGCGGGGCGATAGCCCTTTTCAGGCGTGCGCTCGCCGACGACCTTGTTAAACGAGAAAATTTCGCCCGGGTTCAGGATCGTGCCGTCGATCGCCTCGCAGGCAAGCTCCAGATTCTTCGTGCGGTCGGCGTTTGAAACATACGGGCTGTCATACTTGGACAGCGTGGCGGAAAAATACTCTTTTTCGAGCGTTTCCAGCGTGACCTCCGGGATCATGTCCTTCATCTGGATGGTGAAGGTCTGCCCCGCGTCCGCCATGGCGATCTGCTGGGTGTAATATTCGAGGTCGAAGCCGAAGCCCTTGACCTCCGGGACGAGCTCATGCTTTTCCTCGTCATAATACGCATCCTTCATCTCGGTGCAGTATTTGTCGTAGTACGGCTGAAGATCGACCGCGTCGCACGGCGTGGTGTCGTAATCGAAGTTCAGATCGGAGAAATTGCCCGCGTCGTAGCGCGCGAGCACCGTGTCGTAGAGCCTGTCAACGTCCAGCGAGACCTTCGGCGAGCCGGTGACGACGGTGATGGTCTTGGTGCTTTCGTCAAACGTGACCGACGGCTGCACCAGCTCCTTTTCCGCCTTGGCGGCAGCCTGCTCGAGCGTGCTGCGGATATACTCGGTGTCGAGGTCCAGGCTGGACGTGAGGTTCACGTCGTAGCGCCCGGTCTGCGCGCGGCGATAGGTCAGGATGGCGCTGATCGGACCGCGGTTGCGGCCGTAGGTCATGGCGGCGTCCACCGCCTCGTCGGCGTTGAGCGCGATATTCGACGCGTCGGAGTCGATCGTCACGGTCTGGTCGGGCAGGACGATGGTGAGCGTGTCGGCGGTAAAGCGGCTGGTCACCTCGTCGCGCACGGCGGCAAGCGCCGCCTCGCGGTTGAGCCCGCCGACGGAGATGCCGGCGATGTAGACGTTGGGATAGATGGCGTTTCCGCCCATGAGCACGAAGCCGTAGGCGCACACGGCGAGCGCCGCGACGAGCACGAGCGCGCCGAGAATGATGGCGACCTTGCCGCCCGCGCTCATCCCGCGGCGCTGCTTACCGCCGGACGGGCGGCTTTCGGCGCTGGACGCGGACTTACGCGGTGCGCGGCTGGCTTCAAATTTACCTTTCTTTCTGATAAAGATCCCCTCCTGTATGGTGCGCGGGCGGACGAACCGCCCGGAAAAAGCAAAGTATAATACTGTATCCTGTATTATAGGGCAAACCGGCGGCTTTTGCAATGTGCGAAGTGCCGGAAACGGCGCTTCAAAATCTGAATTTTTTATGAAGAGCCTCAGTCCCCGGTGCTGTCCTCGATCAGCGGACGGATCACGCCGCAGGCGGCAAAGCGCGTGTCGCGCGAGGACGTGAGGAACACGATCTGCGCGGCGGGGTCTTGCAGCACGGGCGACATCTGCTCGACGATGGCGCTGACGTCCTCCGCCGCGTCGGTGCGGATGCACACGCGGTCGCCCAGCGCAGCGACCTCGGCGGAGTCCGAGCCGAAGAGCACCTCGATGCCGTAGCCGTACAGGCTGTCGGTGATGTTGGCGGCGGCGTCGAGCACCGCCTCGCTGCGCGTGATATTCGCGTTCCACATGATGCGGTCGGAGTCCGGGAAGTAGAAATCGTCAAACAGCACGCCGTCAAACCCGCGCTGCGACAGCTCGATGGCGATGGACGTGAGATAGCCCTGTACGCTGTTGGAGTACGGGTTCAGCCAGTAGCACACGTCGTCGCCCTCCCACAGCGCGCCGTTCCAGATGGGAAGCCCCTCCGACTGGTGCTCGAGCGCGTAGCGGCGGTCGGAAAACGCGGGCACGCGCGCGATGACGATGAGATCCTGCCGCGCCGTCAGCTCTTCGATGAGCTTGTCCACGTCCGCAACGTCCAGCGCGTCCGCCTTCGGCGCGCCGGAAAGCTCGGTGGAGTAGTAGAAATTGCCGTAGATGCTCTTGACGTCCAGCACGATGGCGTTGTAGCCGTCCACGCTGTTCAGCGCCTCGCGCACCTGATCCACGCCGTTTACGAGCATCGTCGTGGAGATGGAGTAGCCGTCGAGCCGGGTCTGCTTTTCCGCTGCCTCGTCCGTCTCCGACACCGTGTCGAGCACCGTTTCAAACGGATAGTCCGCCGGGTCGGGTTCAAGCTGCTCCTGCCCGGTGTAGCGCAGGTGCTGGTCGTAGTCGAGCGTTACACCGCTCGGCGTGTAGACAACATACCGCTGCACATACAGCACGCGCCCCACGCAGAGCAGCGCCAGCGCCAGCAGTATGCAGCCGAGTATCCGCGCCGTTTTGCGCACGGCGCGCTTGTTGCGGTAGGTAAAAATGCGCAAGCGCTCATCTCCTTAAAAATTGCGGTTTCCTTGAGACAATGCTGCAAACAATAATTACATCAAGGCAGCGCCGCACAATTCGGCAAGCAGATTCGCCGAGAGATTTTTCGTCAAGGCAAGATTTGAAGCGTGCAGGAATACTTTGTGTATTTCGCGCGGTTCAAAGCGCAGCATTGGCGGAAAATATCCGGCGAAGCGCGCCGACGCAATTGCGCGGCGTTGCCTTAACAATCCCAGATAGCAGCCACGCGCCGCCAGTCCTCCTGCGCGTCGGTGGAGAGGATGTGCAGCCCCGCGCGCTTTAATGCCGCGTGCACCTCGTGCAGGCGCACATCCAGAATGCCGGAGCAGATGAAAATGCCGCCCGGCTTTAAGAACTGCGGAACGTGCGGTGCGAGCGGGATGATGACGTCGGCGACGATGTTTGCCAGCACCACGTCATAGCCGCCGCCGAGCTTCTCCGGCATCTGCGCGTCCGCGATCACGTCGCCGGTCACGGCGGTGAAACGGTCGGCATACAAACCGTTCATCGCGGCGTTCTCGCGCGCGATGTCCTCCGCCTTGGGGTCGATGTCCACGCCCACGGCGCTCGCCGCGCCGAGCTTCAGCGCGGTGATGGACAAAATGCCGCTGCCGCTGCCGAGGTCCAGCACCCGCTCGCCGCCGGCGATGCAGTGCTCCAGCGCGCGCATACACATCTGCGTGGACGCGTGCGCGCCCGTGCCGAAGATCATGCCGGGGTCAAGGCGAATTTCGGTGCGCCCCTCCGGGTTTTCCGGGTGCAGCCACTGCGGCACGACGAGCAGGCTCTTGCCGATGGGCAGCGGCTGGTAATACTGCTTCCAGCTGTTTTCCCAGTCCTCGTCGCGCACGTCCTGCAGCACGACCATGAGCGACCCGAAGTCCACCTGCGGGAATTGCGCTTTGAGCGCCGCGAGCTGCTCGGTGAGGAAGCTCACGCGCTCGGCGGTGTCCGCCGCCTGCTCCAGATACAGGCGAATTTGCGACAGACCGTGCATCTTCTGCGCCAGTTCGTCGTCCACATAGTCCCAATACCGGCGGTTTTCCTCCAGAAATTCCTGAAATTCCGCCTCGTCGTCCACAATAAAGCTGTCATATCCCAGCGCCGTCAGCCGGTCCGCCACCAGCTCGATCGCCGCGGACGTCGTTTTGATCGTGACCTCTGTCCATTCCATGCGAATAGCCCTCCACGGTATAGTTCTTATTATTTTACAGGATTTGAGCCAAAATAACAAGCGGGAGATTTTATGAGGTTTCGTTTTTCGTCGTAACGTAGGGGAGGGGCTTGCCCCTCCCGCTGGTACGCGCCGCCATAATTTGAGGCAGTGCCGATTTGCAGAAGTCCCAT
>CALACZ010000074.1 GCA_937890735.1 uncultured Bacillota bacterium
TTGAGCACGCCGCCGATCTGCAATAATTCTTCGGCGCTCAGAACGCCGCCGCGCTGCGCGCGCGCCAGCGACGCGCCCACGTCCCGCGCCCCGGCAAGTCCGGGCGTTCCCTTGAGGGAGATGAGCTTGCAGGCGGCGCTCGTCTGCTCCTGAAGCGTGCGGATCTCGTCCGCATCCGTGAGCGGGACGGTCGCGCGGCAGCGCTCTTTTGCCGCCGGGCACGCCGCCTGCTCCGCAAGCAGCTCCAGCACCTTATCAAGCTCTAATTTTTTCAGCGACTTTTCAAACAGTTCGTCCATATCCATTCCTAAAGCAGTAAAAGTGATTTATAAAAATCGAGCGTGGAAAAGCCCCGCTCCAATTTGGTGATAAGATACGCTTCGGCGATGTCCGCCAGCTCATCGAGCGCCTGCGGCTCTAAGCGGAAGGAGAAAATTTTCTTCGGCTCGCAGAGCGTGATGTAGCGCATCGCCGCCAGCGCCCCGCGCCCGAGCGGCATACGGATACCGCTGCCGCCGCACCCGGCGCAAATCAAGCACCCTTCCGAAACGTCGAACCGTTCCGGCGCTTCCGCGCCGCATACGGCGCAGCCGTGCAGCTCCGGCTGAAAGCCCGAAACGCACATCGCCCGCAGCTCGAATACCGCCTTGATCTGCCGCTGCGGCAGCGTCAGCTTCGTCAGCGCGTAGATCGCGTTGAGCGTCAGCGGCAGAATGCCGGACTCCGGCGCGTCCTCCTGCGATAAGACCTCCGCCACCTGCGCAAAATACTGCGCCAGCGACAGCTTTTCCAGGTCCTCGCGCAGCGGCAGGAACATTTCCAGCGCTGACGCCTCGTTGACCGTATAAAAGCCGCGGCTTTCAAACAGCGTAAATTCCGAATACGCCAAAAGCTGGCACGCGCTTTTCAGCGGGCTTTTCGCCCGCCGCAGCCCCCGCGCGCGCACGGACAGAAGCCCCTGCTCGCGCGTGAGGACGCTCAGCATCGCGTCCGCCTCCTGATAGGGCGACACGCGCAGCACCAGCCCCTCGGTTTTCAGATACATATCTTACTCCTATGTACGGCTCTCACGCCGAAACGGGCTGCGCCGCGCGCAGCGCCCGCCGGTACAGCAGATAGACCTCCGGCGCGCCGGTCTCGCAAAAAAGCTCCCAGAATAATTCCGCCTGCATGGTCCGTCCTCCCTGTTCGCATTCGTTCTGCTGTTAGGATGGACGAATTGCCGGAGGCTATGCTGGAAGTTTTCGCACGTCAGTTCTCGGTGCGATAGCCGAAATTGCTGATGAGGAACTGGCTGTCGCGCCAGTTTTCCTTTACGCGCACCCACGTCTGCAAAAAGACCTTCGTGCCCATGAATTTTTCGCAGTCGGCGCGCGCCTGCGTGCTGATCTTCTTGAGCATCTGCCCGTTTTTGCCGATGATGATGCCCTTGTGGCTCGCCTTTTCGCA
>CALACZ010000075.1 GCA_937890735.1 uncultured Bacillota bacterium
TGCACGGCGGCGCGAACGCCAAGGTCATGCGGATGTACCGCGACATCTGCGCGCACATCGGGCGCATGCCCGACGACGCGGCACTGGGCGCGTACCTTGACAGCATCCTCGACGGTGAGGTCGGCGACCATTCGGGCAAAATTTACGGTCTGGGGCACGCGGTGTACACCATGTCCGACCCGCGCGCCATCGTTATCCAGAAATACGCCGCCGATCTGGCGCGCGAAAAGGGCTGCCTTGCCGATCTGGAGTTGATGGAGCGCATTGAGCAGATGGGCATTGAAAAGATCACGAAGCGCAAACGGCTGAATATTCCGATGTGCGCGAACGTGGACTTCTACTCCGGCTTTGTGTACGATATGCTGGGCATTCCGGAGGATCTGTTCACGCCGGTGTTTGCCGTGGCGCGTATCGCGGGCTGGTGCGCGCACCGCATGGAGGAGGTCGCCACGGGCGGGCGCATCATGCGCCCGGCGTACCGTGCGGCGCTCAAAACGCACGAATACATCCCGCTGGAAGCAAGATAACTGGACCTGTCCGCCGAAACGAGCACGTTTCGGCGGACTTTTTTACTCTCTTGTGCTGAAACGTCAGATTGTTCTTGGCAGAAAGAGGCGAATTATGGTATAATATCACCGATTATGGGAGAGGGAAACAAAATCGTATGCGAAAATCAGGACTGAACCTGAGCGGGATCAAGGAAAACAACCGCGCGCTCATTTTGCAGATGATCTGCACCGCCGGTCAGATCACGCGCAGCGAGCTGGCGGCGCGTTCGAAGCTGTCGCAGATGACGGTCACGAACATCGTCAATGAATTTCTCAGCAAAAATCTGATCGAGGAGCTGCCGCCGGAGGAGCATCTGAAGCTGCCGGGGCGCACGCCGATGGTGCTGCGCGTGTGCGCGCACGCGCCGGTCATTCTGGGCGTGTTTATCTCGCGCTGCTGGATCTATGGCACGATCGGCGATTTTTCCATGCACCTGCTTGACCGCGAGGAGGTCGCGCTGGGTGAGGTCGAATCGGAGCAGACGGTGCTGGAAAAGCTGCGCCGGCTCGTGCAGACGCTCATCGCCCGCTGTGAGCGCACCATCTGCGGCATCGGCGTGGCAACGGTCGGCGCAGTGAACCCCGAGCGCGGCAGCATCGCCTATATTACGAGCTTTTACGGCATTGAAAAGCTCCCGGTGGCGGATTTTCTGCGTCGGCATTTCCCGTACCCGGTCTATGTCGCCAACGATATGCAGGCGGCGGGGCTGTGCGAGCTGTATTTCGGCGTCGGACGGGAGGAGGACGACTTTCTCTACGTCGGCATCACCAACGGCGTGGGCGCGGCGCTCATCTCAAACCGTGAGCTGTTTGAAAGCCACGGCGAAATGGGGCATATGTCCATCAACTGCAACGGCCCGCAGTGCACCTGCGGCAATAACGGCTGCCTGGAGCTGTATGTCAGCACGCCGCATATATTGCAGCGCATCCGCGAGGACTGCGGCGTGCAGCTGTCCACGATGCAGCAGGCGGTGGCGCTGGCGATGGACGACCGCACGGCGTACACAACGCTCTATAACGCGCTGCGCCGCCTGGGCTACGGCATCAACAACTACCTGAACCTCATCAACGTTCCCACCGTCGTGCTGGGGCACGATGCGTTCTTCCTGCCGGACGAGCTGATCGCCAGTATGCAGGGGCACATCGAATCCACCGGCATTGCGGTGCATCTGATGGACCGCGAGCTGCGCATCCTGCGCTCCACGTTTGAGGACATCGCGCCGCTCTACGGCTCGCTGTGCGTCTTTTTGCAGCGTATTTTCCGCGGCGACTATCCGATCGACGAGCTGCTGCTGTCCATCGGGCAGGGGATGAAACGGTCTGATCCTCTGACCGCTGTCATACAGTAATACAGCGTGGCGCACGCCGCGCCGTCATAGAAACCACAACCGACTACGAACAGAAAAGGAGAAACGTTATGGGTCTTATCAGAGCGGCATTGGGCGCGGCTGGCGGCGTGATGGCTGACCAGTGGAAGGAGTATTTTTACTGTGAAGCGATCCCCGAGAGCGTGCTGGCGGTCAAGGGTCTGCACCGCGTATCCGGGCGCAGCGCCAACTATAAGGGCAACGAAAACATCATCACCAACGGCTCGGTCATCGCCGTTGCAGACGGGCAGTGCATGATCCTTGTCGATCAGGGCAAGGTCACGGAGCTGTGCGCAGAGCCCGGCGAGTTCGTCTATGACAGCTCCACCGAGCCGTCCATCTTCTCCGGCAGCCTCGGCAAGAGCATTCTCGATACCTTCAAGAACATCGGCAAACGCTTTACCTTCGGCGGCGAAGCGCCCAAGGATCAGCGCATTTACTACCTCAACACCAAGGAGCTCATCGGCAACAAATACGGCACGCCCAGCCCCGTTCCGTTCCGCGTGGTCGATCAGCGCGCGGGCATCGACATCGACATCAACATCCGCTGCTTCGGCGAATACAGCTACCGCATCTGCGACCCCATCCTGTTCTACACGAACGTCTGCGGCAACATCACCGACGAGTTTGCGCGCGACCGGCTGGACAGCCAGCTCAAAACGGAGCTGCTGACCGCCCTTCAGCCCGCATTTGCGCGGATTTCCGACATGGGCATCCGCTATTCGGCGCTGCCCGGTCACACGATGGAGATGGCGGACGCGCTCAATGAGGTGCTGTCTGCCAAGTGGCGTAAGCTGCGCGGTCTTGAGATCGTGTCGTTCGGCGTTTCGTCCGTGAAGGCGAACGAAGAGGACGAAAAGATGCTCAAGGAGATGCAGCGCAACGCGGCGTTCATGGATCCCACGCGCGCGGCGGCGCACATGGTCGGCGCGCAGGCGGCGGCGATGCAGGCGGCTGCGAACAACCAGAACGCCGGTCCGGCGATGGCATTCATGGGCATGAACATGGCGGGGCAGATGGGCGGCATGAACGCGCAGAGCCTCTATCAGATGGGCGCGCAGCAGCAGGCGGCGCAGCCCGCCGCTCCGGCTGGCGGCTGGACGTGCGCGTGCGGCAAAACGGGCAACACCGGCAAATTCTGCGCCGAGTGCGGCAAGCCCAAGCCCGCAGCAGACGGCTGGACGTGCTCCTGCGGCGCGGTGAACAAGGGCAAATTCTGCGCCGAATGCGGCAAGCCGAAGCCCGCGGGCGTTCCGCAGTACCGCTGCGACAAGTGCGGCTGGAAACCCAAAGACCCGGCGCATCCGCCCAAGTTCTGCCCCGAGTGCGGCGACCCGTTTGACGACGGCGATCTGATCCGCTGAGAAGCATAAAAGGAGAGAGATGAGATGCCAGATCAGGTAACGAATTATCAGTGCCCGGCGTGTACCGGCCCGCTGCATTACGCGGCGGCGTCCGGCAAGCTGGAGTGCGAATACTGCGGCTCGGTGTTTGACGTCGCTGAGATCGAAAAGCTGTACGCCGAAAAGGAAAAGCAGGCTGCCGCCGCGCAGAAGGCTGCGGAGCAGCAGGCAAAGGAATCTGGCGGCTGGGACGAGTCGTCGCTGAACAGCGACTGGGGGAGCGACGCCGCATCCATGCGCGCGTATAACTGCCCGTCGTGCGGCGCGGAGCTGGTGTGCGATGAATCGACCGCCGCCACCTCCTGCCCGTACTGCGGCAACCCCACGATCGTGCCCGGTCAGTTCTCCGGGATGCTGCGCCCCGAGTTCGTCATTCCCTTCAAGCTCACGAAGGACGACGCCGTCAAGGCGCTCAAAAAGCACTACAAGGGCAAGCCCTTCCTGCCGCGCACGTTTACGGCAGGCAACCACATCAAAAAAATTCAGGGCGTGTATGTGCCGTTCTGGCTGTTTGACGGCACGGCGGAGGGCAGCGCGCAGTATCACTGTACCATCAATCACGTCCATGAGCACGGCGACACGGAGATCACCGAGATCGAGCATTTCCGCGTGACGCGCGCCGGGTCGATGGCGTTTGAAAAAGTGCCGGTGGATGCGTCGAGCAAAATGCCGGACGATCATATGGACTCCATCGAGCCGTTTGACTATGCCGAGCTCAAGCCGTTCTCCACGGCGTACCTGCCGGGCTTTTTGGCGGATAAGTACGACGTTTCGGTCGCCGACAGTCAGGAGCGCGCCGATACGCGCTGCGCAGGCTCACTGGAAGAGGCGCTGCGCGACACCGTCGTCGGCTACGGCGATGTGATGCAGACCGGGCAGAGCTGCAAAATAAAGCGCGGCAAGGTGCATTATGCGCTGCTGCCCGTCTGGCTGCTGGACACCAAGTGGAAGGGCAAGGACTTCCTGTTCGCCATGAACGGTCAGACCGGCAAAATGGCGGGCGACCTGCCCGTGGATCGCGGTAAGTTCTGGGGTACGTTCTTTGCCATCGCCGCCGCGCTCACCGCGGTCGGTCTGGCGCTCATTCTGTGAGAGGGGGCAGCGAAATGAAACGGAAACTTGGTTGTTTGTTCCTCGCGCTCGTTTTGCTGCTCGGTCTCACGACGCTCGCCCTTGCGGACGGCGCGCAGCTGCCGTATGTCACCGACGCGGCGGGGCTTCTGACCGAGGCGGAGGCGGCGGAGCTGGAGAGCATGGCGCAGAGCGTCTCGCAGCAATACGGCTGCGGCGTGTATGTGGTCACGGTGGACGATTACACCGACTACGACTCGCGCGGCGCGTATGAAGCGGCGTATACCATTTATCATCAGTATTCCCTCGGCGAAGGCGCGGACCGCAACGGCGCAATGCTGCTGCTGAGCATGCGCGAACGCGACTGGGCGACGTTCTTCTACGGTCCGGCGGCGGAGTATGCCTTCGATGCCTACGGTCAGGAAGAGCTGGAAGGCGCTTATCTCGACTATTTCCGCGACAACGACTGGTACGGCGGCTTTTCGGGCTACATCAATGAGTGCGGACGCTATCTGGACCTTGCGGCGCAGGGCTCGCCCGTGCGCGCCAGCAAGCTCGTTCCGATCCTCATCGTGGTCGCCATCGCGTGCCTGATCGCCATTATCGTCTGCGGCATTATGCGCGGCATGATGAAATCGGTCTCCAAAAAGACCGAGGCGGGCAATTACGTCAGCGCCTCCGGGCTCAAGCTCACGCAGAGCACGGACCAGTACACGCACACCACCACGCTGGAACGGCACATCGACCGCGATTCGTCCTCCGGCAGCGGCAGCAGCAGCCACTCCGGCGGCGGCGGCAGCGGACGCAGCGGAAAATTCTAAGGAATACATAATTTTTACGAATACTCTGCCGCAGCTTGCGGCAGAGTATTCTTAGAATGGGGGAAAGGTATGGCAGACTTATTTACCTATCTCGACTGGCGCGGCGACCTGACGTTTTCGGAGCGCGCGCCCGGCGCGGTGGACGGCATGATCCTGGCGCGGGCGGCGTATTTTCCCTATGCGAAAATTTTAACGCCCGGGGACGCACATGGGATGTGCCTTGCGGACGCGGCGCGGGCATTTGAGGCTTTGGAAAATCTGCCGCAGATCGTTCTGCGCGCGGACGATGTGCGCCTCATCGCGGCGCTGCGCGAAAGCGCGCGGTTTGCGGAGCTGACCGTCTGCGGCTATGCTGACGACCTGGACGCGCCGACGCAGACGCAGTTTTCCGCCGTCACGTTCCTCCTGCCGGACGGCGCGCGCGTCGTCTCCTTCCGGGGGACGGACAGCACGCTCATCGGCTGGAAAGAGGATTTTAATATGGGCTTTGTCTGCCCCGTCCCGGCGCAGACGCTCGCCGTTTCGTATCTGGAGGACATCGCGGCAAGCGCCCCGGACGCGCCGCTGTATGTGGTCGGGCACTCCAAGGGCGGCAATCTCGCGGTGTACGCCGCGGCGTTCTGCCGCGAGGACGTGCAGGCGCGCATTCGCACGGTGTATAACTACGACGGCCCGGGCTTTGACCAGACCGTTCTCGCGCGGGACGGCTACCGACGCATCCGTGAGCGGGTGCGCACCTATGTGCCGCAGTCGTCGGTCGTTGGGATGCTGCTGGGACACGAGGAGGAGTATGTGATCGTCCACAGCACGCAAAGCGGGCTGATGCAGCACGACACCTACTCCTGGCAGGTCGAGCCGCACGGCTTTTCGTGCCTGGAAACGGTGGATAACGGCAGCCGCTTTATCGACTTTACGCTCAAGGCGTGGCTCGCAGACATGAGCCTTGCCCAGCGCGAGGCGTTTGTGGACGCTGTTTACAACATCCTGACCGAGACGCACGCGCGCACGCTGCACGAGATGGGCGAGAAGTGGTTTTCCAGCGCCCTGAGCATGGTGCGTTCGTATCAAAACCTCGACGACGAGACCCGCCGCGCCGTCACGCAGGCGCTGACGCTGCTGATGAAGAGCGCGAAAAGCGGGCTGACGCAAGTTCTTCAGAAACCTGAATAAAAAATTGCCGCATCCGAGCCGGATGCGGCAATTTTTATAGATATTCCAGAATCACGCGCCAAGCCTCCGTCAGGCGGTCGAGCGACCACGCGGCGTTCGCCGGGCTGGTGGACGGGAGCTGCACGGCGGCAAAGCCCGTCTGTTCTGCCAGATGCTTCTGATAAAGCGAGAATGCAGACGCGCCGTTGCAGAATACCGCCTGAATGGGCGCGGCGGAAAAGATCGGCGATAAGTCGTTTGCCTGTGCGCCGCGGATGCTGCTGTCGCTCGAACCCTCGATGTTGCAGCTTGCGATCACGTCCCACAGCGCGATGTGGCGCGCGTGCAAAAGCTCGGATTTTTCGTCGATCGTCTGCGGAACATCGCACTCCAGCAGCCGTGCCAGCACGCGCCAGAAGCGGTTTTGCGGATGCCCGTAGAAAAACAACACCTCGCGCGATTTGACCGACGGGAACGAGCCGAGGATCAGCACGCGCGACTGCGCGTCATAGAGCGGCGGGAACGGGTGTGTTAGGTGCTGCATCACAGCGCTGCCAACGCCTCCTGCACTGCCTCCGGCGCGGTCGCCCACGACGTGACGAACCGCGCGGCGGTGTGCGTCTCGTCGATCTTGGCGGTAAACTCGCAGCCGAAGCGCTCCTGCGCGGTCTTGTATTGCACGTCGGTGAGAATGGGGAAGATCTGATTCGTCGGGGAGTTTACATAAAACTTAAAACCCTTCTTTTTCAGCCCATCTGCCAGCGTCTGTGCCTGTTCCACGGCGTGCCTGCCCAGTGCCAGCCAGAGGTCGTTTTCAAAATACGCCAAAAACTGCACGCCCAGCAGCCGTCCCTTGGCGAGCATCGCGCCGTGCTGCTTCATGATGTTGCGGTAATAGGGCTTCAGCGCGTCGTTCGCGATCACCAGCGCCTCGCCGAACAGCAGCCCGTTTTTCGTGCCGCCGATGTAAAACGCGTCGCAGAGCTGCGCAAAATCCTCCGGCGCAAGGTCGTTGCCCTCCGCCGCCAGCGCCTGCGCCATGCGCGCGCCGTCTAAGTACAGATACAGCCCCAGCGCGCGGCAGGTCTCATGCAGCGCGGTCAGCTCCGCTTTGGTGTAGATCGTGCCGAGCTCCGTGGAGTCGGATACATACACCATGCGCGGCACGACCATATGCCCGTCGTCGCCGTCCAGATGTGACTCCACCAGCGTGCGCACCGCGTCCGGCGTGAGCTTGCCGTCCGGCACGGCGGCGGAGAGCACCTTGTGCCCGCACGTTTCGATCGCGCCGGATTCGTGGACGTTGATGTGCCCCGTTGCCGCGGCGATGACCGCCTCCCACGGGCGCAGCGCCGCCGCAATGAGCGCCTGATTCGTCGCTGTGCCGCCCACCATAAAATGTACGTCCGCCTGCGGGCAGGCAAAGCGCGCGCGTACCGCCTGCGCCGCGCGGACGCAGTATGCATCGCGCCCATAGCCGCACGTCGCCTCCGCATTTGTGCGCACGAGCGCGTCCAGGATCTGCGGATGCGCGCCCTCGGAATAATCGTTGCGGAATGTTGCCATCGTTCAGCCTTCTCTCTTTGGTTTTGAGGATATTCTAGGAGAATGTGGCGGAAAAGTCAAGGTGCTACTGCCGCAGCATATGCCTCAGCCAGAGGCGCTCCTGCGCGCCAATGAGCCCTGTCCAGCGCAAAAACGGCAGGAACACCAGCAGGAAAAACGTACAGCTCACCAGCACATACGGCAGGTCCGGCAGCATCGCGGGCGCGCACAGGCTTGCGCCCATGCCGCACAGCACGCACAGTGCCGCTTTGCACAAAAACGCGAGCTGCGGCGTGTGGTGCGTCAGCCGCAGCAGCAGCCGCAGGCTGAGGTAAAAATTCACCAGGTGCGTGAGGATAAAGCTCACCTGATACCCTGCGATGCCGCAGCGCGGCAGCAGCACATATAAAAGCACCGCGTCCAGCGCTGCCGTGACGGTGTTGTACCGCACGCAGGCGACCTGCTGCCCCAGCCCCTTGCACATCCCGTCCACGATGGCGTCGAGATACAAAAACACCGCCATCGGCGCGAACTGCCGCAGATAAAAGCCGACTGTCTCGCGGTGATAAAGCAGCCTGCCAAGCTGCGGTGCGAGCAGAAACAGCAGTGCGGCGATACTTGCCGCGTATAGCAGCGCCGCGTGCAGGCATTTTTCAGTCAAGTGCCGGATGCGGATGCGCGAACCGGCGGCGCTGCACCGCGCCAGCTCCGGCACGAGCAGCTCCGAGAGCACATAGATGATGGCGGCGGGGAACATGAGAATGGGGAACACCATGCCGCAGATCGTGCCGTATACCGCCATCGACGCCGCCGAGCTGCCGCTGTGGCGCGTCAGTCCGTGCGGGATGAGAAACTGCTCGAGAAGCGCCAGCCCCGCCCGCAGATACGCGCTCAGCGCCAGCGGGACGCAGAGCCGCCGCAGGCGGCTTGCAAGATGCAGTCCGCGCGCGGGCGCGCCGAGTGCCGGAAGGTCGCGGCGGTAGAGGAGCAGCAGCCACAAAAGCGCCATCGCCGACGCAGCGCCGCCGCCGAGCAAAATCGCGCAGCACGCGCGTGATGTGTCGCCCCGCGCCCAGAAGCGCAGCAGCAGAAACGTCGCCGCAAGCGACGCCAGCCGCTCCGCGACCTCCACGGTGACGAGCCGCCGTATTTTGCCGCACGCGGTAAAATAGCCGCTCACGATGGCGATCAGGCAGTCGAGCGGCAGCGTCAGCGCGCAGCAGCGCAGCCCTGCCGCGGCGCGCGTATCGTGGATGAAGCGCTCCGCGATGGGCAGCGAAAAGCCGTACAGCGCCGCCGCTGCGGCGCAGGAGATGACGCACCCGCACGCGAGACACAGGCGCATCGCCTGCCGCACGCCGCCGGGGCGGTTTTTGCCGTGCTCCTCGGCGCACAGATACATCGCCGCTGTGCGCAGCCCCGCCAGCCCCACCGTCATGGCAAACGACCCGACGGTCAGGATGAGCTGTAACAGCCCGATCCCGCCCGCGCCGATCTCGCCGGAGAGATAGATCTGAAACAGCATCGAAACGCCGCGCAGCAGCAGATTTACGCCCGTCAGCAGCAGCGCGTTTTGTAAGATCGACCGCCCGTCCCGCAAAAAATCACCCCCGTCCATTCTATGGACGGGGGTAGACGAGTATGAGAAAAGCCTGCGATCGGGGAAGGGGAGATGCTTATTCCTGCCCGGGAACGTGCGGGAGCTTTGCAAAGCTGGCTTCCAGCTCCGCGTCGGTGGGGATGTAATCGCTCATCTCGCCGTTGTTGAACTTTTCATAAGCCACGAGGTCAAAATAGCCCGTGCCCGTCAGACCGAACACGATGGTCTTTTCCTCGCCGGTCTCGCGGCACTTGAGCGCCTCGTCAATGGCGGCGCGGATGGCGTGGCTCGATTCCGGCGCGGGCAGGATGCCCTCCACGCGCGCAAACAGCTCCGCCGCCTCAAAGACCTTCGTCTGCTCCACGGCGACGGCTTCCATATAGCCGTCGTGATAGAGCTGCGAGAGGATGCTGCTCATGCCGTGATAGCGCAGACCGCCGGCGTGGTTCGGCGCGGGGATGAAGCTGCTGCCGAGCGTATACATCTTGGCAAGCGGGCAGACCATGCCGGTGTCACAGAAGTCGTAGGCAAAGCGCCCGCGCGTGAAGCTGGGGCAGGAGGCAGGCTCGACGGCGATGATGCGGTAATCGCGCTCGCCGCGCAGCTTTTCGCCCATAAACGGCGAGATGAGACCGCCCAGATTGCTGCCGCCGCCCGCGCAGCCGATGATGATGTCCGGCACGATGCCGTACTTATCCAGCGCCGCCTTCGTTTCCAGACCGATGACGCTCTGATGCAGCAGCACCTGATTGAGGACGCTGCCCAGCACATAGCGATAGCCCGGCGTGGACGTGGCGACCTCCACAGCCTCGGAGATGGCGCAGCCGAGCGAGCCGGTCGTGCCCGGGTGCTCCGCCAGAATTTTGCGACCGATGGCGGTCGTATCGGACGGCGAGGGCGTCACGCTCGCGCCGTAGGTGCGCATGACCTCGCGCCGGAACGGCTTCTGCTCATAGCTGACCTTGACCATATACACCTTGCAGTCCAGCCCCAGATACGCGCACGCCATGGAAAGCGCCGTGCCCCACTGACCAGCGCCGGTCTCGGTGGTCACGCCCTTCAGCCCCTGCTGCTTGGCATAATACGCCTGCGCAATGGCGGAGTTCAGCTTGTGCGAGCCGGAGGTGTTGTTGCCCTCAAATTTATAATAGATCTTCGCGGGCGTTTGCAGCTTCTTTTCCAGGCAGTACGCCCGCACCAGCGGCGACGGACGGTACATCTTGTAAAAATCGCGGATCTCCTGCGGGATGGGGATCTCCCGGTCGTCGTTATCCAGCTCCTGCCGGATCAGCTCGTCGCAGAATACGGGACGCAGATCCTCATAGCCCATCGGCTGACCCGTGCCGGGGTTCAGCAGCGGCGCGGGCTTATTTTTCATGTCCGCACGGACGTTATACCAGCTCGTCGGCATCTCATTTTCAGAAAGATAGATCTTGTACGGGATTTGTTCGGTAGACATATGCAGTATCTCCTTTGCTATATTTGCAGCCTGCGGGAATTTTGGAAATAAAAAAAAGACCTTCATCCCACAAACCCACTTGCGCGGTTTTTGTTGGGACAAAAGTCTGAAACTTCTGCGATGCCACCCAAATTGACGATCACTCGTCCGCTCTGCGGCGTGCCGGTACACGCCTTTCCTTGGTAACGGGGGAAAAGCCCGTCAAAGCCTACTGCGGTCGCCCGGTTCAGCCCGCCCTCAGCGGTCCATTCCGCAAAAACACATCCGCTGCCCTTGCACCACCGGCAGCTCGCTGGGGGATGCGCATCTTCTGCGTACTCGTCCGCTTCACTGGTTTAAAGTCTTAACTTGAGCGTAGTTTACTCGCTTTGCATCGAAATGTCAAGCACTTTTTCAAAAAATTTTAGCAGCCCGTGGAGAATCCGCGGGCTGCTGAAAATTGAAAATTACTTAAGCTGGAACGTGTAGTACACAGCCGCGATGAGCTCAAAGGCGATGGCGGCGAACATACAGTAGTAAGCGAGCAGCGAGCCGACCACAACGCTTGCGATCAGGCACAGCAGCCACAGCGCGCAGGTGACCAGGATCGGCAGCGGCGCGAACGTCTTGGGGAAGAGCTGCAATTTCTTGCCGAACAGCGTGATGACGCCGTGTCCGCGATGGGCAAGATACGCCGTGAGCGCCGCGAGGACGATCACGATCGCCAGCAGCACCGTCCAGAACACGGACACGCCCGGCACGCAGCGGTAGAACGTCCACCCGGCAAGGAGCGTCACGAGCGACACCGTGAAGAACTCCGCATGATACAGCAGCTCGATGATGTACAGGCAGTAGACCGCGGCGTGCACGAAGTACAAAAGCCGCATCTGGTCGTTGAGATAGCGCCGCAGCACCAGCGCGCTGAATGCCGCCAGCAGCGCCACAGGCAGCACGTAGCCGCACACCGTGCCGATGACGCTCTTACGCGCGGCAATCAAGCCGACGATACTCGCCGCTGCAAGCACCAGCGCCGCGATCGCCACGATCTTCGCGGCGGGGTAGATGGCGTCAAAGCCGCCGACCGTGGCGTACACCCGCCCGATCGCGCGCAGCGCGAACACGGACGCGATCAGCAGCACCAGCGCTGCCATGACCTTGATGACCGTAAAATCGCGCGGTTTCTGGTCGGCGCGGGAGTCTATCTTCTGATGAACCATATCCAAATCAGTCCTTTTGTTTAATCGAGCGCGCCGTTTGCGAACAGCACGCACGTCAGCGCACACAGCGGCGCGGTCTCACAGCGCAGAATGCGCGGTCCAAGCGTGCAGATGCGAAGCCCCTTTTCCTGCGCCAGGGCGACCTCCTCGGGCGTAAAGCCGCCCTCGGGACCTGTGACGATGGAAACGGACGGAGCATCGTTGCCGGAGAGCGCCGCGCGCAGGCTCAGCGCCTTTTCGTTTTCATACGGAAAGAGTACAAGTGCGCTCTGCGCCGCCCAGCTCAGCGCCTGCTCATAGGAATCGGCGGCAAGCACCTGCGGGATGACCCCGCGCCCGCACTGACCGGCGGCGGACGCCGCGATCTTCTGCCAGCGCTCCAGCTTTTTGCCGAGCGAGACTTTGTCGGGGCGGGAAACGCACCGCGCGGACGGGAACGCGACGATCTTGACCGCGCCGAGCTCCGTTGCCTTCTGGATGACGTGCTCGAATTTATCCGCCTTGGAAAACGCCATGAACACGCTACACCGGACCGCCGGCTCAGACTGCGATGCGCCGCTGGCATTCACCACAAGCGATACGCAGCCGGGCGCAACATCGCTGACCGTGCAGGTATAATCTGTGCCGCTGCCGTCGCAGACGGCGACGCTGTCGCCGGTTTTGAGCCGCAGCACGCGCGCGTGCGCGGCGTTTTCACCGCTCAGCGTCAGAAAGCCGCCCTGCACCGAGCCGGGCGGGACAAAAAACCTGGGCAAGGAAAACCGACCGCCTTCCTGCAACATACTTTTGACATTATACCAGAAAGCGATCTGTTTCGCAAGAGTAAAAGTATCGGCAAAAATCTCTGCCGCGCGAAAAATCTGGTTGACAAATGCGAAAAGAGTGAGTATAATAAACGAGCTTTCTGAAGAGCAGATGCGGGAGTGCTGGAATAGGTAGACAGGCACGTTTGAGGGGCGTGTGGCAACCGTCGTGTGAGTTCAAGTCTCATCTCCCGCACCATGCGGAGTATCCTGCCGGGTACTCCGCATTTTCTTATATCCTTGTGACCTTTGCGTTTTGCACACGGCGTGTGCGAGTGGAGAAATGCCTATGCAGATGAAAAGATCCAGATGCCTTGCGCTGCTGTTTGCGGCTTGGATGCTGCTGTGCGCGCTTGGCGGCTGCGCACAGAGCGCGGCGGACGAAACGCAGCCTGCGGGCGATCTGCCCGTCATCCGCGTGGGAAGCGACGATTACCCGCCCTATAATTATGAGGACTCCAACGGGCAGCCGACGGGCATCGACGTCGATCTGGCGACCGAAGCCTTCCGCCGGATGGGCTATCAGGCGGTTTTTGTAACGATAGACTGGGAGGACAAAAAGGAACGGGTCGAAAACGGCGAGATCGACTGCATCTGGGGCAACTTTTCCATCGACGGACGGGAGGACCAGTATAACTGGACACAGCCGTATATGTACAGCCGCCAGGTCGTGGCGGTCCGCCCGGATAGCGGCATTGAAACGCTTACCGACCTTGCCGGAAAGCGCATGGCGGTGCAGTCTACCACCAAGCCGGAGGAAATTTTCCTCAGCGGCAGCGACCCGCGCATCCCGGAGCTGGAGGAGGTCTTTTCGCTTCAAAACCGCCAGGCTGGTCTATCCGTTCCTCTCCAAGGGCTACGCCGACGCCATCGCGGCGCACGAGACGGCGATCTTGCAGTGTATGTCTGATTATGATCTGGAATACCGCATTCTGGACGAGCCGCTGCTGACCGTGAGGCTGGGCGTTGCGTTCGCACGCACGGACACGCGCGGGCTGGAGGCGGAGCTTTCGCAGGTGTTTGCCGAGATGCGCGCCGACGGCACGCTGGAGAGCATCCTCGGAAGGTATCTCGACGAGCCGCAGAGATTCATGGAGGGAAGCGCCGATGCCGGTTAAAAATGACCATAAGCGCGCCGTCCGGCGGCACGTTCTGGCACATATTCTGGCGGGCGCCGCGCTGTTTGCGGCGGCGTTTTTGACAGCCACGCGCGCGGATATGGACGCGGCGCAGCGCAGTATGCGCACAACGGCGAGCTATATCCGCGAGCAGTGCAGCCGCTATGACCGCATCGGGCTGGCGGCGGAGACAAAGAGCCTCATGCGCATTGCGGAGAGCAGCCGCCAGGTGGCGCACCATCTGAACGAGCAGCCAGGCACGGATGGAGCGCGGACGGGATGTGTATGTGTACTGCTATGTGCCGGAGCGGAACGTCTTTACCTCCACGCCGCAGGTGATGCTGTATACACTGGCGGTCTATGTCCTGATCCTGGCGACCGTTTATATGCTTCGCCGCAGGATCACACACCGCTACCGCGCAGAGCAGGCGCGGGCGCAGGAGCAGTATGCGCAGAGCCTGCAGGATAAAAATGAACAGCTCAGCCGTGCCGTGGAGCAGGCGGACCGCGCCAACGCGGCAAAGACCAACTTCCTCTCGCGCATGACGCATGATATACGCACGCCGCTCAACGGCATCATCGGTCTTTTGGAGATCGACGCCGCGCACCCGGACGATACCGCGCTTGTGAACGCCAACCGCGAGAAAATGCGCATTGCGGCGAACCATCTGCTGGCGCTCATCAACGATATTTTGCAGATGAGCAAGCTCGAGAGCGGGGAAGTGACGCTCGCGCATGAGCTGGTGGATCTGAACCAGCTGGCAGCAGACATCCTGACCATCGTCGGCGACAAGGCGGCAGAGTCTGGCGTGACGATGGAATACACGAGCGGACTTCCGCCTGCGTCGGTGCGCTGGGTGTACGGAAGCCCTGTCCATCTGCGGCAGATCTTTCTGAATATCTACTCCAACTGCATTAAGTATAATCATGTCGGCGGCAAGGTCACCTCGCGCGTGGAGAGCCTCGGGATCGAGAACTTCATCGTGACCTACCGCTGGACGATCACCGACACCGGCATCGGCATGAGCCAGGAGTTTTTGCAGCATATCTTCGACCCCTTTACGCAGGAGCGCAGCGACGTGCGCAGCGTCCGGCAGGGGACGGGACTTGGCATGACCATCGTCAAGGGTCTGATCGAAAAGATGAACGGCACGATCGGGATCGAAAGCCGCGAGGGCGAGGGCTCGACGTTTACCATCACGCTGCCGTTTGAGATCGCTGAAAAGCCGCTGCTGCCGTCTGTGCAGAATGAAGTGCCGGATGGGAGCATCGCGGGGCTGCATCTGCTGCTGGCGGAGGACAACGCGCTCAACGCCGAGATCGCCAAGACGCTGCTGGAGGACGCGGGCGCGCGGGTCACCGTTGTGACGGACGGCAGGCAGGCGGTGGAACTGCTGGAGGGAAGCGAGCCGGGGACGTTTGACGGTGTGCTGATGGACATGATGATGCCGGTAATGGACGGTCTGACCGCGGCACGCGCGATCCGCGCATTGCCGCGCGGCAATCTTGCGACCATTCCCATCCTTGCCATGACGGCGAACGCCTTTGCCGAGGATGCGCAGCGGTGTCTCGACGCAGGGATGGACGCGCATCTGTCCAAGCCGCTGGAGCTGCCAAAGGTCATTCGCACCATTGCACGCTTCTGCCGCAGAAAATAAGCAGAAAACGGTCGCCGCGGCGGGCTGTCCCGCCGCGGTGACCGTTTTCTTTGCCGAAATGCACAAAAACAACTCAATTTTTCTTGACTTTTTTGCTGTAAAACCTTAAAATGGCAAAGAGAACAGACACGTGCAGAACGCGAGCCGGCAGCCTGTGCAGATTGTATCCGCGCAGGCGTTCTCCGGCTGAAAGGGGAAGGAATGAAACATACCAAAAACGCAAAGAGCTTTGCCAGCCGCTGGGGCTTTATCCTCGCGTCGGTCGGCTCTGCCGTGGGCATGGCGAATGTCTGGGGCTTTCCGAACAAGCTCGGCGCAAACGGCGGCGGGGCATTTTTGCTGATCTATCTGCTGTTTGTGTTCATTTTCAGCTACGTCGGGCTTCCGGCAGAGTTTGCGATGGGTCGCCGCGCGGCAACGGGCACGCTCGGCGCATATGAAAACGCCTGGGCAACGCGCGGCAAGATCATGGGCAAAGCTGGCGGCGTGCTCGGCTGGCTGCCGCTGGCAGGCTCTCTCTGCATCGCCATCGGCTACGCCGTGATCGTGACTTATGTGCTCAAGGCGCTGGTCGATTCCGTCGCCGGAACGCTCATGACCGCCGACACGGCGGTGTGGTTCAGCGAGTTCTCGTCCAAGCCGTATTCCGTCATCCCGTACCACGTTATCGTGGTCGTCGGCACGCTGCTGACGCTGTTTTTGGGCGCGCACAGCATTGAAAAGACCAACAAGATCATGATGCCGCTGTTTTTCCTGATCTTTGTGGTGCTGGCGGTGCGTGTTGCGTTCCTGCCCGGATCGCTGGAGGGCTACCGCTTTATGTTCATGCCCCGCTGGGAGGCGCTGAAAGACCCGATGATTTGGATCTGGGCGATGGGGCAGGCGTTCTTCTCACTGTCCGTCACCGGCAGCGGTATGATCGTCTACGGCGCGTACCTGTCCAAAAAAGAGGATGTCGTGGGCGTTGCGCAGCACACGGCGCTGTTTGACACCATCGCGGCGCTCGTTGCGGCGCTGGTCATCATCCCTGCCTGCTTCTCCTACGGGCTGGACGTGGGCGCAGGCCCGAGCCTGTTGTTCGTCACGCTGCCGACTATTTTGCAGGACATCCCTGTGGGGCGGCTGTTTGCCATCATTTTGTATCTGGCGATGATCTTTGCCGGCGTCAGCTCGCTGCAAAATATGTTTGAGGCGGTCGCCGAATCGCTCATGCACAAATTCCCCAAGCTCAGCCGCACGGCGGTGCTCATCATCCTGTGCGTGCTGTGCCTCGGCTTCGGCATCGGCATGGAGACGATCGACAAGTGGGGGCCGTGGATGGATCTGGTGTCCATTTACATCATCCCCATCGGCGCGACGCTGGGCGCGATCTCGTGGTTCTGCGTGATGAAAAAAGACGAGCTGCTCGCCGCCATCAATACCGGCAGTGAGAAAAAGCACGGCAAGCTCTGGTACAGCGTCGGGCGGTATATTTACGTCCCCCTCGCCGTGATTCTCTGCGTTGTGGCGCTGTTCATGCAGATCGCATTCTGAAAATTGCAGCATGACCCCGGCGATGCGGTGCATCGCCGGGGTCATTTTTTATTCTATGACGCCGCCGCCGAGGACGGTGTCGCCGCTATAGAACACGACCGCCTGACCGGGCGTGGCGGCGCGCTGCGGTTCGTCAAATTCGACCGCGACGCGCCCGCCGGGAAGGGTCGTGACAGTGCACGGCTGCTCCGTGTGGCGGTAGCGAATTTTCGCGCTGGCGCGAAATCGCTCCGGCGGCGTGTCAAACGCCATCCAGTTGAGCTCCTTCGCCGTGAGCGCGCAGGAATACAGCGCCTCGTCGCGGCAGAGGACGACCTCGTTTTTCTCCGGGTCGATGCGCTTTACATACAGCGGCGTCTCCGCCGCGATGCCCAGCCCGCGCCGCTGCCCGATGGTGTAGTGGATGATGCCGCGGTGACGTCCGAGAATGTTCCCTTGCTCATCCACAAAATTCCCTGCGGGGTACGTTTTGCCCGTTGTGCGTTCGATGAATGCCGCGTAGTCGCCGTCGGGGACAAAGCAGATGTCCTGACTGTCGGGCTTGCGGGCGTTGAAAAAGCCCATCTCCTCGGCGATCCGGCGCGTGTCTGCCTTTTCAAATTCGCCCAGCGGCAGGCGCGTGTGCGCAAGCTGCTCCTGCGTGAGGGAGTAGAGCACATAGCTCTGATCCTTGGACGCGTCCAGCGCCTTTTTGAGCACCCATCGCCCGTTTTCCTGCCCGATGCGCGCGTAATGCCCCGTGACCACTGCGTCACAGCCCATAAGCTGCGCGCGCTCATACAGGCGCTCAAATTTTAAGTAGCGGTTGCAGTCGATGCACGGGTTCGGCGTCTGCCCGCAGGCATAGGCGCTCGTGAAGCGGTCGATGACCTGCGCTTTGAAATCGCCGGTAAAATTGAATACATAGTAGGGGATAGCGAGCTTTGCCGCGACGCTTCGCGCGTCCTGCACGTCGTCGAGCGAGCAGCACGACTTTTCGCGGCTCACGCCGATGTCGTCGTTTCCAAACAGCCGCATCGTCACGCCCACGCACTCGCAGCCCTGCTGCTTCATAAGATAAGCGGCGACGCTGGAATCCACGCCGCCGCTCATTGCGATCAAAACCTTCTCCATCAGACCATCCGGCAGCTTTCGCAGCTCGTGCAGTCCGGGAACTTGCTGTGATCGTAGGCGATGCCGTTGCGGTCATAGTAGTCCTTGATCGCGGACTTGATGGCTTCCTCCGCCAGAACGGAGCAGTGCAACTTATGCGCGGGCAGCCCGCCGAGCGCGTCCACGACCTGCTTGTTCGTGACCGCCAGTGCCTCGTCGATGGTTTTGCCCTTGATCATCTCGGTCGCCATGGAGCTCGACGCGATGGCGCTGCCGCAGCCAAAGGTCTCGAACTTCACGTCGGTGATGACGTTGTCCTTGATCTTCAGGTACATCTTCATAATATCGCCGCATTTGGCGTTGCCAACCTCGCCGATGCCGTCGGCATCTTTAATACTGCCGACGTTGCGCGGGTGCTGAAAATGATCCATTACAGTATCCGTATAAAGTGCCATGATCTATTTCCTCCTTACAGAATGAACTGACGCCTGCCGCTCAGCAGCTCCTGCCACACAGGCGACATATCGCGCAGACGCGCCACGACCTCGGGCACAGCCTCAAGGATGCGGTCGATCTCTTCTTCGGTGTTCCACTCGCACAGGCTCAGCCGCAGCGAACCGTGCGCAACCTCGTGCGCGCGCCCGATGGCGAGCAGCACATGGCTGGGGTCGAGCGAGCCGGACGTGCACGCACTGCCGGACGAGGCGCAGATGCCCTTTTCGTCCAGCAGCAGCAGCAGGCTCTCGCCCTCGATGCCCTCAAAGCAGAAGCTCACATTGCCCGGAAGCCGATTCACCGGGTCGCCGTTGAGGGCGCTGTGCGGGATCTTGGACAGCCCCGCGATGAGCTTGTCACGCAGCGCGCTGACCTTTTTCGTGTTTTCGTCGATGTGCGCGCACGCCTCTTCGAACGCGGTCGCCATCGACATGATGCCCGGGACGTTTTCCGTGCCCGCGCGCTTGCCGCGCTCCTGCGCGCCGCCCTCGATGAGGCTCGTCAGGATGACGCCCCGTCTGGCGTACAGCAACCCCACGCCCTTCGGACCGTGGAATTTGTGCGCCGAGAGCGAGAGCATATCAATGTGCTCCGCCTGCACGTCGATGTGCAGATGCCCTGCCGCCTGCACGGCGTCGGTGTGGAACAGCACGCCCTTCTCCTTGCACACAGCGCCGATCTGGGCGATGGGGAGGATCGAGCCGATCTCGTTGTTGGCGTACATGATGGTGACGAGGCAGGTGTCCTCGCGGATGGCGTCCGCCACCTGCTGCGCCGTGATTGTGCCGAGCGGACCGACGTCCAGAAGCTGGACCTCAAAGCCCTCTTGATCGAGCTTTTTCAGCGTATGCAGCACCGCGTGATGCTCAAACGCCGTGGAAATGATATGTTTTTTGCCTTTTTTCGCGCCCATCAGCGCCGCCGAGCGGATCGCCTGGTTGTCCGCTTCGCTGCCGCCGGAGGTAAAATAAATTTCCTTCGGGTCGCAGTTGAGAAGCCGGGCGCAGGTCGCGCGCGCGTTTTGCAGCGCTTCGTTTGCTTTCTGACCGACGGTGTGGAGGCTCGACGGATTGCCATAGACCTCTTCCATCGCATAGGTCATGGTTTTGATCGCGGCAGGACTCATTTTCGTCGTTGCCGCATTATCTGCATAAATTGTCATTTGATTCACCTCAGATTTGGTTCGAGACGATTCTCGCTTTTTTCACGCATAAGATACCACTATAAACCTAGCTTGTCAATAGGTTTTATTCAATTTTCGTGCTCGGCGTACGGCGTGGGAACTGCGCCCTCCGCGACCACGTCGGCAAGGCTCACGCCGTCGAGGTAGTCGTTGATGACGCGGTCAAGCTTTTCCCAGATGGGCAGTGATTTGCACAGGCTTTTGCGCATGCAGCAGCCCTTTCTGTCGTCCAGGCACGAGACCGGCGCGAGCGTCCCCTCCGTCAGGCGGATGATCTCGCCCACGGAGTAGTCCTCGGGCGGTCTGCGCAGCCGGTAGCCGCCGCCCTTGCCGCGCACGCCCTCTACGAGTCCGGCTTTTACGAGCACGGAGATGATGCTCTCCAGATATTTTTCGGAAATTTCCTGACGCTCGGCGATCACGGGCAGAGACATATAGCTCTGCGCGCCGTTCTGCGCCAGCTCCACCATAATGTGCAGCGCATAGCGTCCTTTGGTTGAGATCAGCATAAAACTGCCGCCTCCTTTAAAGTATAAACATAGTATACCACTGGGGATTAAAAAATGCAACATTCCATAAAATTTTCTGTAGGATTGCATTGCCCGGGAAAAGCGGCTATAATGCAGAAAAAAGCGGCGGAGGAATATGGGATGCTGGATTTTCACAAGCTCATCGCGGAATATCGAAACTGCCCCTGCGGGCAGACGCACGAGTGCGCCATCGACGATATTGTTATAGAGAGCGGCGCGGTGCACCACGTCGGCGAGGTTTTAGCGCGCAATGGCTTCCCACGCCGCCTGCTCGTGGTCGCGGACAAAATGACGCTTGCGGCGGCGGACGGCATTCTGGAGAGCCTGACGGGCTTTGATGTCACGCGGAAGGTCTATGATACGCTGCGCGTTGCCACGATGGACGATGTGCGCGCCGTGGAGGGCTATTTTGACCGCTGCGACGCGGTGCTCGCCGTCGGCACAGGCTCGATCCACGACCCGTGCCGCTTCGCCTGCGCCCGATGCGATAAAAAGCTGGCGCTGTTCGCCACCGCGCCGAGCATGGACGGCTTCGCGTCCTACAGCGCGCCGATCGTGGACGGCAATTTCAAAACGACCCACCCGGCAAAATGCCCGGAGGTCATCATCGCAGATACGAAAATCCTCGCCGCCGCGCCCGCGCAGCTTAAATCGGCGGGCTTCGGCGACATGGTGTCCAAATACGTTGCGCTCATCGACTGGCAGGTCTCGCACCTGTTGACAGGGGAGAGCTACTGCCGGCGCGTCGCCGACCTCACGCGCATGGCGACCGACCGTATCCTCACGCAGGCGGAGCTGGTCACGGCGGCGGACGAGGACGCGGCGGGGGCGATCTTTGAGTCGCTGCTGCTTACGGGCATCGCCATGAGCTTTACCAAAACGTCCCGCCCCGGCAGCGGCACGGAGCACATTCTGGCGCACTATTGGGAGTGCAAGGAGCTGCTGGAGGGCAAAATTCCGAACTTCCACGGCGAGGATGTGGGCGTTGCCACACTGCTGATTTTGGAGTATTACGACAAGCTCGCGCGCCTGCCCGCCGTGACGGCGCACCGCGAGGAGAACGACTGGGACGAAATTTACCACGTCTACGGCGCGCTTGCGCCGGATGTGCGCCGGCTCAACACGCCCGATACCATCACCGACGCGATCGACCCGCGCTCTATCGAGGAAAACTGGCAAAAAATCATACAGATCGTCCGCAGCGTGCCCACGGCGGACGAGTGCCGTGCCGCGATGCGCAAGGCGGGCTGCAAGCTCACGCCGGACGAGATCGGCAAAAGCCCGGCGTTCGTCGCCGAGAGCTTCCGCTATCATCCCTATATGCGCCGCCGCCTTTCCTTAAAAAGGGTGAGCCATATGCTGAATCTTCCATTTCACTGAATGTTCGCAGACCGTTCAAAATTCGTTTTCCAGACAGACATATATTTTTCATAAATCGTGCCTAATATAGCAGCATAAGAAATAAACGCCGCAGCCAAGCGGCAGCAAGGAGCGTTTTTTATGGATAATTATGATGAGAGAATGAATTATTCCTTTGAACCCCAGCCCGAACCTGCGGCGCCGCAGCATGAGCCGCAGCACCACGAGCCGAAAAAGGCAAAGGGCAAGACCGGCAGGCTCATCGCACTGGTCGTCGCCGTGGCGCTGGTCGCCGGCATCGGCGGTTCGGTGCTCACGAACGTGATCGGCAAAATTTCCGACCGCAACGCCGAAACGCGTGCCACAATGGCGGAGACACCTGCCGAGACTACCCCCGAACCGTCCGCAGAGGACGAGACGGATTCGACCGCCGAGTCGGGCACAACGCAGGAATACACCATTGAAAAGACCCCGCTTCCCACCACGCTCAAGTCGAATGACGGCGATAAGTCGCTGACGCCCGCCGAGGTCTACGCGATGAACGTGGACGCGGTCGTCGGCATCCGCACCACCGGCACGACGAATGTCTGGGGGCAGGTCACCTCGACCTCTACCGCCGGCAGCGGCTTCGTGCTCACGGCGGACGGCTACATCGTAACCAACTATCACGTCATCAAGGGCGGCGAGAGCATCACCGTCGCCATGCACAACGGCGATGAGTACGACGCCACGCTCATCGGCGGCGATGAGACGAACGACATCGCGCTTTTGAAGGTGGAGGCAGAGAATCTTCAGACTGTGACCATCGGCAACGCCGATGACCTCATCGTCGGCGAGCAGGTCGTCGCCATTGGCAATCCGCTCGGCGAGCTGACCTTCACCATGACGCAGGGCTATATCAGCGCCCTCGACCGCGAGATCAACACCAGCGGCGTGCCCATCAATATGCTCCAGACCGACGCGGCGATCAACGCCGGCAACTCCGGCGGTCCGCTGTTTGACATGAACGGCAACGTCATCGCCATCACCACCGCCAAGCCGTCCGCGTCCGCGGCAAACGGCAGCACCGTCGAGGGCATCGGCTTCGCCATCCCCATCAACGACGTGCTCGATATGATCTACGATATTCAGGAAAACGGGCGCGTGACCGATAAGGCATATCTTGGCGTTACGGTCAAGGATCTGGACACCGCCACCGCGCAGAGCTACGGTCTGCCGACCGGCGTGTATATTGGCAGCGTCAGCGAGGGAAGCTGTGCCGAACAGGCGGGCATCCAGGCAGGCGACGTGCTGACGAGCTTTAACGGTAAGGAGCTGGCAAGCACCACGGAATTGCAGGCAGAACTGAACCGCTGCCGTGCAGGCGATGAGGTCAGCGTCAGCGTCTGGCGCAGCGGCAGAGAGCTGGATCTCACGGTCACGCTCGACGAAAAGCCCGCCGAGACTGAGACTGTGACCGAGCAGCCCCAGCAGCAGACGCAGGAGCAGCAGCCGTCCCAGGGCGATCAGAGCGGTCAGAATGACCAGAACGGCGGCAGCTACGACCCCTACTACGAGTTCTTCCGCAACTTCAACTTCGGTTGAGTTTACTCATAAATGTTCTTTCCTCAAAGCCCCAGGGCGCTGCGAAAGCAGCGCCCTGGGGCGATTTTGTAGGAACTTATTTGCGTAGGGGAGGGGCGAATTGAGGTAAGAAGTAAGAGTGAATAGTGAAGAAGTGATTATTTTGCGTAGGGGCGGGGTTCTACCCCGCCCGCGCAGTACGATGTCACAAATTTGATTGCACCCATGCGAATACGAACGTACCCGTAGGGGCGGACGACCCTGTCCGCCCGGCAGGACGCACGTCTGTTTTTTACGAAACCCATCGGCAAATTCGCAATTGCCCCACGGGCGGACAGAGACGTCCGCCCCTACAAAACGTTTTTCGTTTTTGCCGGTAGAACATGCGGATTTGCGATTGCATCCTGCCGGGCGGGGCAAGCCCACGCCCCTACGTTACGACAAAACGCGGCGGTAGCTCAGAAATAAGGTCTTTATAGCAAAAAACAGGCGAGCACAAATGTGCCCGCCTGTTGCAATTTTCACTTATTCCGCAGAAATGAGATAATAGTAGATCGGCTGACCGCCGGAGAGGAGGTTGATCTCCGCCTGCGGCGCAAGCTCTGCGAACAGCGCGGCGGTCTGCTCCGCATCCTCCTGCGGCGTATCCGCGCCGTAGAAGATGTTCACAAACTCCTTGCCCTCCGCGCCGACCTTTTCCGCCATCATCCGCAGCAGCGCGTGCAGGTCGCGGCTCGTGCCCATCAGCGCGCCGTTGCAAAGCGCCAGATAGTCGCCCTCGGCGATCTGATGCCCGTCAAAGTCGGAGTCGCGCGCGGCGTAGGTGATCTGCATGGTCGTGACGGTGTCGAGGCAGTCCGACATCGCGGCGGTGTTGTCCTCCGCCGGGAGGGACGGATCAAAGTTCAGCATCGCGGTGATGCCCTGCGGCACGGTCTTGCTGGCGATGACGATGACCGGCTTGTCCGCCAGCTCGGCAGCCTGCTGCGCGGCAAGGATGATATTTTTGTTGTTCGGCAGAACGAACACCGTTTCCGCCGGGGTCAGCTCCACGGCGCGCAGGATGTCCTGCGTGGAGGGATTCATGGTCTGCCCGCCCTCCACGATCTGATCGACGCCGAGGTCGCGGAACACATCCGCAAGCCCCGCGCCCGCGCACACCGCGACCACGCCGTATTCCTTCGTGATCTCAACGGCTGCGCCCTCCTGCGCCTCCAGCTCCTGCTCGATCTGTTCCAGATCGTCGGTGGAGCGCGCGGCGCGTCCGGCGGCAAGATCGTCGTGCTGCATCCGCATATTTTCGATCTTTGCCAGCTCCAGCGTGCCGTATTTCTGCGCCTCGCTCAGCGCGTCGCCGGGGATATTGGTATGGACATGGACCTTGAACGCCTCGTCGTCCTCGCCGATGACAAGGCTGTCGCCGATGCCGTCGAGGAAATGGCGCAGCGGCTCGAGCGAAACGTCCTTGAACTTGCGCACGATGAACACCGTGTCGAACGCGAAGGTAATATCCTCCGAGTCAAACTGGGCAAAATCCGCCTGCTCGTTCACCGCCGCGTGATCCACGGTGCTGACAACGTCATTGCCGCGCAGGGAGGAGAGCATTGCCTCCAGAATGACCACAAAGCCCATGCCGCCCGCGTCCACAACGCCGGCTTTTTTGAGCACCGGGTTCTGATTGACGGTATTTTCAAGCGCCGCGCGGGCAGTTTCGATCGACTGCTCCACAACGTACTCAATATCGGCGCAGTTGTCTGCCAGCGCGCGCGCCGCGTCGGCGGTCAGGCGCGAGACGGTGAGGATCGTGCCCTCGGCGGGCTTCATGACCGCCTTGTAGGCAGCGTCCACGCCCGTGGTGAGCGCGGCGGCAAAATCGCGACCGTCCGCGCTGAGCTTGCCCTTCCAGGCGCTTGAAAACCCGCGGAACAGCAGCGAAAGGATGACGCCGGAGTTCCCGCGCGCCCCGCGCAGCAGGGCAGAAGCGGTCATATCCGCAGCTTTTGTCAGAGTAATATCCTGCGGCGCTTTGGAAAGATCGGTCGCGGCAGCGCCGAGCGTCATGCCCATGTTCGTGCCGGTATCGCCGTCGGGCACGGGAAACACGTTCAGCTCGTTGATCTTCTGGCAGTTGTTATCGACCGCCGCAGCTGCGCTGCAGATCAGCCGGCGGAAAGATGCGCCGTCAATGGTCTGAATCAAGTTAGAACACCTCCGTGTTGCGCAAATGGCGCGCGTTAGTCAGTCGTGATAGAGTCAACGAAAACGTTGACGGCGCGCACCTGCGTGCCGGTGGATTTGGAGACAAAATAGCGGACCTCATTGATGATGGAGTCGCTGATGGCGCAGATATTGACGCCCCGGTCGATCATGATATGCAGATCGATGGAGATCGAGCCGTCGTCATGGAACAGAACGCGCACACCCTTGCGCATCGCCTCGCGGCGCAGCAGGTGCACCAGACCGTCGGTCATGGAGCGCACCGCCATGCCCTTTACGCCGAAGCAGTTCGACGCGGCATAGCCGGCAATGCTGGTATAAACGTCGCTTTCCACCGCGATCACGCCGCGGCTGGTTTTCTGACGGATCATGGAAATCCTCCTTTCGTTGGATGGAGAGTCAGGTTGTTTCACGGTTGTCATACTATTGTAACGGTTTTGCGGCAAAAGTACAAGTCAAAAAAAGGGTTTCAGCCTTTTTCATAACCCGTCACGCCGTTATTTGTCATCCATTGGAGCTTTTCGCTCATCAGATAGTTCAGCGTATCCGTTTCCGCCCGTCCGCTGTCGGTCAGATACTCCCGCAGATGAAGCAGATCGTTGTACGTCAGGCAGGGATAGTCGCCCTCCACATAAGTACCGTCAGGCTGGATGCTGTAATAGAGATCATGATCCGGCATGACCCACTTAGCGCCGGTATCCTCGATCGCCAGCAGCATTCGATCGGCAAGGGCAAAAAGCTCTTCCCGCCCCAGAAGCTCCGCCGCGTGATACAGCGCCAGACATTCGCTGATCTGATGGTTGAGCGAGGTATGCGGCACGGTATGCTCGTTCGGATGCCAGTAGTCGGGAATCAGCCAGCCGCCGTTCTCTGTGTCAATGTGGTTCGTATCCGCAAACTGGGTAAAAAACGCAAGATAACGGTCGATGGCGTCCTCAAACATATTGCCGCCGAATTTCTGTGCGGCGCGGATATAGAGCTCAAGCAACTCCGTATTGAAGCGTGTGTCATAAAAGCCTGCCCCGATGCCGTAGTAGCTTTGCAGCCATCCGCTGCCCGGCTCGGTCGCCCAATAGCCATAGCTGTTCTGCCGCTGCGCCATGGTGTCAAGCATCAGAATGGTGAGCGCGGGCGCTTCCTGACACGGCGGCGTGCGGCTCAGGAAGCCCCGGATGCAGTAGCACGCAGCGCAGCAGTAATAATAGTTCGTGCCGGTCGGTATGTAATTATAGGGAGACTCCCGGTAATAGCCCCCATAGCACCATAGCATACTGTCGTTATTCACATAGGACACCCATGCCTTGGCGCAATTGCTGACGTCCCAGTTCATGATCTTATCCGGCGAGGTCAGGATCAGCGCATCCGAAACGCGTCCCTCTTCCAAACCGTGACCTGTTACCGTCAGCTGAAGCCCTTCTTCGGTCTGCGTGATATTCAGCGAACCATCCTGCTCCGGGAGATACTCCATGGAGTCGTTTTCACGCAGAACGACCGTGCGCGGCAGGGCAAAGAAATAGGTCGTGCCGGGGTCAAGCTCCACAACGACGACCGGGGAGGAAAACGTCCCTTCGGCAAGCGTCTGGCAGACCCAGTCGCCGGACTCGTAGCTGTAATACCAGACAACGCCCGGTTCTGTGACCGTCTGGTCAAAAAAGCTACAGTCGCCGATGCCGGTCGCGCGGTAGGTATATGCCGTTACGCCGTCCGAGACGCGATACTCCCGACCCTCGATCCGGCAGTCGCCCTGCTGTATCACAGCGGTATCGACCTCGGCGGTATATTGTTCGGAGATCAGAACGCGTTCGGGAGCGTGCAGATCGTCAGCCTGCACAGGCTTTGCCTCGAGCGCCTGAACCCGATCAGGCTCGGGTTCAGGCGGTGATTCAGGCTCGGAATTTTTGCGGGGGGGGGTAGAATCTGGAAGCGATCCCGAAACAGGCTCCGCATCAGACGCTTGATTCGGCGCGGACGCCGGTGCTTCGGTGTTTTCCGCCACGGACGCAGACGCAGCGTCCGTCGGTACGGCGGGCGGCTGCTCTACGGACGAGCACGCGCAGAGCAGAGCCAGCGCCAGTGCGAAAACCGAAATGACTATGAGCTTCTTTTGCATGATCCTTCGTCAGATCATACTGGGCTGCCAGCACGCAGGCGCTTTGAGCCCCATCATGGTCACGATGGTCGGTGCAACGTTTGCGAGCCCGTAATGCCCGTCGTGGATGACGTACTTTGTATCCGGGTCATAGATGATGAACGGCACGGGGTTCAGCGAATGCGCCGTGCGGACGCTCGTCTTGCCCTTCTTCGTTTCGGTCATCTGGTCGGCGTTGCCGTGGTCGGCGGTCACGAGGACGGTGTAGCCGTACTTGTCAGCCGCTTCGATCACGCGCCCGACGCTCGCGTCCACGCACTCCATGGCTTTGATCACGGCGCTCATCACGCCCGTGTGACCGACCATGTCGCCGTTGGGGTAGTTGCAGCGCAGGAAATCATAATCATGCGACGCCATGGCGGCGACGAGCTTGTCGGTGATCTCCTTCGACTTCATCGCCGGCTCCTGATCGAACGGGATGATGTCGGACGGGACTTCCTCGTACGTTTCGAGCTTTTCGTCCACCTTGCCGGAGCGGTTGCCGTTCCAGAAGTAGGTGACATGCCCGAACTTCTGCGTTTCGGATATGGCATACTCGCGCACGCCCGCTTTGCAGAGCACTTCGGTCAGCGTGTTCTTGATGACCGGCGGCTCAACGAGGTACTTCTGCGGGATGTGCAGGTCGCCGTCGTATTCCAGCATACCGGCAAACAGCACGCCGGTATAGTCGCCGCGGTCAAACTTGTCAAAGTCCTTGCGGTCAAAGGCAAGGGAAATTTCCTGCGCGCGGTCGCCGCGGAAGTTAAAGAGGATGACGCTGTCTCCGTTTTCGATCTTCGCAACGGGTTTGCCGTCCCTTGCCACAACGAACGGCGGAAGATCCTGGTCGATCATGCCGGGATTTTCGGCGCGGTAGGTCTCGATGGCGTCCTTTGCACTGGCAAACTGACGGCCCAGCCCCTGCACATGCGTGCGCCATCCCAGCTCGACCATGCCCCAGTTTGCCTCATAGCGATCCATGGTGATGACCATGCGCCCGCCGCCGGAGGCGATCTTGTATTCATGCGTGCTGTCAGACAGCTCCGCCAGCACGCTCTCAAGCTGCGCGACATAGTCCAGCGCGCTCGTCGCGGGCACGTCGCGCCCGTCGAGCAGGATGTGGCAGTAGACGCGGGCGATGTTCTGCTCCCGCGCGTGGCGCAGCATGGCGATGAGGTGCGAGATATTGGAATGGACGTTGCCGTCGGACAGCAGACCGATAAAATGCAGCGCCTTGCCGTTTTTCAGGCAGTTATCCGTCAGCTCCGTCCACGTTTTCGACGCGAACAGCGCGCCGTTTTCGATGGATTCCTGCACGAGCTTTGCGCCCTGCGAGTAGATCTGCCCGCAGCCGAGCGCATTGTGACCGACCTCGGAGTTGCCCATGTCGTTGTCACTGGGCAGACCCACGGCAGTGCCGTGCGCCTTGAGCCACGTCATCGGGCAGGTCGCCATCAGCTTATCGAGCACCGGGGTGTTCGCCTGCGCGACTGCGTCGCCGCTGCCGCCGTCACCGCGTCCCACGCCGTCCATAATTACTAAAACGATCGGTTTTTTCATTTGTAGTACCTCCGAATTTGCTATATTCACATTTGGAGACTATTCTACAACATTTTTCCGCATCTTACAATGCGTAAAATGTGAATTTTATTTTTTCAGCCGTGCGATGTGTTCCTCCGCCAGCGCGTGCACGCCCGCAAAATCGACGTGCGGGTTATAAAGCGCCTCCAGCTCGTCATGCAGCGCCTTTGCCTGCGCGAGGATGGGGCAGACGCGCTCGCAGATCTCCGTGAGCTGCGCCTCCGCCGCCGTATCGCCCACGCGGCAGCACGCGCCGCTGTCCGGCAGGAAAAAGCCCTCCGAGCGCGCCGGGTGCAGGGCAGAGCGCAGGTCGATGAGGCGCCTTCCCAGCAGCACCGACGCCTCCGCGCGCGCTGCCAGCTCCCGCGCCGGCAGACGCTCCGCTTTCGCGGGCGTGAGGTCATACAGCCCCTCGCAGGTGATGGCGCGCGCAAAGCGTGGGATGGCGTGCTGCTGCCACGGCTCAGACTCCTCCGGCGCAGCCTCCGCCGCCAGCAGCGCATATGCCTCGCGGTAGCGCGATCTGTACGCGCTGTTTAAGGATACGATCAATGACAGCTTCGCCCGCACCGCCGCGATGTCGTAAAACTGCCCCAGATCGAGATACGCCCCAGCTGCCGCCGGATACGGAACGTCCAGAACGTGCGGCGCGGTGCCGTCCACATACCCCACGTTCCACGCCGGGACGCACACCGCGTCGAGCGAGTGCGGGTCGCCGGAGCAGCGCACGCGCTCGGCGACGAGTCCCGCCTCCTCCGCCGCGGCGGCGATCGTTTTCATAAATGTCGATTTGCCGCAGCCCGGTCCGCCCTTGATGACCCACAAAAACATCCCGCCGCGCGGCGGGCAGAAGCTGTCGTACAGCGAGTAAAACCCCCGCGCCGTGTTGCCGCCGAGAAAATAGTCCGTCATAGTCTGCATAATGACCCTCCTATAAAAATACTGCCGTGTACAAATCTATGTACACGGCAGGGAAGGTATGCAGTTAATTGAGGGCAACGGGCGCAGTCTCGAACAGCACGCCGATGCGGCGCAGCAGCGGCGCGTATTCCGCGTCCTCCTGCCAGCCCGGCGCGCCGAGCGCCTGCGCCGCCGCCTGCTGCGCCTGCTCCAGCGTTTTCAGGTCCATCTCCAGTGCCGCCGCGCGCAGCAGCGGCAGACCGTGCTGGCGGCTGCCGAAAAAGTCGCCCGGACCGCGCAGCGCAAGGTCCTTCTGCGCGATGGCAAAGCCGTCGGACGAGCGGCAGAGCGTCCTCAGCCGCTCGAGCGTGTCCGGGTTTTTCGTGGACGAGACGAGCACGCAGTATGACTTGCGCGCCCCGCGTCCCACACGCCCGCGAAGCTGGTGGAGCTGGCTGAGCCCGAAGCGGTCAGCGTTTTCGATGAGGATGAGGTTCGCGTTCGGCACGTCCACGCCGACCTCGATGACCGTGGTGCACACGAGCACGTCGATCTCGTGCCGCGCAAAGCGCGCCATCACGTCCTCCTTGTCGCACGCCTTCATCTTGCCGTGCAGCAGCCCCACGCGAAGCTGCGGGAATACCGCCGCCTGAAGCGTCTGCGCCCAGACCTCGGCGGATTTGAGCGATTCCAGCTCGCTCTCCTCCACAGCGGGGCAGACAATGTACACCTGCCCGCCCTCGTCGCACTGCTTCTGCACAAAGGCGTTGAGGCGTCTGCGGTAGCTCTCGTCTACGAGGAACGTCTCCACCGGCTGCCGCCCCGGCGGCAGCTCGTCGATGGTCGAAACATCCAGCTCGCCGTAGGCAATCAGCGCCAGCGTGCGCGGGATGGGCGTTGCGGACATGACGAGCAGATGCGGGCTTTCACCCTTGCCGGACAGGCGCGCGCGCTGCGCCACGCCGAAGCGGTGCTGCTCGTCGGCGATGACCAGCCCCAGTTCGGCAAATTCCACGTCCGCTGTAATCAGCGCGTGCGTGCCCACCACGACCTGTGCTGTGCCGTCCGCGAGGCGCGCCTTGACCTCGCGCTTCTGCGCCGCCGTCATCGAGCCGGTCAGCAGCGCGACTGTCACGCCCAGCGGCGCGAGCAGCGCCGTGAGCGTTTTATAGTGCTGCTCGGCGAGAATTTCGGTGGGCGCCATGAGCGCGGTCTGCACGCCGCCGCGCGCTGCAAGAAATGCCGCCGCCGCCGCCACGGCGGTCTTGCCGCTGCCCACATCGCCCTGCACCAGCCGGTTCATCGGCGTGCCGGAGGCGAGATCGTGCGTGATCTGCCCCAACACCTTTTCCTGCGCCGCCGTCAGCCGGTAGGGGAGCGCGGCGTAAAATTCCGGCAGCGCGCCGGAGCTGATCACGACCGCGTGCTGCACGCGCCGCTCCGACCGCACGAGCTGTAAGCCTGCCGAAAAGACAAAAAACTCCTCAAATACCAGCCGCCGCCGCGCCTGCTGCAAGGCTGCGGCGTCCTGCGGCGTGTGCACCGTGCGATAGGCGGTCTGCGCGTCGCAGAGCCCATACTCCGCGCGCACGCTTTGCGGCAGCAGCTCGGGGAGCAGTTCGCAGCACGCGTCCAGCGCCTGCCGCACGCACTGGATGATCACATTGTTGGAAAGCCCCGCCGTGAGCGAGTAGATGGGAAACAGCCGCCCCGTGACCGTCCCGGCGCGCTCCGCCGGCTCAAAGACAGGATTCGTGACCTGCGCCGCGCCGTCGGCGTTCAGCGTGCCGTAAAAGCGGTAGCTCTCGCCGTAATGTAGGCTGTCCGCGAGATACGGGCGGTTAAAAAACACAAGCGTCAGCCGCCCCGTGGCGTCCGCCACCTGCACGCGCGTAATATCCAGCCCCTTGCGGATGCGCGACAGGCGCGGCGACGAGACGACCATCGCCTCAAAGCACGCAGGTTCGTCGGGTCGGAGCTGCGCGATGTCGAGAAGGCGCGTGCGGTCCTCATAATCGCGGGGGAAGAAGGTCAGAAGGTCGTAGAGCGTGTGCACGCCCAGCTTTGCAAACAGCCCCGCCCGCACGGTGCTCACTCCGCGCAGCGCGCTTACCGGCGCATATAGATCGAGCGGCTGCTCATTCTGATTTGCCACGGCGCACACTCCCTTCTATTTTCTATCAGTATAATTTATAAAAAAGTAAAAAACAAGGCAGGACCGCGCAATTCGTCGCGCAGATTCGCCGAGAGATTTTTCGTCAAGGCAAGGTTTGGAATGCGCAGGAATACTTTGTGTATTTCAAGCGTTCCAAACCGCCGCATTGGCGGAAAAGATCCGGCGAAGCGCGATGACGAATTG